>JBAWCC010000199.1:0-26846 GCA_049590095.1 Allosphingosinicella sp. | reverse complement strand
GTACTGGATCTTGCCGCCGCAACGGGTCGAACCGCCGCAACGGGTGGCGCCGCCGCAACGGGTGGTGCCGCCGCAACGATCATAAGCGATGCCGGCGCGCACATTGGTCCTGATTTTCATTTTAGCTTCCTCTCACGTTTTTGCGCTTGGTTGCGCAATTATCCGGCCGGCCCGTAGGCCGGCCGAATTCTTCGCTACGCCTTAGACGTAGTAGACGGTGCCGCCGCCGCAACGGGTCGAGCCGCCGCAACGGGTCGAGCCGCCGCAACGGGTGGTGCCGCCGCAGCGATCGATACGTCCGGCGCGAACATTGGTTTTGATTTTCATTTTAGCTTCCTCTCATGCACCGCGCGTGATTGCGCGTTAAACGGCCGATCCCGAAGGACCGGCCGAAACTTTTCCTACGCTTAGTAAGCGTAGAAGACGGTGCCGCCGCCGCCGCCGCAACGGGTCGAGCCGCCGCAACGGGTGCTGCCGCCGCAACGGGTCGTGCCGCCGCAACGGTCATAAGCGATGCCGGCGCGAACGTTGGTCCTGATTTTCATTTTTGGCTTCCTTCATGCTGTGCGCCTGAGTGGCGCGGTATCCGGCCGCCCGCGAAGGAGCGGCCGAAACTTTTCCTACGACCTAGTAGTAGTAGGTGGTGCCGCCGCAACGGGTCGAGCCGCCGCAACGGGTCGTGCCGCCGCAACGGGTCGCGCCGCCGCAACGATCGATCGGCTGGTCGCGAACGATGGCGCCGGCGCGAACGTTGGTCCTGATTCTCATTTTGGCTTCCTTTCATGTTGGCGCTTCATTGCGCCCATTCGGCCGCCCCCTGTGAGCCGACCAAATCTCGTCCTACCGCTTAGTAGTAATAGGTGCTTCCGCCGCACCGGGTCGATCCGCCGCAACGGGTGGATCCGCCGCAACGGGTGACGGTGCCGTCGATATCGCGAAGGCCGGCGCGGACGTTGGTTTTGATTTTCATTTTGGCTTCCTCTCAACGCTGCGCCTCACTGCGCAGTATCCGGCCGGCCCCAGGGCCGGCCGGAACTTCATCCTGCGTATCAGAGCTTGTAGGTCGCCGTCCCGCCGCAACGGGTCGAGCCGCCGCAACGGGTAGCGCCGCCGCAACGGGTGGTGCCGCCGCAACGATCGTAGGCCAGGCCTGCGCGGATGTTGGTCCTGATTTTCATTTCGATTTCCTTCCACGTTTTGCGCAATCTTGCGCACTGTGAGGTTCCGTCAGACTTTCGCAGGCTGATGCTCCGCCCGCTCACGGACAATCCCAGCGAAATCTTCTCAGGATATCTCGTACAGCCAATCCGTCGGGATGGTGGGGCCGCAACGGGTGGTTGCCCCGCAACGCGTGGAACCGCCGCAACGGGTGGTGCCGCCGCAACGATCTGCGCTACCGGCTCGAACGTTGGTCCTGATTTTCATTTCAGCTTCCTCTCATGTCCGGCGCCTGACGGCGCTTGGATGGCGAACATCAGGTCCGCCGAGCTGTCTTCGACCTGCCGGATCACGGTCCGGCCGGCCGACGACAGGGGGCCGTTACAGCCCCCTGCCGCGACACACCTTAGTAGTCGTAGACGTCCAGCCTGACGGTGCCGCCGCCGCCGCCGCAACGGGTCGAGCCGCCGCAACGAGTGCTGCCGCCGCAACGGTCGTAGGTGGCGCCGGCGCGAACATTGGTCCTGATTTTCATTTCGATTTCCTTCCACGTTTTGCGCGCTCTGCGCGATCCCGACCGGCATCGTGCCCGCCGAAATCTTCGACGGCCGGCGATCGAGGTATCCCTGTTCCGCAGGCCGTAAAGGTTCCTCAGCCACCCGGAGCTTGAGCTCCGTCCGGCTGAGGAACGCAAGAAAGCCCGGTCCCCCTACCGGGCTCTCCCCTTAGACCTCGTACGGCTGATCGAGATAGATGGTGCCTCCGCCGCAGCGAGTGCTTCCACCGCAACGGGTGCTGCCGCCGCAGCGGGTCGTTCCGCCGCAACGGTCATAAGCGGCGCCGGCGCGTACATTGGTCCTGATCTTCATGTTGACTTCCTCCACGTTTGCGTTTGATCACGCTTCATCCCGCAGACGGTTCGTCCAGCGGAATCTCTCTCGGCGCCAATGCGAAATTCCTCACGCCATCGGTGATGGTGATCTCGTCGACCGTGATGTCGATCGTGATCCCAAGCACCCTCCCGATGTCGTCGATGAGGAATGGCACCTCTTTTCTCTCGGCCTTGGAGTCGACGCTCTTGTCGAGGCCGATATATTTGCCCAGGTCGCGGCCCATGAAAGTGTGCTTGGGCTTGTCCCGCCCGAGCAGGGCGTTGATCCGAAATTGCACGTCGAGCGCAACCCGGGTCGCCACCTGGACGAAGCTGATGAACCGGCCCAGCCAATCGGCCAGCCTGGAGAAGAGCTCGTCGCCGTCCTCGAGATCTTGGAAGTGACGGGCGAAAGCGGCCTTCAGCTGCTCCCTCAGCGCTTCGGGCAGCGGCGGCACATTCTCATAGATATCTTCCAGCGACGGCTCCGGATAGCTTCCGGTCAGGCCGAAGCCGCACTTCTGGTACATCTCGTTATAGGCGATGAGTCGGCTCTTGCGGAACGCGTCCGACTTGAGCCAGCCCACATCCTGGGTGACTTCGTGGATCTTGTCGCAGCGGTCGCGCAGCGTCGCAAGGGTCGGAGAGTCGGACCTGGTCCAGCCGTTGACGATCTCCCTCAGCTCCGCATGTCCCGCCGTCGAGGTCGGGAACAGCGAGAAGACGGAGCCGAATGCCTGCAGACCGAGCAGGCCGTAGTCCACCGCCTGCTCGACCTCGTCCAGAGCCGCCTGGACTTCGGGATCGATCTTGTCCGGCCAGCCGCCCTTCGGATCGGCGCGGTCGAGGATGACGGCGAGGAAATCGTCGACCATCGACGGCGGGCCGGCGCAGACGCCCTGCCCGGTGTGGAACGAATAATTGCGCTCGGCATATTGATGCGCCTCGAACCCCGTCATCGGAGTCGTCCCCGACCGGGTCGGCTCGCCGAACGGGACGAACAGCATGTGGTGCATCAACATGCGCAAGCCGTCGGTGAGCCGGAAGGCCGACGACAGCGCGGGATGAAGCTTGCCGTTCTCGACCCGGTTTTCGACCCGCATCACCTGGTAGGTCGGAAGCGCGAGCACGCAGACCGTCATCCGCTCGATGTCGCCGACCGTCCAGCCGCGCTCGTCGACCTCGGGGAAGCGCGCGCGGTACGCGTCGCTGATCCGCCGGACGATCACCATCATGTGCCGCCACTGATCGCGCATGATCCGGAGCGCGGTGACGTTCATCGGAAGATCGGGCTGGTAGCGGGTCCCGGAATAGGTGCAGGTCCGCCACAGGGTCGGCCGGTCGAGCCGCATCGCCGGCGGAAAGACGTTGGCCTCGCCGACCTGCCGGTCGTCCTGGTCGATATACATATGCGCAACCCGGAAGATCGGGATGACGAGCTCGATATAGCCCGTCTCAAGCGGCCTTCCGGAGATCATGGTCATGATCTCCTCGGCGTCGTCCCAGGTCTTCCCTTCGCCGATCTTCGCCGGCATCAGCAGCGTCTCGCGCTCCTCATGACGCAGCGCGGCGGGAACATCGCTCACCTCGTCCGCATATTTGAGAACCTCGGCCTCGATGAGGTCCTGGAGCATCTGGCGAACCTTGGGCCACTCATAGTCGCCCCATTGCAGGGCGTCGCCGGCCCGGAAGCTCGACTGCTTGATCAGAGTCTCGCCGAAGGAATAGAAAGCGGGATCGTCGAACGCGATCTCCTTGTCGCGGAAGTAGACCCGCAGCTCCCGCGGAGTCTCCTCGTCTTCCCAATATTGGACGAAGGCGCCCTTCGACATCGGAAAGAGCAGCTCGTCGTCCTGATGCAAGGCGCGCTCTTTGTTAGTGTCATCCTCATCGGATGAGTCGCTGCCGAATGCGGTATCTGCGGTACCAACTGCCGAAACGTGATTGGGAAGCGTAGACATACGTCGACTATACTCCGTCGGAACTGCGAGCGGAGAAAGTCGCTCCCCCGTCGATCCCTTGGCCGGCGAGACTCAATGGTTGAGCGCCTCCGACATGGGTGACGATAGGCCTCGACCGGACCAACTCAAGCGGATTTGGGTCGCATTTCGGATGTATCCGTGGAAATGCTAAGTTGCCTCTGCGGGAAACCGGTTTCCGGGTGAAAAAGCACCTGTTTCGGACTAATAATGACACCGGTTGACCGACAATGACCTAGGGGTTTCCCGCAAGGCCGACTTGTCCCAGGGAGCGACCGGTGCGGGTCGGATTGTCGTAGTGCTTTGATTTTGAAAACTCTTTCAATAAGCTGCCGCCCATAGCCCCGCCCTGCCATTGCGCTGCGCGGGACCTAGCGCTTAAGGTGGCTTCCGGGGAGAGCGAGTTGACGTTTCAGTTTTCCAAGACGACCCAATCCCTGGCGCTCGACTCATCGCGGATCGTCCTGATCTCACTGGCGCTCGCCGGGATCGCGCTCCTCGCCTGGCTGCTCTGGTTCGGGTTGGGGAACGTCACCGTCTATGAGGTCTCGCGCCAGGCTCGGCTTCAGGTTGGAAGCGCGCCGCGGGAAATCTCGTCGCTGCTCGCCGGCCGCTTGACCCGGGCGCCTATCGTCATCGGGCAGAAGGTCCGCGCCGGCGACGTGCTGGTCGAGCTGGATTCGACCCGGCAGCAGCTTCGCCTCGCCGAGGCCCAGGCCCGGCTCCCGCTCTATCCGGCGAGGCTCGCGTCGCTCAGGAAGGAGATCGCGTATCTCGGCAGGGTGATGGAGAATGAGCAGCGTTCCACCCAGGCTGCAGTCCGCGCCGCCAGCGCGCGGCTGCAGGGCGCGAACGCTGCGTCCAGGTTCGCCAGCGACAGCGCTGCCCGGATCCGGAACGACGCCGCCACCGGCGGATCGGCCACCGTCGACGCCGTCCGGGCCGCGGCGGACGCCCGCAAGGCCGAATCCGAACGGGATATCTCGGCCGCCGATCTGGCGAAGCTCGGAGTCGACGCGAGCGTCAGCGCCGATCAGACCCGAGTCCAGATGGAGAGGCTGACCCGCGATCTCCTGGCGACCCAGGCGGAAGCCGCCTCGACCCGCGAGCTGATCGAGCAGCTTCGCCTCGAAGTGGCCAATCATCAGATCAGGGCGCCGGTTTCGGGGGTGGTCGGCGAGATGCGCGCCCTGAGCGCCGGCGCCTATGTCGCTCCTGGGCAGAAGCTGGCCACCATCATTCCCCAGGGCGACCTGCTGATCGTCGCCGATTTCGATCCGACGACGGCGCTCGGGCGGATCCGGCCGGGTCAGACTGCCCGGTTCCGGCTCGAAGGCTTCCCCTGGGTCCAGTTCGGAACGATCGAGGCCACCGCCATCCGGGTCGCCGGGGAGATTCGCGATCAGTCGCTTCGCGCCGAGTTCCGGATCAAGCGCGACGCCACTCGAGGCCTCGTCCTTCGCCACGGCCTGCCCGGCAGGATCGAGGTCAGGGTCGAGACGGTGTCGCCCGCCAGGCTTCTGCTGAGATCGGCCGGGCGGATGACCGAGGGCCCGGAGCCCGGGGCCGGCGCCGCGCGATGAACGCTGCCGAAGGCAAGCCGAAGGAGCGCCGCCTGCTCGCGGTCGAGGTCGTCCAGACCTCGACGATGGATTGCGGCCCGGCGGCTCTGAAATGCCTGCTCGAAGGCTATCACGTCCCGATCAGCTTCGGCCGACTGCGCGAAGCCTGCCAGACCGACGTCGACGGCACTTCGATCGACACGATCGAGGAGATCGCCAAGGACCTTGGCCTGGTGGCGGAACAGGCGATCGTTCCGATCGATCATGTCACCCTCGCCAGCGCCAAGACTCTTCCGGCGATCGTCGTCGTGAACCGGGGCGCGGCGCTGCATTTCGTCGTGGCCTGGCGCCGCCACGGCCGCTGGGTTCAGGTGATGGACCCGGCCGTCGGCCGCCGCTGGGTCTCGCTGCGCCAGTTCCAGCAGGAGATCCATGCCCACTGGCTGACGGTCGAGATCGCCGACTGGCGCGACTGGGCCGCCACCGACGACTTCCTCGACCCGCTTCGCGAACGGCTGGGGCTCCTCGGAGCGAGTGCGGCGGCGGTCGGCGAGCTCGTCGCCGGCGCCGTGGCCGATCCCGGCTGGCACCCGCTCGCCGCGCTGGATGCCGGCACCAGGCTCGTCCAGTCGCTCATCGACAATGGCGGCATCAGAGCCGGCAGCGAGGCGGAGAACGTGCTTCGCACCCTCCTTGGCGAGGCCGCCGAAAGCCATGCCGCCGGACGAGCCGACTCGCTCATCCCTAAACCCTTCTGGTCGGTTACGGAGGATCCGTCGCCGTCTACCGCCGTCGAGGGCACCCTCAGGGTCGGCGGTGCGGTCGTTCTGAGCATCTCCGGAGTCAGGTCGGACGACGCCAAGGCCGCCGAGGAGCGGAGACCGCTGTCGCTCGAGCTTTCGGCGGCGCTTGCCGAAAAGCCGGTCCCGCCGCTCGCCGCATTGTGGAAAATGCTGGGCGAGGACGGCCTGCTCGCGCCGCTGGCGCTGGTCCTGGCAGGCGCCTTCGCGGTAAGCGCGACGATGATCGAGGCGCTGCTGTTTCGAGGCCTCTTCGACATATCGGCGCAGCTCGCTTTGCCCAGCCAGCGTCTGTTCGCCGCGATCGGGCTGCTCGTCTTCGCGACGATCCTGCTCGTGCTCCAATATGCGACGGGGCTGGGGACCCTTCGATGGGGGCGCAAGCTGGAGTCGCGGCTTCGAATGGCTCTGCTGGCCAAGCTGCCTCGGCTCAACGACCGCTATTTCCACAGCCGACCGATCTCGGACATGGCCGATCGCAATCACAATATCCAGACGGTGCGCGGAGTCCCCGGGCTCGGCCTTCGGCTGGTCCAGTCGGTGATCGAGCTGGCGATCGTCTTCGCCGGTGTCGTGATCCTCGCTCCCGCCAGTTGGCTGCTCGCCGGGCTGCTCGCATTGATGGCGCTCAGCTTCCCCTTCACCACGCAGCACATCCTCAATGAGCGCGACCTGCGGGTCCGCAATCACGCGGGCGCTCTCAACAGCTTCTACCTCGACGCCATGCTGGGCCTTGCGCCGGTACGGGCGCACCGCGCCGAGCGCAGCGTCCAGGGCCAGCACGAAAGCCTGCTCGTTGAATGGTACAAATCGCTCCGCGGCCTGATCAACCTCACCCTCGCGACCGATACCGTGCAGGCGATCGTCACCACCGGCCTCGTCGGAGCGTTGCTGCTGTCGCATTTCTTCAGCGCCGGGCGGGTGACCGGATCCGACCTGCTGCTCGTCTACTGGACCTTGAAGTTGCCGGCGCTCGGCGGCCAGATCGCCCGGCTGATCCATCAATATCCGGCCCAGCGAAACGTCCTGTCGCGACTGCTCGAACCGCTGTCCGCGCCGGAGGACCTCGAGCTGACCGAGGAGGAACGGGCAGCGATCGGGACTCGGGAGACGAAGCCCTCGGCGAAGGGGATCGCCCTGGAATTTCACGACGGCAGCGTGCTCGCCGCGGGCCACACCATCCTTCGGGAGGTCGACCTCTCGATCACCCCGGGGGAGCATGTCGCGATCGTCGGGATGTCGGGCGCCGGCAAATCGTCCCTGCTCGGAGTTCTGCTCGGCTGGCACCGCCTGGCGACCGGTCACCTCCTGATCGACGGCAACCGGGCGCAGGGCCGCGACATCGAAGCGCTTCGCCATGAAACCGCCTGGGTCGATCCCGCAATCCAGATATGGAACCGCTCACTGCTCGACAATCTCACTTACGCGTCCGACGACGATGCCGCCCTCGCCGTCGGCGACGTCATCGCCGCCGCACGGCTGCGCGGGGTCACCCAGAAGCTCCCGCAGGGGCTTCAGACCCTGCTTGGCGAAGGCGGAGGCCTGTTGTCGGGCGGCGAAGGCCAGCGGGTGCGCCTCGCTCGCGCCTTGCTCAGCCCGACCACCCGGCTCGCCCTGCTCGACGAACCGTTTCGAGGCATGGATCGAACCCAGCGCCGCGCGCTCCTTGCCGAGGCTCGTCAGTGGTGGAGATCGGTGACCTTGCTTTGCGTTACCCACGATGTCGCCGAGACCATGGCCTTCGACCGCGTCCTGGTCGTCGAGGACGGCCGGATCATCGAAGACGGCGCGCCCGCGAGCCTGCTGGCGCGCGAATCCCGCTACCGAGAGCTGGTCGATGCCGAGACGGCGGTCGGCGAGTCGATCTGGAAGGGCGATTTCTGGCGGCGAATGACCCTGGTCGACGGCCATTTGAAGGCCAGCGAGACGCTCTAATGGCCGACGCCGGAATCGATATCGGCTCGGCCGAGCCCGATCCTCGGATGATGGAGGCGATGCGTCCGTTCCTGTGGCCCTTCGCCCGGATCGGCGAAGGGATCGAGGAGCTTTCGCGCCGCTCCGGCCTGCGCCCCAAGCTGGAGTCCGATTCGGTCAAGGTGCCGGCCGCGATCGCCGCCGGCCACGC
Source organism: Allosphingosinicella sp. (assembly GCA_049590095.1). Lineage (GTDB taxonomy): Bacteria > Pseudomonadota > Alphaproteobacteria > Sphingomonadales > Sphingomonadaceae > Allosphingosinicella. The sequence continues at coordinate 18,351 of JBAWCC010000199.1, read as the reverse complement.
CCGCAACCTCTCCGACTGGTTCGACTGGGCGGCCGAGCATCTCGGCATCGAGGCCAATCTGGTCCAGACCCCCGTATCCGAGATGCCCGATCTGCTGCGCGCCGGCGGTCCCGCGGTTTTCCCGGTCGGCCTGTTCGGGGCGCCCGGAGTGTTTCTGCTGGTCGGATGGCGCCGCGGCCGGCCGCTGTTGCTGGCCCCGGACCTTCGGATCCGCCCCTGCGACCCGGAGCATCTTCGAGGCATGATATGCTGGCCGCGCGAAGGGCCGCTGATCCCGGAGATCACCCGTTTGGTGCGGGCGACCGGCATCGATGCCGCGCGCGAGCCCCAGGTGCGCGCCGCCATGCTTCGCGAGCAGCTCGCCCAGTGGCAGGTCGAGCGCATCTGGGTGCTTCGGCTCGCGCCCTCGGCGAGCTTCCTGAAACAGCTGTCCCGAATCGGCGCCTTCAAGAAGGTCGCCGCGATGATGGTGATCTTCGCGATAAGCTATGTCGCCGAAATCGCGAGCTGGGCGCTGATCGGCTCGGCGGCGCTGGGCGGGAATTTCGATCCGGGCTGGTTCATCGCCTGGCTTCTGCTGATGGCGACGATGATCCCCCTGGCGACCATCGGCGGCTGGTGGTCGGCGACCCTGGCGCTGGACGCCGGACGGCTCCTCAAGGCCCGGCTTCTGGCCGGGGCGTTGCGCATGTCGTCGGACAGCATCAAGCGGCAGGGCGTCGGCCAGCTGCTGAGCCGGGTCGTCGAGTCGCAGGCGCTCGAATCGCTGTCTCTCAACGGCGGCATGGCGCTGCTCCGCTCGCTTCTGGCTCTGTTCTTCGCGGCCTGGATCCTCAGCCAGGGCGTCGCCCCTGGAACCCACCTCCTGCTTCTCGGCGGCTGGACCCTGCTGGCAGTCGTTCTCAGCTGGAATTTCTTCCGGAAGCTGCGGAACTGGACGATGACCCGGCTCGACATGACCCACGAGCTGATCGAGGTCATGGTCGGTCACCGCACCCGCCTGGCGCAGGAACCGCCCAACCGGAGCAACGCCGACGAGGACAGCGCGCTCCAGAACTACCTCCAGATTTCAGGCGTGATGGACTGGACCGCGGTGACGACCACCCTCGGCGTGTCGTCGGGATGGGTAATCGTCGGGCTGATCGGGCTGGTCCCGGCCTTCGTCGGCAATCTGGAAGTGTCCTCCACCGCGATCGCGATCAGCCTCGGCGGGATATTGTTCGCCCAGCGCGCCTTCGGCGGAATTTCCGAGGGGCTGGCCGCGGCCGGCCGGGCCTGGGTCGCGTGGGTACAGGTGGCCCCCATGTTCCACGCCGCCCGCAACAAGACCTCGTCGAAGACCTACGTCACTCTCGAGCAGCTGGAGAACGAGGCGATCAAGATGCCGCTGATCGACGCCCAGGCCCTGTCCTTCGCCTATCCGTCGAGCACCGAGACCGTCATCGAATCGACCGACCTCATCATCTCGCACGGCGACCGGATCCTGCTCGAAGGCGCCTCGGGCGGCGGCAAGTCGACCCTGGCCGCGCTCCTCACCGGGCTCAACACTCCGAAATCGGGCCTGTTGCTCCTCAACGGCCTGGACCGGCATACCCTGGGGGACGACTGGCACCGCCTCGCCACCTCCGCCCCGCAGTTCCATGAAAACCACATCCTCTCGGGGTCGGTCGCGTTCAACCTGCTGATGGGACGGCAATGGCCCGCGCCCCATGCGGACAGCGAGGAGGCCAAGCAGCTTTGCGAGGAGCTCGGGCTCGGCCCGCTGCTCGCGCGCATGCCGGGCGGGATCAACCAATATGTCGGCGAGACCGGATGGCAGCTTTCGCACGGCGAGCGCAGCCGGATATTCCTGGCCCGGGCGCTCCTGCAGAACGCGCATCTGACGGTGCTGGACGAGAGCTTCGCGGCGCTCGATCCCGAGACCTTGGCCCTGTGCCTCGATTGCAGCCTCAAACGGGCGCGCACTCTGATGGTCATCGCCCACCCCTGAGCAAAGACGGCGGCAAGAAAAGCCTGGTTTCGAAAGACATGCCTTGGCCCGCTGAGCCCCAGGGCTCCGGCGACGCTCAGCATTGCAGCAAGCAAGAGAGAGGTTTAGACTTGGCTCATCGCACATGAGTCGAAGGGGGGACCGACCAATGACTGTGACCGTGGACGATCTGCTCAAGATGGAGCAGGAGGGACTTGACGACCTCTTCTCCGCGCACGAAGCCGGCCCGATCCCCGACGGCGAAGCGGAAGGAACCGCGATCATCGCGCCCGGAACCGCATTCAGCGGCCCGATGGCCAAGATGATCAGCCTGTTCGCGTGGCAGGGAAAGACGTTCGACCGCGAGCACGGCACTCTTCGCAACAACATCCTCCCCTTCGGGCTCAAGGCGATCGTCGCCCAGGTCTACAAGGGCGAGAGCTGGCACGACGGCAAGGAGTGCATCGTCCTCGATTATTCGGACACCTCCACCGTCGCGCAATGGGTGCGGGACGAGATAAGGATGATCCAGCCGGGCCTGTATCTGGGCAAGGTCTATTGGGAAAAGACCCGGCTCATCCACTTCGCGCTCGAATTCTCCTGAGCGGCGGACTGCGGTGACGCCGCAGCACGACTTGATGATCGCGGCGCCCCTGCGGGGGGATGCCCGGCCGTCGATCGACGAGCTTCTCGCCTCGATGGCGGTCGAGCCGGGCCTCGCCGATCCGGACAATACGGTCCTTCCGTTCGGCCGATTCGCCAAAATCCACTTCGCCCGACTGCTCCTGCTCGATGACCCTTCGCTGGCGGACCGCACCCATTTCCCCAACCTCTATTTCCCCTGCCCCGTCAGGCTCGCCCTTCTCGTCGTCTGCGACGGCCCGGCACAGGCGCAGATCGACGAGCTGGCGGCGGTGGCCGGCGACGGGCTGCGCCGCCTCTTCAGCCATTGCGAGGGTCTCGACGAAAGCACGGATTTGCGCCGCTGGCTTCGCTCGAACCATATCCGAAGCGCCACCTTCTACATGAACTGGCCCGGGCGGACCGTCGTCCAGTCGCGCGAGGAAGAGGTCCTTCACCGGGTCCTGCGCGAGGAGCTTGCCAGGCTCCCCGCCGGGTCGCCCGGGGAGACGAAGCGGGCGCTGCGAGAGGCGGTGGCGCGGCGCGACATCAAGCTCACGCCGGAAGCGTCGACCCCGATCGGGCGACGGCTCGCCAATCTGCTCGATCTGGTCGCGGTGCCGATCGCCCTCCTGCTGATGACGCCCGTCCTGATCCTCCTCGCGCCGCTGCTGGCGTTCAAGCTGAGGCGGCTCGAGAAGGCCAATCCGGTGATCGCGCCCCGGCCCACGGTGGAGCGGATCGAAATGCTCTCGCGCTTCGAGGAGCGCGACATCACCAATCCGTTCAGCGCGATGGGCTCGATCCAGCCGGGCCTGTTCCGGCGCCTGCTGTCGACCTATTTGCTCCGGCTGATCGACTGGGCCGCGCGCCACATCACGACCCGCGGCAAGCTGTCGCGGGTCAGGACGATCCATTGCGCGCGCTGGATCTATCTCGACGACCGGAGGAGGCTCTATTTCGCGAGCGACTATGACGGCTCGCACGAGGCCTATATGGACGATTTCGTCAACAAGGTCGCGTTCGGACTCAACCTTTCTTTCTCCCACGGAATCGGAATTCCGAAGACCCGCTGGCTGCTCTGGGGCGGAGCCCGCAACGAAGGCGACTGGAAGGCCTTTCTCCGCCATCACGAAATGCCGACCCCGGTCTGGTACAAGGCCTATCCCGGCCTGACCTGCCAGGACCTCGCCCGCAACGCGCGTATCCGCAAGGGGCTCGAAAGCGGCCGCGACGACGACCGCTCCATCCGCCGCTGGCTCGCCGAGATCTGAGGGAGCGAAGATGCCGACCGCAATCCTCGAGCGAGAAGACATCCAGGCCCTGGTGCGGTCCGGCTTCGGCAAGCTCGAAGGCTCGCGGCTGCTTCTCGTCCGAGTGCGCCCGGGCCGGGAGGCGCAGGCGCGCGCCTGGCTCCGCGAGGCGGAGGTGCTGAGCGTCGCCGAATTCGACCAGGCGCGTCTCGCGAAGCGCCGAATCAACCGGATCCTGCAGATCGCGATCACCGCGCCGGGCCTCGCCGCGCTCGGAGTTTCCGACGAGGTGATGGCGCTCTTCCCGGCCGACTTCCTTGCCGGAATAGCGAGCGACGAGCGGCGCTCGCACCGGCTCGGAGATGTCGGCGCGAACAGCCCAAACCGCTGGAAATGGGGGCGCAGGGGCAACGAGCCGCATCTGCTGCTGATGCTCTACGCCGATTGCGCCGACATCGAGGCTTTCGCGGCGGCGACGGTGGCGGGGCTCGGCCAGAGCTGCGAGCTGCTTCAGCCCCGGCTGGATTGCTCCGAGCCCGGGATCGAACCGTTCGGCTTCAAGGACGGCGTGTCGCAGCCCCGGATGGACTGGGACGGGGTCCGAACGCCGGGCGGGACGGCCGACCAGCTCTACACCAATTTCGTCAGCGCCGGAGAAGTGCTCCTCGGCTATTTGGACGAATATAATCTGGTCGCCGATCGTCCGCTCGTCCCCGCCGCTTCGCCGGGCGCCGAGGGCCTGCCGCCGGGCATCGACGACCCCGCGCTCCGCGATCTCGGCCGAAACGGCTCTTATCTGGTGCTGCGCACCCTGAGGCAGGACGTGGAGGGCTTCTGGGATTGGACGAAGCGGGCGGCGGGCGAGGAAGCCTCGCTGGAGCTGGCCGAGGCGGTGATCGGACGGCGAAAGGACGGACGGCCGCTGGAAGGGCTTCCAAGGGTAGACGTCACCGGCGTAGAAGATCCGGAGGACGGCTTCACATACGATTCCGATCCGGAGGGCCATATCTGCCCCTTCGGAGGCCATATCCGCCGGGCCAATCCCCGCACCGGCGACATTCCGGGCGGCGGCCGCGGCCTGCTCCATTATTTACTGGTCACATTGGGCCTGTGGGGCACGGTGAAGGACGACGTCATCGCTGCCTCGCGCTACCACCGCCTGCTGCGCCGCGGCCGCCCCTACGGCAAGCCCGGGGAGGAACAGGGCCTGCACTTCATCGCGCTCAATTCCAATCTGACCCGGCATTTCGAGTTCATTCAGAACGCGTGGCTGACGAATCCGGGCTTCGCCACCCTTGCGCAGGAGGCCGACCCCCTGACCGGCTGCCGCGAGCCCTATCCCGGAGGAATCCCGACCGACAATTTCACCCGCCCGCGCGCCGAGGGCCCCTGCACGCGCTACACGGGCCTTCCGCGTTTCGTGACCGTGAAAGGCGGCGGTTATTTCTTCCTGCCGGGGTTAAGGGCGCTGAAATATATCGCCCGGGCGTAGGCCTCCGCCTCCCCGTCATTGCGAGCGAAGCGCAGCAATCCAGTGCGGCTTCCGAATCTCGCTGGATTGCTTGGTCGCTACGCTCCTCGCAATGACGGCTCCCCTACCCGAACGGCGCCCAGCTCGTCGGCTCGATATGCTCCACCTTGTTGTTCTCCTGTCGGAACCGGGCGAGCGTCTGGTACATGCGCTTGCGGGCGCGGCTCTGGTTGCCGAGCGGGCGGTGCTCGGGGAGACTGTGCCAGGGGTTGAAGGAGAGGTTTCGGGCGAAGGCGAGCTGCTCGGGCGAATCGAAGCGCTGGCGAGGGATCCGCAGAGTCGCCACCGGAATCCGCGGCGACAGCCCGGTCGGCCAGAGCACCGAAGCATTCTCGATCGGCATCCGATGGCTGTCGGTCTGAAGCTGCACCGTCATCTCCAGCTCGACATCGGTCTCGAGCAGGGTCCTCACCATATTGTCGCGCAGATAATTGTCCGGCGGACGGAACGGCACCCGGGGAATCCTCCTGTGGACCCTGGTCTTGCCGAAAAAGGCATATTGCATCGCCTGCCCCTCGCCGAGGAGGTAAGGGACGCAACTGTAATAAGCGTGGCCGAGCGGATTATACTGGGTCTCGTTCCACAGCGACTGCATCAGGAAGTCGCGGATGTGGTGCTTCCTCGGGTTGAGGAAATACCAGATTGGAAGCTCGCGCTTGCTCCACATCTGGAGGTCGGCATTGGCCGCGACGTCGGGCGTCGGGAAGGTCGGGACGCAGATGGCGAGGAAGTCCTGGGTGCCCGTCTCGTCGTCCATCAGCTTGGGCCCTTCGACGCCCATCACCTTGAGGCCGAGGCTGACGAAGCCGACATCGTCGATGTCGGGCGTGACGTGCGGACCCGGGTTGGAGAAGCGCGCCCAGGCCTTGTAGCGCCCCGGCCTGGCGAAGATGCCGTGCTTCAGCTTCTCGGGCAGATCGTCGTGGACGATGAACTCGGCCCGGACCACGCCGTGAGTCTTGGTGTTGCCGGCCCGCTCCATCTTCTCCGGCGGGAAATCCTGGATGAGATGGTCGCGCATCGTGTCGATCATCGACTGGACGTCGCGCTCCTCGTTCGGCTGGATCGTCTCATGGGCCAAAGGCAGCTTCTCGTCCCTGCGCGACAGGTTGATCGCCCATTGCAGCACGGCCGCGCAGGCGTTTCGGAACAGCCGGTTCCAGCCGCGGCGGAAAAAGGGCTCGAACCGCCGTTCGACGTGCAGCCCCCAGGCCAGAAGCTCGTGCAGCCAGAGCAGTCTCATACAGCTTCCTCCTTCGCTTCGGGAGCGAGGACGGCGTCCTCCAGTATCATGTCGGCCGCCTTCTCGGCGGCCATGTAGATCGCGCTGACGATGAAATAGCCGGGGATTCGCGGAAAGACCGACGCGTCGACCACCCGCAATCGCTTCACCCCGTAGACCCTCAGCCGGCTGTCCAGCACTCCGCCCTGGTCGCGCGGCTTCATCGGGCAGGTGCAGGAAGCGTGATGGCCCCAGGCATTGTCGCGAATCCATTGCTCGAGCGCTTCGCCCTTCACATCCCGGCCGGGGCAGATTTCCTCCGTGACGAGGTTGCATTCGAGTAGAGGAGCGGCGGCCTCTCGCACCATCTCCACGGCGGCGGCCACCGCCGCCAGGTCCTTTCCCTCCGGATCGCATTCGCGATCGAAGAAATTGAACTGGATTCGCGGCGGCTCGCGCGGATCGCCGGATCGCAAGGTGACGGCGCCTCTGGTGTTGGCGGTGCGGGCCTTCAGGATGGCCCAGCTGAGCACGTCTTTTTGCTCGCGAAGCGCTTTCGAATAGCCGGGGTAATAGCCCTGGAAAGCGCCGAGCAGGGCCATGATGAAGAGATCGGAATCGCCGCAGCAGCCCGGCGAGTTGCGCTTCATCGCGAGCGCCGCCCCGTTCGAGATGTACATGCCCTGCCGCTTCGTCTCCCACAGCCGGGCGACCGGATCGTCGGGCGAGAAATCGGCCCCCTCCATCGACTTCCACGGAGCGGCGAGCCGGTGGAGGACGCAGACCTCGTAGCGGTCCTGGAGGTTGCGCCCGACGGGCAAAGGCTCGCGGACGGGGATTCGATGCTCGGCGAGCTGCTCCTCCGGGCCGATGCCCGAAAGCATCAGCAGCTGCGGCGTATTGAACGCGCCCGCGGCCAGTATCACCTCGCGGCGGGCCTTGATCGAAACCGGCTCCCCCTCCTCCGCTGCGCCGCTCTGCGGGCTGGCGCGGTAGAGATGGCGACCCCTGCGATACTCGACCCCGGCCGCGCCGCCGTCCGGCGCGAACAGCAGGCGAGTGACCAGCGCGTGGAGCTCGATCCGGAGCCTGCCCCCGGTTTTTTTCGCCTCGACTTCGCGAAGCCGTTCGCGGGTTCCGAAGCGGCGATGACGGTCCGTGGAGAGCGGCGCGTAGCACAGGCCCGCCTTGCCGTTCATCGACCGGTCGTTCGGGTCGAGCTTGCCGCGAAGCAGCCGCTTCAGCGCCTGCCAGGGGCCGGAAATGCCCTGGCTCGCCGCCCGCGCGCCCTTCTCGATCATCTCGCGCATCGGAGCGTCGTCGAAGGCCTTGGCCGGCATCGCCCGCTCGACCGGAAGCCAGCCGTCCCAGCCGTGCCCGCTTCCGTCCCGGCCGATGCCGGCGAGCAGGCGGCGCAGCGGTCGGTGGCGGCATTGCTCGACCTTGCGCTGATAGGAGACCATGGCGTCGGGTCCCCAGCTCTCGTCGCCGGTGATTTCGGCGATTCCCCGCCAATCCGAATCCTGGGGGGTGACGAAGATCATCGCGTTGTGCGCCGTGCACCCGCCGAGAGTTCCGGCGCGGGGATAAAAGATTCCACGCTCTCCGCAGCGCTTCCAGTCGCGCCTGGCTTCCGCCGGATCGGAATAATGTTCGACGAAATAGTCCCATGCCATGGCCGGATTTTCGGATGCCATCGGATGGAAAGCGGGGATGGAATAGTCGCACGGGAATCGCTCGGCCACTTCCGCGACGGGATCGCCGCCGGCCTCGACCAGGATCACGTCCATTCCCGCTTCAGCGAGGCGCGCGGCGACGGTGCCGCCCCCTGCCCCCGATCCGACGACGATATAGTCGCAGTCGAACCCGTCCTTCATCAGAAGGTCTTGAGATAGGCGATCAGGGCCTCCTTGTCGGGATCGCCGAGCGGCGCCTCGTTGCCGATCCAATATTGCTCGTCCTCGGTCAGGCCGGTTCGGTTCACGAATTGATCGGTTCCGAAATAATGGCCCTTGTTGACGACGAAGTCGCGGCACTTGCTGAGCGACCTCAGCCAGGGCCGGGCGCCCTCGAAGTGCGCCAGGGTCGCCCTGTCGTCCGCCGGCGGATCGCGCTCCATGCCGACGAAGACCTTGCCCAGCGCCTTCATCAGCCCGATCACCCGCTCGAGCTGGTGGACGTCGCCCTTCAGCTGCTCCTTGGGATCGTCATTTTCCGGGCCGCGCGGATTGAGGTTGGTCAGAGCGCCGATGGGAGTGCCCTTCGGGATCGGCCCGAAGCTCATTCCGCCCGGGACGATCCAGGGGCCGAGATGCTTCTGGATGAATCGCTTCCCGATCCGGGTTTTCGGAGTGACCGGAAAATAGCTTTCCGGGATGAAGACCCGGCTCGCCCCGCTGGTCCGGTCGATCACCCCCTCGACCCGGCTTCCGAACATCGCGTCCATGTCGCGAGTCTCGGGCCACAGCATCTGGCGGATGGCGAGGTCGAACGAAGCGACGCGCGCCGCCACCGACGGGTCGGAATTGAACTTGCCGACCCGGTTGTTGAGCAGGAAGGGCGAGGTCGACCAGAGCGAGATGAGCGAGGGCGGTCGGGTATAGCCCCGGCCCCCGGCCGGCATGAGGTACCGGCGCCGCTCGCCATTATAGGGGTCGTTGTAGCTGGACCAACCGACGCTCGGCAGGGTCTTGTAGGATTCGGACGAGAAATTGTCCCAGATGTTGTTCCGGATCGCGTTGGTGGCGAGCGGGCTGCACAAATTCGTGCGAAGCAGGGTCACCGGAATCCGGGCCTCGGTCGAAAGATAGTTGTTCTGGAGGAAGTCGGGCTTCTCGACCACCTGCCGCATCGCCTGCTTGAACCGCGGCGTCTGGGTCCAGCGCCACCAGGTCTTGAAGCGGGCGAGGTAACCCGGCCCCGAGCTGTCGGCCAGCCCGGTGCCATTGGGCGGCTGCGGCCCCTTGCTCGAATGGCAGCGGGCGCAATTGTCGGCGAAGACCTGCCGGCCCCGCGCCAGGGTTGCGGGCGCCGCCGTCAGATGGGCCGCTCCGCCCGGCGCGTCGGCGAGCAGATCGGGCCGCCCGGCCTTCAGGAAGAAGAGCGCCGTCGCGGGAGTGCCCCTTTCGGTGGCCTGCCAGTAAGGCGATTTGGAGCGGGCGTCGGCGATCCGGATAGGGCTGACGGTCTTCCCGCCGATCACCGGGTTGAAATGCCGCATCCACTCTTCGCTGTAGAGGCCGATATTGAGATAGACCCGGTTGAGCGCCCCGAGCGCTCCGACCGAATCCGATCCGTCCTTCAGGACGCGCGGAGTCCGGACCTTGCCGTCGCCTTCGTAAAGGCGGGTGAGGATCGGGTCCTTGCTGACCGAGTTGAACTGGAGATTATCGAGAGCGCCGCCGGTGAGCTTCTCCTGGCCGACCCGGTAGCCCATATCGAGCCGCGCGGGCAGGTCGTAGATGGCGTTCATCGTGCGCGGATTGTTGATATTGTCGGTGGAGACGAGCGACGTGTCCATCGTTCCGGGCTGGAAGGTGTGGAGCCATTCGTAGAGGAAGCTTCGCGGATTCTTCTCCCAGTCCCAGTAGAAGATCCGGTCCATCCACAGATATTGGGCGCCGACGGTCGAGCTGAGGTTGGACCAGGCCGGAGCCTCCGGGTCGGCCGGCGGGTTCACCGGGCTCGGGCCGACATGGCAGAAGGCGCAGGACATTCCGACGCGGTACGGGCGCACCAGATCCCTGGCGTTGTAGAATTTGGGGTCGCTGTAATAGCGCGACCCGTCGCCCCAATGCTCCGCCGCTTTCTCGTCGAAGGCCGGGTTGGGGAAAAGGCGAAGGCCGACGATGCCGGTCGGCCAGCCGTAATAGGAGCCGACCGGGACGGTCCTGCCGCGCGCGTCGAACTTCACGCCCGGAAAGCGCTTTTCGTCCGCGAACGGATCGGGCGGACAGGCCGGGTCGCGAACGTCGAGCCAGAGGCCGTGGCGCCTGGAATCGGGAGCGCCCGCGGCGCGGTAGCAGGGCTCGTTGACGAGGCCCAAATTCTTCCAGCGATTGGGTCGACCGTTGCCGGTGCCGGGGGGCGAAGCGACGATCCTGAGCAGGTCGAAGGTGCCGAAGGTGGGTTTCACCATCTCGTCCCAGAAACGATCATTGCCGCCGCTCCAGACCAGCCACATGATCCGGCCGCTCCGCTCGGCCGGGGTGAGCTCGATCCCGCCGTCCATGTCGCGGAAATAATCGTCGGCGGCCCCTGTTGCGCTCGCGTGGACGAGCCTGGACTCGCCGACCCCGGCCTTCGCCGCCTCGTCCTCGACCGGTCCGTCGCCGCAGCCTGCCAGGGCCAGCGCGATCGCCGCCGGAGCGGCTCTACCGAATGCCGAGTTTCGAACGCCCACGGTCCCCTCCCCATGTGCAGGCGAGTTGTCCAGGACGGCTCGTTCCAAGCGTGAGCGTCCATCAACTCACAGACATGAAGCATCCGCCAACTACACAGGTCCGTCAAGCCAAGATCAGCGCCGGCGGGGATTTCGCCGAAGCGCTTCGTTTACCTTGGATTTTTCCGGATCGACCTTCAGTCTTCAGTCCGCGACCAGCGGACAAGGCAAACCGGGCACGTCGACTCGGAATTCGAACAGATCGCCGGCCTGCGGCTGAAGCTCGATCTCCGACGGCGACAAAAGCTGCCGGGCGGTGGTCGCGTAGACGGTACGAAGGTCCTCGCCGCCGAAGGCGATCTTGGTGATGTTGGCGACAGGGAAGCGGACCCGGTCGACCAGATCCCCGGCCGGGGAGTAGCGGCGCGCTTCCCAGCCGCCATAGAGGCCGATCCAGACGCAGCCTTCGCTGTCCACCGTCGGGCCGTCGGGATAGCCTTCGGCCCGGGCAATTCGCGCGAACGGACGGGAGGGGCCCAAGGTGCCGTCCTCCGCTACGTCCGCGGCGTCGATCGTCCCTTGGCGGGTATCGACGAAATAGAGGATCCGTCCGTCGGGCGACAGGGCCGGGCCGTTGGTGATCGCGATCCCCTCCAGGCCTGTCGGGGCGACCAGGCCGCGCTCGAAGCGGTAGAAGGCGCCGGTCGCGGCGGTCTCGCCATTGTCCATGGTCCCGAACCAGAGCCGGCCGGCCGGGTCCACGACCCCGTCGTTGAGCCGGTTGTTCGGCCGCTCCGGCTCGACCTCGGCGATCAGTGTGAATCGGCCGGTCGATTCGTCGAAGCGGTGGAGTCCGCTCATCAGCCCGGCGACGAACCCGCCGCCCTCGGCCGGAAGGACGAAGCCGACCTGCTCGGGCGCGCTCCATGTCTGGCGGTCGCCGGAGGCCGGGTCGAAGCGATGGATCTTGCGCTTCTTGATGTCGGTGAACCACAAGGCGCGATCGCGACGGGCCCAGACCGGCCCTTCGCCGAGCTCGGCGGCAAGGTTCCAGGCGCTTCTCGGTTCGGTGACGGCCATTCGGCATGTTCCTGCCAGATGCTGGCGGGAGGTCAACCGCTCGCGCCGACTGTCGCAACGATTGCGAGTCTGCGGCTTTCCAGTCTCTTCTATGTTCGCTATTTGTTCTGAATGCCGGACCTGCCGACAGCTTATCCCCTGCGCGACCTGTTCGACGTCGCCGTCCGCAGTCGCGCGGTCCGGCTGACATGCACCAGCTGCGGGCACGGCATCGTGTTCAGCAGCCATGCCTTGTGGTGGCTGTTCAACCGGAAAGGATGGGTGGACTCGCTTCGGGAAGTCCGCCGGCGCTGCCTGTGCATCATGTGCCTGCACAGGCGCGGGACCAAGGTTCGCGATCCGGAGCTGGAGCTGGTCGACGGCCCTCCGACCGACAACAGCCTGCCCATGCCCTCGGAGCTGGACTGGAAGCGCGAGCTCAGGCGGCGGCGGTAGGGGATGGCCGGTCGGCGAAGATTGGACGATAATGGAGGTCCCCTGGGCCGCGGAGCGCCGACCATGTCACTCGACGACGAGCTGATCGATACCCCGGACGGCCCCATGACGTGGGCGCAATGGAAGAAACGCAATCCGGTCCAGATCCCCTCCCGCCGGACGAAGGGGAAGAAGCTTCCGGTGAAGGTCAAGCGGTTCACCGGAGAGACGTGACTCTACGGGCGCGCCGGCCACCCGGTCCGAAAGCCGTGGCGGCGCCCGACGAACCGGGCGCCGCGATCGACCTCAGGGGAAATAGACCGGTTGCGTAAGCGGCTCGCCGGTCAGGTCCCTCACGATGCTGGCGTCGACGCCCCCGAACAGGTTGAAGGGCGTGGGCACCAGAACATTGTTCGAGCCCCAGAAGGCGGTGAGGTCGGCGCTCGCCGTTCCGGCCTCGGGACTGAACTCGCCATCGCCCGAGCCGGCATAGCCGGGCACGTAGAAATGGGCGTCGCTCGACACCTGGTCGAGGAAGATGGCGTCGAACCCGAAACCGGCGTCGCCCGCGTCGAAAGTGTTGCCGTCGAGCGCGAGGCCGAGCTCCGCGAAGTCGCCGCTTCCGGAGGCGCCACCGACCAGGGCGTAGAGCCCGGCGAGGGCGAAGTCGCCGAGCTCGTCGACGACATTGTCCTCGATTGTCGCCTCCATCACGGCGGCATCGGCTGCGCCTCCGCCCGACGCGCGCACGGCAATTCCGGAGCCGCCGTCGACGTCGTGGATCTCGTTGCCGACGATGGTGACCAGATAGGTGGCGTCGCCGGCTCCCGCGGTCTTCTGGAGCGTGGCGCTGATGCCGTCGCCGCCGGTCGATCCCTCGCTTCCCGCCGCGCCGTCGCCGATCCCGATCACGTTGTCGGCGATATAGCCGCGCACCGTCCCGGCCTGCTGGGTGTAGGCGGCGCTGAACGCGGTGCCCGAGGCGCCGGTGAAGCTGTTGCCTTCGACCTGATAGTCGACGGCGATATTGCTTCCGGCGCCGCCGCCGCCAAGCTCCACGCCGCCGCCCCCGGCCGAGGCCTGCATATTGTGGAAGTTGTTGTCCGTGATGGTCAGGTCCTGGCTCGACGAGCCGTTCGCGTTGACCTCGAGCAAATCGTCGCGGGCGCCCTCGAAGTCGACTCCGTCGACCACCAGGGTGAGCGACGAATCGCCGTCGGTCGTGATGCTGACCCCGTCGTCGCCGGTTGCCAAGTCGTTGCCGCCCACGACCGCGGCGTTGCTCTCGCTGTCGGCGATGGTGAGGCTGAGGCTGCCGCCCGTGTTGACGACGCTGAGGGTGTCGCCGCCGCCGCCGTTCAGGATGTTGCCGAGGAAGTCGGCGGTGCCGGTGAGATTGGTGAAGGACGCCGTTCCCGCCGAGGCCGCGCCGCTGCTCACGACCGAATCGGTGAGCGAGAAGCCCGCGACATTGGATGCCAGGATCGCGTAGTTCGCGCCGGAAGCGATCGTCGTGCCCGTGATCGACACTCCTGACCCGGAGCCGATTTCGACTCCGACGCCGCCGGTCGTAATGATGTCGACATCGCTGACGGCGAGAGCGCCGACATCGCCGCCGGCGATTCCGTCGCCGCCGCCGCTCGCGATATTGAGGCCGGAGATGCTGTTGCCGAGGCCGACATTGACCCCGTCGCCGGCGGTCGGGGCGATGGTCGGATCGCCGATTCCGGTCAGAATCTGCCCGTCGAGCAGGTCGATCCCGTCCGGTTCGGCATAGGTGCCGGTTCCCGCGAGCAGGAAGATCTGGTCGCCGGCCGCCGGCCCGCCCGGACTACCCTGCGCCGCGTTGAAGGCGGCGATCGAGGTGAACGGATTGGCCTCGGAGCCGACGTTGGTGCTGCCCACCGCGCTGTTGTCGATATACCAGGGCGGCCCGGCGGCGTCGCTCGCGCCGGTGAGAGTGATGGTGACGTCCTGAGTGGCCGTCCCGCCATTCCCGTCGTCGATCGTGACCGTATAGGTTTGGGTGACGATTTCGCCTTCCTCGAGGCCGTCGAGATCGGCGTCGCTGACGTCGAAATGCCAGGCGACGGTGTCGCCGCCCTGATCGACCGGATCGAGGGTGAAGGTGCCGAGATAGCCGGCGCCCTGGGCCGTCGCGGTCGCGCCGTGGGTGTCGGAAAGGTCGAGATCGTCGAAGGCCACGACCCCGTCGGTCTCGTGCACGACGAGATTTTCGCCGGGATCGTCGTTCGGAAGCTCGGCGACAGAGCCGGTGGCGGTGGTTCCGCCCGCGTCGATGGTAGGCGCATCGTTGGTACCGGTAACGGTCACCGTGACGGAGGCATTCGATGTCGCGCCATGCTCGTCGGAGATCGTGTAGCCGAGGACGACCTCGGCGCTCTCGCCGACGGCGAGATAGTCGAAGTCGCTGCCGGGATCGAACTGGACCTGGTTTCCGACCACAGACACGCTGCCCTGTCCCGCGGGGGCGGAGGCGGCGGTGACCGTAAGGACGGCGCCATTGTCGACGTCGCTGTCGTTGGCGAGGACGTCGATCGAGACGGCCATATTCTCGCCCGTGGATGCGACGTCGTTATTGGCGGCCGGCACATCGTTCCGGCCGGAGATCGTGATGGTGAGCGTGCCGGTGTCGCTGAGGCTTCCGTCGGTGACGACGTAGTTGAAGCTCTCCTGCACGTCCTCGCCGAGCGCCAGCGCCTGGGTCGAGGCGTAGGGCGTGTAGGTGTAGGTGCCGTCGGAATTGAGGACGAGGGTCCCGTACGCCCCGTTGAAGCTGCCGGCGACCGCGGTCAGATTGTTGTTCTCCCAATCGAAATCATTGTCGAGAACGCTTGCCGAGCCGCTCGAATAGATTCCGACGTCCTCGTCGGTGGAGGCGGTGTCGTCATGGGCGATCGGAGCGTTGTTCTGGGTAAGGTCTATGACCCCGTCGGCGAAGACGAGCCGCTCGATCGAGATCAGGCGGTCGTAGCCGTCGATCATGCTTCCGCCGCTGTGATTGACGAAATAGTCTCCGCCGCTGCTCGAGAAGCTATATTCCAGGATCGAGCCGGAAAAGACGGCGGTGTCGGTGCCGAGCCCGCCGTGAAGGAGATCGTTGCCGGCGCCGCCGCGAACGAAGTCGTCGCCGGAATCGCCGTGAAGTTGATCGTCGCCGTCGCCCCCGTCGAGCAGATCGCCGCCGGCCCTGCCCTGCAGGAAATCGTCGCCGCTGCCGCCGTTGATGACGTCGTTGCCGTTAGTGCCCTTGATGATCTCGTCCCAGCTCATTTCACGTTCCTCCCGGATTCCGGTGACAGGAACAGCGAGGCACAAGCATTTCCGACGACAAGCGGACAGAAAATGCTCGGACTCGACCTCCCGGCACTACCTCTTTCAGAAACCTCGACTGGACCCCGCAATCGAGAGCGTGGCGAGTGCTCGACTCGCCCCGACTAGTTCTGCCCCGAACCGAAGACTGACGTGCGTCAACCCCGCTGTCCAGACCCCCGAAAACTATTTATTAAACAGGGCCGAGTCTCCTTCAAAAAGCAGTTCAAAATGCGGGCTGGACCGGCGCGGGCGCGCAGGCGCTTTTCCGAACCGCTGAAATGGGTTATGGAGGGATTGGGGACGGGAGATAGTCGCCGGAGACGGCAGCTGTCGGCGAAGCGCCTCGGTACGCATCCGGGGCGCTTCGTTTTTTTTGCCCTTTTTCGCCGGCCTGAAATTTTTTCGGAACCCGATCGTGGGGAGGGCGTTCTGCACGTACCCCCCCCGCGGTGATCGGCACCCCTCCCCCTCCCCGCCGACACCGCAGAGCCCCGGCCCGAAAGGGCTGGGGCTTTTTCTTTTGCGGACAGGCGAATCGCGTCATCCCGGCGACGGCCGGGACCTCGGGGAAACTCACCGAGACTTTGGCGAGTGGGGTCCCTGCTCTCGCCTGGGTTAAGTTCTCCCTTGCGAGGCGAGCGTCGAGGACACTTTTTGTTCCATTCACTTGACAGTCGAAACACACCATGAACATAGTGTGGTTTCAGTCCCGTATCGGACGTAAGTGGATCAAAGTTCCGTCCCGCGCGTTGGACGGCTGTGGATAAGTAAGGGGATAAGGCTGTGATTTACCTGGCTGCCGCGCTTTTCTTCACCCTCGCCTTGCTTGTCGCCCTGGCGGCGATCCACGTGACGGTGCGGCTTCACTGGCCCGAGATTTTGCTCGCCCTTCGCGGCGAGCTCGGCGCTACGCCTCCGGCTCGAGCGGCGGTTCCGGCCGGGCAGGCTCGGCGGGTCGCTGCCGCCTGACCTTCGCGTAGCTGACGATGCTGAACGGTATCATGAAGGCGTAAAGCAAGGCCGCCACGCTTAGCGTCGGGAAAGGCGCCGAGATGAGCGCCGCGAACACCAGAGCGATGACGACGAGGGCGCCCAGCCTGACATGGCTGCGCAGCTTGAGCGAACTCCACGAGAAGGTGGCGAGGTTCGAGATCATCAGAAACCCTACCGCCGCCGCCCAGGGCGCCGCCAGCCAGGTTTCGCGGAACAGCGGCTCCCCGGTCCATTCCCACAGATAGATCGGTAAGAGTACCAGGCCGGCCCCGGCCGGTGCCGGAACTCCGGTCAGGAAGCCCGCTTTCTTGTGGGGCTGCTCGACCGAGTCGATATTGGCGTTGAACCGGGCGAGGCGAAGCGCCGCGCAGACCGCATAAGCCAGAGCGAACAGCCAGCCGTAGCGGGCCCAGCGCTCGAAATCGGCGCCTTGCTCGGCCAGCGGCTCGAGCACCCACAGATAGAGGATGATCGCCGGAGCGACTCCGAAAGCAGTCACGTCGGACAGCGAATCGAGCTCGGCTCCGAACCGGCTCTGGCCGTTAAGGAGCCTCGCGATCCGTCCGTCGAGTCCGTCGAGGATGGCCGCGATGACGACCGCGGCGACCGCCTTGTCCCACTCGCCGCCGATTCCGAAGCGGATTCCGAACAGGCCCGAGCACAGGGCCAGCGCCGTCACCGCATTGGGGA
Source organism: Allosphingosinicella sp. (assembly GCA_049590095.1). Taxonomy (GTDB): domain Bacteria; phylum Pseudomonadota; class Alphaproteobacteria; order Sphingomonadales; family Sphingomonadaceae; genus Allosphingosinicella. Next base: position 861 of record JBAWCC010000199.1, on the reverse strand, counting down.
CGATGGTTCGAAGCGGGATTCCGCGGCGCGGCGGCCGGCTCGACCGCAGCGGCGCCTTCACTGCGCGACTCCCTCCAGCGCCTCGGAGACTCCGGCGCGAGCGACGATCGTCTCGCCGGCGATGGTGCGCTGGCCGAGCAGCACCTGCGACGAGGTGCCGGCCGGAAGATAGACGTCGACCCGGCTTCCGAAGCGGATCAGGCCGACACGCTGACCGGCGGCGACGAAATCGCCGGCCTTGACCCAGGGCACGATCCGGCGGGCGACGAGCCCGGCGATCTGGGTGAAGCCGATCCTGAGGCCGTCGCGGCCCTCGACCAGGAAATGCTGCCGCTCATTGTCCTCGCTCGCCTTGTCGAGATCGGCGTTGAGGAACTTGCCGGCGATGTAGACGACCCGCTTGATCTCCCCGGCGATCGGAGCGCGATTGATGTGGACGTCGAACACCGACATGAAGATCGAGACCCGGAGGCAGGGACCTTCCGGAAGACCGTCGTCGCCGACCAGCTCGGCGGGCGCCGGCACGGTCGCGATCATCGTCACCATTCCGTCGGCAGGGGCGACGATCAGCCCCTCGCCCTTGGGCGTGGTCCGGATCGGGTCCCGGAAGAAGGCGGCCACCCACAGGCTGATCCCGGCGAACACCCAGCCCAATATCTCCCACTCCAGCACCACCCAGAAGAACAGGGTGATGGCGGCGGCGATCACGACGAACTTGCGGCCCTCCGGATGCACGCTCGGCATCCGGTAGCGCACGTTGGTGGTGACCAGGTCCGGCTTTTCGAGGGAAGTCATGCATTTGCCTTTAGGCTGGGGCGCCGTTGGTTACAACCGTCGCCCCAGCGCAGGCTGGGGCCCCGG
>JBAWCC010000198.1:0-2906 GCA_049590095.1 Allosphingosinicella sp. | reverse complement strand
GAGGCGCGGAGGCGCGGAGGTGGAAGACGGCGCCTTCGGCGCGAAGGTGCGTCACGCCGCCACCTCGGCATAGCCTTCGCGCTCGAGCTGGTGGGCCAGCTCGGGGCCGCCGGACCGGACGATCCGCCCGTCCGCCAGCACATGGACGAAATCCGGAACGACGAGGTCGAGCAGGCGCTGGTAATGGGTGATGAGAAGCACCGCCTTGTCGGGGCGGCGCATGATCCGGTTGATCCCGTCGGCGACGATCCGGAGCGCGTCGATGTCGAGGCCGGAATCGGTCTCGTCGAGCACGGCCAGGCGCGGATCGATGATCCCCATCTGGACCATCTCGCCCCTCTTCTTCTCGCCGCCCGAGAAGCCGACGTTCACTTCGCGCTTCATCATGTCCATCGACATCCCGAGCGCGTCCGCCTGCTCGCGGGTGAGGCGAAGGAAGTCCCCGGCCGAAATCTCCGCCTCGCCGCGGGCGCGGCGCTGGGCGTTGAGCGCGGTGCGGAGGAACTGGACGTTGGAGACGCCCGGAATCTCGACCGGATATTGGAAGCCGAGGAACAGGCCCGCGGCGGCGCGCTCGTCCGGCGCGAGGTCGAGTAGGTCGCGGCCGTCGAGGGTGGCGGTGCCTTCGGTCACCTCATAGCCCGGCCGGCCGCCCAGCACGTAGGCGAGCGTCGACTTGCCGGCGCCGTTCGGGCCCATGATCGCGTGCACCTCGCCGGCGTTCACGGCGAGCGTCAGGCCCTTGAGGATCGGCTTGTCAGCGACGGTGGCGTGGAGGTTAGTGATCTGGAGCATCGTGTTCATTCAATCCCGAAAGGCTGCGAGTGGACATGCCCCACCCCCGGCCCCTCCCCTGAAGGGGAGGGGGGAAGTTGGCCGCTCTCTAGCCCCTCCCCTTCAGGGGAGGGGTTGGGGTGGGGGCTGTTGTTCCAGCGCTTCGGCGTCTCGTTGAGCACGATCAGGATGTGCTGGAGGACGCCGTCCATGTTGGTCATTACGTCATCGTTCGTGATTCGAACCACGCGATAACCGCGGCTTTGCAAAATATCGTCGCGAAGGCGGTCCTTGCCTTCGTCATGCGTGTCGCCGTCCACCTCCACGATCAGCGCCCTTTGCGGGCACAGAAAGTCCGCGATGAAGCGGCCGATCACGGATTGCCGGCGGAATTTATGGCCTTCGAGCTGGCAGTTGGAGAGGTGCCGCCACAGCCGCTTCTCCGGTTCTGTCGGATTGCGGCGCATTTCCGCGGCGCGGCGGTGAAGCTCCTTCAACTGCGCGTTGGACAGGCCCCACCCCAAACCCCTCCCCTGAAGGGGAGGGGCTTCAGGTCGCCACCCTTTGTCGTGGTGTGGAGCGATCATCCCACGCTTCCCTCGAGGCTGATCCCCAGCAATTTCTGAGCCTCGACCGCGAACTCCATCGGCAGCTGCTTGAGCACGTCGCGGGCGAAGCCGTTCACGATGAGGGCGACGGCGTCCTCCTGGCTCAGCCCGCGCTGCATGGCGTAGAAGAGCTGGTCGTCGCTGATCTTTGAGGTGGTCGCCTCATGCTCGATCTGGGCGGTGGGGTTGCGGACCTCGATATAGGGGACGGTGTGGGCGCCGCACCGGTCGCCGAGCAGGAGCGAGTCGCACTGGGTGAAGTTGCGGACGTTCTCGGCTCCCGCGAGGACCCGGACGAGGCCCCTGTACGTATTGTTCGAGCGGCCGGCGCTGATGCCCTTGGAGACGATGGTCGAGCGGCTGCCCTTGCCGATATGGATCATCTTGGTGCCGGTGTCGGCCTGCTGCATGTTGTTGGTCAAGGCGACCGAATAGAATTCGCCGACGCTCTCCTCGCCCTGGAGGATGCAGGAGGGATATTTCCAGGTGATCGCGCTTCCGGTCTCGACCTGGGTCCAGCTGATCTTCGAGCGGGCGCCGCGGCAGGCGCCGCGCTTGGTGACGAAATTGTAGATTCCGCCGAGCCCGTTGGAATCGCCGGGATACCAGTTTTGGACGGTCGAATATTTGATCTCCGCATCGTCGAGGGCGACCAGCTCGACGACGGCGGCGTGGAGCTGGTTCTCGTCGCGCATCGGCGCGGTGCAGCCTTCGAGATAGGAGACGTAGCTGCCCTTGTCGGCGACGATCAGGGTGCGCTCGAACTGGCCGGTATTGGCGGCGTTTATCCGGAAATAGGTGCTCAGCTCCATCGGGCAGCGAACGCCTTCGGGGATATAGACGAAGGTACCGTCGGAGAAGACCGCCGCGTTCAGGCAGGCGAAGTAATTGTCGCGCTGCGGGACCACCGAGCCGAGATATTTCCGGACGAGGTCCGGGAATTCGCGGATCGCCTCGGAGATCGAGCGGAAGATGACCCCCGCCCGCTCAAGCTCGGCGCGGAAGGTGGTGGCGACCGAGACGGAGTCGAACACGGCGTCGACGGCGACCTTGCGGGCGCCCTCGACCCCGGCGAGGACCTTCTGCTCCTCGATCGGGATTCCGAGCTTCTCGTAGGTCCGGCGGATCTCGGGGTCGAGCTCGTCCAGCGAGGCGAGGGTCGGCTTCGCCCTGGGCTCGGCGTAATAATAAGCGTCCTGGAAATCGATCGGCGGGATGTCGAGCTTCGCCCAGGTGACCTCCTCCATGGTCAGCCAGGCGCGATAGGCCTTGAGCCGCCATTCGAGCATCCATTCGGGCTCGTTCTTCTTGGCCGAGATGAAGCGGACCGTGTCCTCGTTGAGGCCCTTGGGCGCGAAATCCTGCTCGATGTCGGAGCTGAAGCCCCATTCGTAACTGGAGGCGCGGTCGACCGCCTCCTGCGCCTCGCGGTTGCGGATGTCGGTCATCGCACTTGCTCCCCGGCGAAGGCCGGGGCCCAGCCTTGCACTTCCGCTTCCTGGGCCCCGGCCTTCGCCGGGGAAC
>JBAWCC010000197.1:0-9055 GCA_049590095.1 Allosphingosinicella sp. | reverse complement strand
CTTCAGATAGGCGCCGTGCGCCCGCCTCAGCCGCTGCCGCTCCGCCTCGCTCTTGGCCTCGCCGAGCTGGGTCAGGGCCTCTTCGGCTTTCGCCTGATATTCCTCGGCCGTGCTCATCGTCGGGTTCCTTCTGAAAGGGGGAGCCCGGCCGCGGCCGGTCGCTCGGCGCGAGCGTGCGCCCTTTGCCCGCCACTTACAACCTCAATCCGGCTCAGGCGCAGCCCTCCACATATTGGAGGCTCGGCCCGCCGGCGTGGATCGACTCGACCTTGCCGTCCCGCCCGATCTCGTAGCGAATTCCGCGCGCGCCGGCCGCGTCGGCATATTGCCCCTTCGCGGGAGCCTCCTTCGTCCAGAAGGTCATATATTCGGCCGGCGCCTCGACATATTTATGAGGCTCGGCCCGAAGCGCCTCGCCATAAGCGGCCCGCACCGCCGCCGCGCCGGCGCCGAGCCGAAGGCCCCGGTCGGTCGCGACCTTCGACCCGCCGACCAGGGCGATGCCGGTCAGCCGCCCCCGCTCGATCATCACCAGCATGTCCTCGGGCGCCCGGGCCGGCCGAAACTCGTCGCAGCTCTCCGGATCCGGCCCGCCCACCGCATCGGGATCGGAATCTTCCCCCAGCGCCTTCACTACCTCCGCCCGGCTCATCCCGATCCTGAGCGGCCCGAAGCCTTCCGCGGTCAGGACGTCCGCCGCCGGGGCCTCGGCCGCCGGAGCGGGGGCCTCGGCGGCCGCGACCGGCTCGACCGGAGCCGCCTCATTCTCCGCCCCGCCGCTCCCGCCCGCGCCGCAACCGGCCAGAAGCAGCGCCGCCGCCAAGGCAAATCGTCTCACCCGCAATCCTCCCGATCCGTCGAGCCCGCCGCCTAGCATCTCGCCGGATCGGACCAAACAGGATTTGCAACTTCGCCCGCGACGGCGGCGTTCCACGTGGAACATTGCACGAACATATGTTTCTTGGACGTAAAGGCGCAATTCGTCCGCCGAGTTTTCGCAAAGCGACTGCCCCTCGCCGTCCTCTTCGAAGCCAAGCCACTGATTCCCAATAGAAAACAAATTCCGCCAGGATCGTATCGAGATCGAGCGGAAGCGCCGGGAATCGCCAGGAATCGCTTCATTTCGCCACATCGGGTTCGTTCAACTTCCGACCGCTTCCTCGGTCCCGCCGCCGCATGAGCCCTGCAGACCGATGGGTTACCGGGCCAGGCGGCGCGTATCCGCCCTCAGTGCCGCCACTATCTCCTCGTCGGCCGAATCGGGCTCCAGCGCATGCTCGAAGAACAATTCCAGCTTGGAGGCAAAGGCCGCGAAGTCCGGAGCCGCCGCCAGCATCACGCCCCTGACCGCTCCGCCGAGCGCCTCGAGCCGGGCCTCGTAGACGGGCAGCCAGATCTCCTCCGCCTCGGCCGAACTCCCCGCAGTCGCCCGCTCAAACCCCCGAACCTCCGCCTCGGCGGAGCGGAAGGCGGCGAGGGCTTTGCTCCATTCCCCGTCATTGCGAGCGGAGCGAGGCAATCCAGCCCTTCCTCCGCCGCCGCACTGGATTGCTTCGTCGCTACGCTCCTCGCAATGACGAGGAAGCAGCGGCAAAGCCACCGCCGCGCCCAGCAGTGCGCGGCGCGACGGGTTGTGGTCGTCAGCAGCCATCAGCCAAGCCGCCCGAGAGCCGCGCTGCGATCGCAAAGCGATCGCGAGCAGCGAACGGAGTCGGCGCAGGCCGGCCGGCGAGGCGCGCGGACCGTCCCCGAGCGAGCTCGTCCGACGTCACGGCGCGGCTGTGCCGCGCCTAGCCCTAAGCCAAAGCTTCGATTAAGCTGCCCAGCCGCCATCCTTCGCCTCCAAAGCCAAGGCGTGTGGTGGTCGGAGTCGGGACAAGGCAGCGCCTTGCTCCGGTTCAATTGGTAGGGTTCTTGGTACCACTAACCGGGGGCGAGCGCAATAGCTGAGGGTAAAAAAAACAAGGGCGGCCGGCCCCGCACCGGAATCGGACCCCAAATTGGCCTGAGGCTCTACCCAGACATCGAGGCGGCGCTGGATGCCTGGATCGCGCGGCAGCCCGACCCGAAGCCATCGCGGCCGGAGGCAATCAGGCGAATTCTTAGAGCAGCATTAATAGGCTGAACGGCAAAAGTGCCGCGGCCGGAGTGCGATTCCAGCTCGAGCGACTGGTGTCTTGTCCTAGGCTTATCGGGCCAACCGCAGCGATCAGGTCTAGCGGAAGCTGTGGAAGGCGCTAATCTCGTCCATAGAAAAGTGGGGCAAGAGAAGTGGCGGGCAGGCATACATCATCGCGCGGTAAGCGCGACAACAAGATCGGAAAACGAGCAGTCGAAAATGTCGAGCTGAAACCGCCCGCTAATGCAGCAGCACAGGATGATGAGGCTGATGAGGAGCCCGAACCAAAGCCCGAGCTAGTTATTGGGCTGGTCGGCCCAGTAGGAACTGACTTGCACCTGCTCGCTCGGCGCATCGAGGAGAAACTGAGTCCGTTTCAGTATCGTTGTGCACGAATCCGAGTAAGTCAGCTCATCGCCAGCTGGTGTGATCCGGAGCTTCAACAGGCAATCAAGTCCGCAGCAGGAGGTGAGCGTATACGACTCCTGATGGATGCTGGCGATCGCCTCAGAAAGCTTGCGGGGAAGGGGGATGCCATCCTTCCTTTGATAATTGGCGCCATCAGAGCAGCACGCAGAAAATTCAACAAAAAGGACGGAGTGGACTTGGGGCGACATGCATACAATGCATGCTATATATTAGATTCGCTCAAGCACCCCGATGAAGTAGAGGCTTTAAGGCGAATCTATGGACGGAACTTTATACTAGTCTCGGGATTCGACTCGGAAGATACGAGAAGAGAGCGCCTAAAGGACATAATAGCCAAGGCAGTTCTGAGTACAGAAACTGACGAATTCGAAGAGGAGGCGTCGGAGCTCATAAAAGTCGACGCAAAGCGGCCGGGAGAACGGATCGGGCAAAACGTTCGCGAGACATTTCCTCTTGGTGACTTTTTTATAAGAACATCTGGAAACTTTGAGAGCGATCTAGAAAGATTTATAGACATACTATTTGGTAGTCCTTATCTTACTCCGCGTCGCGGTGAATACTTCATGTTTGAAGCCAACGCCATTGCGCATCGATCCGCCGATCTGTCCCGGCAGATTGGCGCTGTCATCGTCGATAGGCACGGTGAGATAATATCCGCAGGCTGCAATGAGGTGCCGAAGGCCGAAGGTGGCGCGTATTGGCCTGACGATGACGCTGCTTTTGATAATAGAGATTATGTTAAGGGTAAGGACTTTAATGCCGTTAAGAAGTTCGATATTATCAAAGAAGTTCTTGAGTTCCTCCATAGGCACCAAGTCATGCAGGCGGCCGACGGCCTTAGTGTTGATGATGCAGCTAAGGAGCTACTTTATGGAAGGCACAAAGAACTATTTAAAGATTTGCGGGTGTCGAATTTGATCGAGTTCGGTCGTGTGGTACATGCGGAGATGTCGGCACTAATGCGTGCGGCCCAAAGGGGAATCGCAGTCGATGGGAGTGAGTTATATAGCACGACCTTCCCATGCCACATGTGTGCGAGGCACATTATCTCTGCGGGCATCACTCGAGTCGTATATATAGAGCCTTATCCTAAGAGCATGACGGCAGAGCTTTTCCCGGAAACCGTTTCCATCGATAAGGCGCCAAATGCGGTCAAGGCGACGACGCAGGCGAAGGGAAAAAGGGCAGTTGTAAAGCCGCTAGTGCGGTTTGATCCCTTCGAGGGAATCGCCCCCTCACTTTTCGTCACCCTGTTCCGCGCGGGGAAGCGTAAAGACCGTCAAGGGTACATTGTCGAGTGGGTTCGTGCTGACGCGCAGCCCAAGGTCGCACAGCTATCTGAGGCCGACTTGGAAATCGAACAGGCGATCGCAACAGAGCTTGATGGCGTTCCAAAAGTCGGCTTAAAGGAATGTGTCGCGTGAAAAAGGGAGGCATCGATGCGGGTGAGCCAGGAAGAGATTCTGGAGCAAATCCAAAACGATAGGCGCGCATTTGAAGAATTCCCGGTGGAGCGGCAGCAGGCCTTACGCGCGCAAGTCCGGATCGTTCGTCGCTCATATCGTGCGGAACGTCAAAGCGGTCCGCTGATCGTAGTCCCAGCCTAGGCGCAGGCGCCGTTGGCCGACGTCCTAGCAGGCGCGACTACCGCCTCGCCCGTCACTCGGTAGACGAGGATGTCGTTCGGGTGCACGAGGGCCTCGCGCGTGCCGGGGGCTCGGCCGGGGCGGTAGAGGAAAGGGTGATCGGGCAGCCGCTCCAAGCAGGCTTCGATCGCCTGCCCCAGGCCCATTGCGGCCGCCGGGTTCCGCTCCGCTATATAAGTGATGATACTTGTGAGGTCGTGGCGAGCCGAAGGCCGCCAGACGAGCTTCAACATGGTTCGGCGGGTCTGCCCTTGCGTTCGATGATCGCCCGCATCTCGACCATCACCTCGTCGTGGGGGATGCTCGGACGTTCGTCCGCGAGCGACGCCGCGACCTTTGCCCGCAGCCATTCCTCATGAGCCGCCGCCTCTTGAGGCGTGGCGAATTCCGAGACGATGGGCGATTGCTCGTTCATGGGCCTCGGCATAGCCGAAAACGGGTATGGTGCCAACGCCGGTGCCCCTGTCTTCACTGCATAAACTAACTTCGCATATGTCCCGCCCCCGCCTTGCCGCACCCCCCTGTCGCCGCCTAGAATCGCGCCGATCGGAGGCTCTTATGGACCGTCGTTCACCAGCCCCAGACCATGAAATCGACGAGGATCAGGGACCGGTCCGCACCGCAGGGCCTGCACCGATCGACCCAGCCACGGCCGAGCGGATCCGGGAAGCTCTGGCTAATCCCCGCCCACCGAGCCCCGCCGCCGAGGCCTTCGCTCGGGTCGACGCCCGGATAGCGGAGTACAAGGCGAAGGATGACCTCTGAAGCCGGCGGGGCATAAACGAACTTTGTATATGACCTGCCACCGCCTTGCGGCGCCTTCCGCCGGAGCGTAGAATTGCCGCCGATCGGAGAGCGCCCATGGACCGCCGCCCCCCAGGCGTAGATCCCGCCAAGGCTGACGAAGACGAGACGCCGCGTGAAGCCGAGGCGGCCGCGGCCACGCCCGATACGCTCACCGAAGCCGAATGGGATCGCTTCCTTCCGCCGATCGACGAGAATGACCCTGAGTGGCAGGCGTACGTGAAGAGGAAAGTCCAGGAATCGCTCGACGACCCCCGGCCGGACCTCACGGCTGAGGAGGTGCGGGCGAGCCTGCGCGCCCATCACGAGGAACGGCTGAGGCGTGGCTCATAAGGTCCGCTATCGCCCGAGGGCGAGGCTGGACCTCAAGGAGATTTACGACTGGGTTGCCGAACGGGCCGATCCCGCGACGGCAGATGCTTATGTTCAGCGCCTTCAAGGCGCCTGCGCCAGACTGAGCGAGTTTCCAGCCCGCGGCTCGCCGCGCGACGAACTCGAGCCTGGCCTCCGCAGCATTCCGCTCAGCGGTCGCGCAACGGCCCTTTATCGGATCGAGGGGCGAACGGTGAGAATCGTCCGTATCCTGGGTGCCGGTCGCGATCCCCTGCGGGAGTTCAGCTAGGCCCGGATCAAAGTAACACTTTGATCCGAACTCACTCCTCCCCCATCCGAAGCGCCGCGATGAAAGCCTCCTGCGGAATGCTCACCGAGCCATATTCCCGCATGCGCTTCTTGCCCTCCTTCTGCTTGTCCAGAAGCTTGCGCTTGCGCGAGATGTCGCCGCCGTAGCATTTCGCCGTCACGTCCTTCCTCAGCGCCGCGATCGTCTCCCTCGCGATGACCTTGCCCCCGATCGCCGCCTGGATCGGGATCTTGAACAGGTGCCTCGGGATCAGGTCCTTCAGCCGCTCGCACATGTGCCGCCCCCGCGCCTCGGCGGCGGCGCGGTGGACGATCATGCTGAGCGCGTCGACCGGCTCGTTGTTGACGAGGATGTTCATCTTGACGAGGTCGCCCTCGCGGTGGCCGATCTGGTGGTAGTCGAAAGACGCGTAGCCTCGGCTGATGCTCTTGAGGCGGTCGTAGAAGTCGAACACCACTTCGTTCAGGGGAAGCTCGTAGGTGAGCTGGGCGCGGCCGGCCACGTAGGTGAGGTTCTTCTGGATCCCGCGGCGGTCCTGGCAGAGCTTGAGGATGGGGCCGAGATAGTCGTCGGGGACGTAGATGGTCGCCTCGATCCACGGCTCCTCGATGCTCTCGATCCGGTTCGGGTCCGGCATGTCGGCCGGATTGTGGAGCTGGATGATCTTGGCCGGCTCCTCCTTCGATTTGGAGAGGTGGACGTTGTAGATGACGCTGGGCGCCGTCGTGATCAGGTCGAGATCATATTCGCGGGTGAGGCGCTCCTGGATGATCTCGAGGTGGAGTAGGCCGAGGAAGCCGCAGCGGAAGCCGAAGCCGAGGGCCGCGCTGGTCTCCATCTCGAAGCTGAAGCTTGCGTCGTTGAGGCGCAGCTTGGAGATGCTTTCGCGCAGCTTTTCGAAATCCGCGGCGTCGACCGGGAACAGGCCGCAGAACACCACCGGCTGGACCAGCTTGAACCCCGGCAGGGCCTCCGCGGCCGGGCGCCTGGAGTCGGTGATGGTGTCGCCGACCCTGGTCTCGGTGATGTCCTTGATCTGGGCGGTGATGAAGCCGATCTCGCCCGGGCCGAGCTCCGGGAGCTGCTCGATCTTGGGGCGGAAGGCGCCGACCCGGTCGACCAAATGGGTGGTGCCCGCGGCCATGAAGGCGACGCTCGCGCCCTTGCGGATGGCGCCGTCGATGACCCGGACAAGGATGACGACTCCCAGATAGGGGTCGTACCAGGAATCGACCAGCATCGCCTTCAGCGGCGCGTCGCGGTCCCCCTTGGGCGGCGGGATCCGGGTGACGATCGCTTCCAGCACCTCGGCGATTCCGATGCCGGTCTTGGCGCTGGTGAGGACGGCGTCGTCGGCGGGGAGGCCGACGATATCCTCTATCTCCTTCCTGACCTTCTCGACCTCGGCCGCGGGCAGGTCGATCTTGTTGATGACGGGGACGATCTCATGGTCGTGCTCGATCGACTGGTAGACGTTGGCGAGGGTCTGCGCCTCCACCCCCTGGGCGGCGTCGACGACGAGGAGCGCGCCCTCGCAGGCGGCGAGGCTGCGGCTGACCTCGTAGGCGAAATCGACATGGCCGGGCGTGTCCATCAGGTTCAGGACATAATGCTCGCCGTCCTTCGCCTTGTAGTCGAGCCGGACGGTCTGCGCCTTGATCGTGATCCCGCGCTCCTGCTCGATCTCCATATTGTCGAGCACCTGGCTGGTCATCTCGCGCTCGGTCAGCCCCCCCGTCGACTGGATCAGCCGGTCGGCGAGCGTGCTCTTCCCGTGATCGATATGGGCGATGATGGAAAAATTGCGGATTCGGCTAAGTTCGGTCATTTCGCGGCGGCGTTAGCAGGGGAGTGGCGGCAGGGAAACCGGCTCCTGCGCCTGTCTCACTCGCCCGGCCAAACTTCCAGCCGCAGTCCCTCGATCCGTGCGAAGTCGCGGCCGTTGCGAGTGATCAGCCGGGCATCGCGCGAGATCGCCTGGGCGGCGATCAAGCGGTCGAGCGTGGTTCGGCGGTCATAGCCCAGCCCGTAGACGATCGAGCCGTAAGCGAGAATGTCGGCAGGCGTGAACAATTGGACGACGATCGTCTCCAACAGGCGGTCGAGCAATCGCCGGCGGTAATTTGCCGCGCCAGGCTCGCGATTGACGCCATTTTCAAGTTCGATCCGGGTCACGACCGATATCACGGGAATCCGCCCGAGCCGGGCCATCCGAGCTCTCGTATCCGGGTCGCTGTCGCGAAGCGCTATCGCGACATCGGTATCGATGAAGATCACAGGTTGGACCGCTCCGGGAATTCGAACGGCTCGCGCTCCTGCACTCCGTCGGGCGGGCTGCCGATCGCCTCCAGGTCCGCGAGCAAAGCGAGCAGACGCGACTTCTCCTCATCGGGATCGTGCGCCGGGGTGATGACGACCCGGTCGCCGTCCCGCTCGACCTTCACCGCCACGCCCACGCCGAAGCCGATACCCTGGGGGAGGCGAACAGCCTCGCTGTTGCCGCTCTTGAAGGTTCTGGTCCGGGGCATGTCCATCGATATACTCCTTTCGGATATACATGTATATACCCTTGTTCGGCGGCGAGCGCAATCGCCGCATGGCGGAGCCAATCGTCATGGTGCGACCAGTAAGGGCCGCCGACCGCGCCGCCCCTAGACGTGCTTGCCGCGGGTCCAGCCGCGTCCGGCGAGGTGGCGGCCGCCGGCCTCGCGAGCGCCGCTTTCCAGGGTCGTGCCCATGGAATCGTTCCAGCGGTTGAGGAAGCCGAAGAGCGCGACCACTCCGAGGATTTCGACGATCTCGCCTTCGTCCCAGTGCCGCTTCAGGGCGGCGGCGATCTCGCCGGTGACCGCGTTCGGGACGCTCGCGGCGGCGATCGCGAAATCGAACGCCGCCCGCTCCGCCCCGGTGAAGAGGGGGCTGTTCGAATAATCCCAGATCGATTCGAGGCGCGCATCCGAGGCGCCGTAGCGCTTGGCAGCGAGGGTCGTGTGGGCCTCGCAATAGCGGCATCCCGCGACGCTCGAGGCGAGCAGGCCGATCAGCCTCTTCTGCTCGGCGGTGAGCCGGCCTTCATTGGCCATCACCGCCTTGTTGAGGTTGATGAAGGCTCGGGCGATGGCGGGCCGGCGCTGCATGGTGAGGACGCTGTTGGGCGTGAAGCCCAGGGTCTCGTCGAAGAAGCGCGCGAGCTCGTCCACGTCGGGCGAAGAGCCCTTGGCGAGCGGTTCGACCAGCGGCATGTCCATACTCCTTCGTTTCTGCAATGGGATTAGCGCAGGCGCGCCTTAGACTCTATGCTGAGCTCCATGCACCGATCGATCCTGCCCCTTCTCCTCCTTGCCACTCCGCCACTGGGCGGCTGCGCGGCGAGCATCGCCGCGAGCGCCGTCGGCGCCGCGGTCAGGGCCGCCG
>JBAWCC010000196.1:0-1596 GCA_049590095.1 Allosphingosinicella sp. | reverse complement strand
GCCTTGCTCTCCCCCGAGGACTCCGCCGGCTGGATCTTCGCCCCGGTCAATTTCTCGATCGCCTCGATCGCCTCGGCGTCGGCGGCGGTGGCGAGGGTGATGGCGATTCCGGTCTTGCCCGCCCGGCCGGTGCGGCCGATGCGGTGGATATAATCGTCGGGATGCCACGGCACGTCGTAGTTGAAGACGTGGCTGACGTCCTTGATGTCGAGTCCGCGCGCGGCAACGTCGGAGGCGACGAGGATGTTGATCTCGCCGGCCTTGAACCGCTCGAGCTCCCGGATCCGCTCCGGCTGCTCCATGTCGCCGTGGATCTCGCTGGCGTTGAGGCCGGAGCGCTTGAGGCTCTGGGCGAGCTCGCGGACCGTCGTCTTGCGGTTGCAGAAGATGATCGCGGTTCGGACGTCGTCGCCCTTCAGGCGGTCGGTCAGGACCTGCTTCTTCCGGCGCGAATCGACCTTCAGGACGCGCTGGTCGATCGAGATGTTGGCGGTCGCGGGCCGGGCGACCTCGATCGTCTTGGGGCCGGTCAGGAACTTGTCGGCCAGCTTCTTGATCGGCCCCGGCATGGTCGCCGAGAAGAGCAGGGTCTGGCGCACCGACGGAAGCTTCGAGCAGATTTCCTCGATGTCCGGGATGAAGCCCATGTCGAGCATCCGGTCGGCCTCGTCGATGACGAGCAGTCCGCAGCCGTTGAGCATGATCTTGCCGCGCCCGAACAGGTCCATCAGCCGGCCCGGAGTGGCGATGAGGACGTCGACGCCCTTTTCAAGCTTCTTGATCTGGTCGGCCATGTTGGTGCCGCCGATCAGCAGCGCCATGTTCAGCTTGTGGTACTTGCCGTATTTCTCGAAATTCTCAGAAACCTGCATCGCCAGCTCGCGGGTAGGCTCGAGGATCAGCGAGCGCGGCATCCGGGCCCGGCTTCGGCCCTCTCCCAGGATATCGATCATGGGCAAGACGAAGGCGGCGGTCTTGCCGGTGCCGGTCTGGGCTATTCCGATAAGGTCGCGCCCCATCAGGACGGAGGGAACCGCCTGCTTCTGGATCGGGGTGGGATCGGTGTAGCCGGATTCCTCCACGGCGCGGAGCAATTCGTCGGATAGGCCGAGATCGGCAAAACTCATAAAGGTTCCGGGTGATGGAGGGGCTTCGTCGCGAGCCGCTTCAGTGCGCTCGCTTGGGGGATGCGGACCTCTAAGTCAAGAAAGCTCAACGGCGCTCGACCGCCTCGAGGCTTCGGAATCGCTCGATCTCGCAGGCGCCGCCCACGCGCGAGCGGATGATGTCGCGGTCCTCGCAGACCATGCCGTCGGGATCGGGGGTGATGTAGAAGCCGTAATAATAATCGAGCGCCGGACAGCTCTTCTCGAGCTGGGCCCGAACCCGCCGGCGGTCGCGCATGATGAAGTCGACGCTGCTCCTGCCGACCAGGGTGGCGGCGGCGATGGCGCGCGCCGGGACGCATTTCGGGCCCTTGCCCTCCTTCCAATCGACTCGGGTCGTCGGCGTCTGCCGGAAACGGACGATGACCTGCTCGCGCACCACCGCCCGCCCATATTGAGCGGCGCGCGCGGGCGGGGCGGCCGCCGGAGC
>JBAWCC010000195.1:0-4061 GCA_049590095.1 Allosphingosinicella sp. | reverse complement strand
ACCAAGCCCTGCTGGAGCTTGCCGCCAAGCTGTGCAATCATGGCTTCGAGGTGAGGGACGGCGATGGACTATGAGCCGGGACGGGTGACGGCGAAGCCGAAGCGGCCGCTGTGGATGCTGCTCGCCTTGCCGCTCGTCGCCTTTCTGGCAGGTCTCGCGGCGATGGGCTGGCTGCTCGCCAACTGGAGCACGGCCGCGACCTTCCTGGGCGTCGTCCCGCCCCCGCCCGCGACGGTCGAGCCGGCGCCGCAACCGGTGGTGATGGAGCGCGAGCCGGCCGAAAGCCTGCCGGCCGAGCCTCCGCCAAGCGGGCGGCTGGTGATCGACCCGGAGACGACCCGCCGGGTCAATCGGCTCGAGGAGAGGCTCGCGCTGCTCGACCTCCAGTCGCGCACCGCCGTCGGCAATGCCGACCGGGCGGAGGGCCTCCTCGTCGCCTTCGCCGCCCGGCGGGCGATCGATCGCGGAGTGGCCCTGGGCTATATCGAGACCCTGCTCAGGCAGCGCTTCGCGGCGACCGAGCCCCAGGCGGTGGCGACAATTCTCACCGTCGCCCGCCAGCCGGTGACTGTGCAGAGCCTTCAGAAGGAGTTCCAGGAGGTCGCGCCCCATCTCACCGGCGGAGGCCAGGGCCAGAGCTGGTGGGACGCGTTCAAGACCGAGATGGCCGGCCTCGTCACCATCCGCCGCGAGAACACGCCCTCGACCCAGCCCGCCGAGCGCCTGCGCCGAGCCGCCCAGAGCCTGGAATCGGGCCAGGTCGAGGTGGCGCTGCTCGAGGTGCTCCGGCTGCCCGGAAACGAGCGGGCCGGCAGATGGATCGCCAACGCCCGCCGCTACGTCGCCTCGCACCGGGCGCTCGACCGGCTGGAGAGCGCTGCACTGCTGGAGCCGAGGGCGCCGGTAGCGGCGCAGGGCGCGAGGACCCGCTAAATCTCTTTTGCCTCCCCATCGTCAGATGGGGAGGGGGACCACCGAAGGTGGTGGAGGGGTGAACTGGCGAGGCCTCGTTGGTTACCCCTCCACCAGGCAAAGCCTGGTCCCCCTCCCCATGCTGCGCATGGGGAGGCAAGATTAAATCTCCAGCAATGCGTAAGGCCTTCCGAACGCCGGCTCCACGACGAACTGCGCGCAGTTGAAGACCGGCACTCCGCCCGGAGTGTGGCCCGAATAGGCGCCGCGATGGGCGTGGCCGTGGACCACCGCCTTAACGTTGTCGAAGCGGTCGATCGCATGGGCGAGGCGCGAGGAGCCCAGGAAGGGGTAGATTTCCAGCGGCTCGCCTTCCACCGTCTCCGGGATCGGGGCGTAATGGAGGACGGCGACGACGCGCTCGGTGCGAAGTGAGCGAAGCGCGTTCTCGAGCTTTCGGGCCTCGTCGCGCGCCTCGTCGACGAAGGCCTTGATCGCATCCTCGCCGAACGCTCCGAGCTCGCCCCGGCCGAAGCCGCCGATGAAGCCCTTTGCCCCGGCGAAGCCGACGCCCTCGATCACGATCGCCTGCTCGCCGAGCATCGTCACTCCCGCCGACTGGAGGATGCGCACGACCTCGTCCACCAAGCCGGCCTCGTAATCGTGATTGCCGAGCACCGCGACGACCGGAATGGTGCAGGCGCGCAGGTCCTCGGCGAGGATCTCGGCTTCGGCGACCTTGCCGAAATTGGTCAGGTCGCCGGCCAGGGCGAGGACGTCCGCGGCCTCGCTTATCTCCTCGAACATCGCCCGGTAGCGGTCGTGGCAGGTCTCGCTGACGTGGAGGTCGCCGATCGCCGCAACCGTGAGAATATCAGTGCGGGGATCGCTCATGCTTCTCGTCCACTCCCTTCCCGACCACGTCGGCGAAGCCCCATTCGGTCACGTCGATGACGTAATCGGTCGGGCTGATCAGCCGGCCCCGGCAGATCCTGATGCTCGCCGGCGGCATCTCGTCCTGGGCCCTGAGGCGCTCGCGCAGCTCGTCGTAGAGCCATCGCGGAATGAGGTCGCGCTCCGTCGGGTAGACGAAGCGGAAGTTGAGGATGTTGATCAGCAGCACCTCCCAGTAGAGCTCCATGTTCGAGAGCAGCCACTGCCAGTCGATCTCGTCATGCTTGATCAGGATGGTGTGGACGATGTCGGCGCCGTCATAGCGGTAGCGGGTCTGCAGGAAGAGCTTGGAGAGGATGAACTGGGTCGGCGGAGTGACCCGGACGTTGGTCCCGTAGACCTCCGCCTCATAGACCTCCTGGAACCATTCGTCGGTGATCGGGATGCTCGCCGAGGAGATGTTGAAGATGACGTCGAAGAAATTGTCGTCGCGCCAGACCTTCCCGATCCAGCGCTCGTCCTCCATCTCGATCTCGTAGCCGCGCGCCTTGAAGAAGCCGAGGATCTTGGGCGCGTCGCTGGGCTTGCAGAAGACGTCCAGGTCCTTGGTCGCCCGGGTGATTCCGGTGAAGCAGGACAAAGCGTAGGTCCCCGACAGGAGGAAGGGGATCCCCGATTCCTGGAGGAGCTTCAGGCTTTCCGTATAGAATCCGACCGCCTCCGGCGGCGGCTCGAAGGCGGAGGAATTGAAATTGTCGAGTTTGGTGCTCATCGTCCCGCCGCGCCGGCCCGGCGGCGGCGACGGAGCGTCGCGCCTGCCGGGCGGCTGGAGAACGGGGTTGGCCCCGATGCGTTCCCGAGGATCCTAAGGCTGCGGCTGTGGCTGAGCCGCTTTCGCCTCCGCCTCCGCTTCCGCTACCGGCTTCATGTCGATCAGGGTGACGATGAACTCGAGCTCGGCATTGGGCGGGATGACTCCGGGGACGCCCGCCGGCCCATAGGCGAGAGCGGAGGGAATCCAGAATCGGTAGCGGCCGCCCTTCTGCATCAGCTGCAGCGCCTCCGCGAAGCCCGGGACCACACCCGTCACCGGAAAGGCGGTCGGCCGCGCGCTGGCGTCGAACAGAAAGCCGTCGGCGAGATGGCCTTGATAGGCGACGAGCACCAGGTCGGCCGTCGTCGGCTTCGCACCGGTTCCAGGCTTCAGGGTCTCGAAGCGAAGGCCCGACGGAGTCGTGACGACGGCTCGGGCCGAGACCGGCGGGATGAAGGAACGGGGCGGCGCCGCGGTCGGGGCCGGGGCCTGGGCGGCGGCGAGGAGAAGGGCAAGACCGATCATCTGGACTCCCGGCCGCCCGTGCCGGCCGGCGAAAAAGACTGGAGCGGGCGAAGGGATTCGAACCCTCGACCCCAACCTTGGCAAGGTTGTGCTCTACCCCTGAGCTACGCCCGCTCTGAGCCGCGCCGACGGCGGCGAACGCCCCCGGCTGAGGTAAGGCGGCGGCTGCTAGCATGGGGTCCGCGACCCGGCAAGGGGCTATTGCTCCCACCTCGCTCCCCGGCGAAGGCCGGGGCCCAGCGGCGCCGGCAGAAGCACTGGATCCCGGCTTTCGCCGGGAAACGGCTTGGCATGAGGCCGCGCGATCCCACATAGGCGCAACGGGGCGTTTGGCTTGGAAAGGCGGATTGTGGCGACATTGGGCATGAGCGCGGCGGAGAAGGAGGCGCTGGAGAGCTTCCGGCGCGACGTCATCGAGCCTTCGATGACCTCGCTCGTCATCGTCGACTTCTGGGCGGAATGGTGCGGCCCCTGCAAGCAGCTGACCCCGATCCTGGAGAAGGTCGCGGCCGATTATGCGGCGAAAGGCGTCCGGCTGGTCAAGATCGACGTCGACGAGAACAAGATCGTCGCGGCCCAGTTCCGGGTCCAGTCCATTCCCACCGTCTACGCCATCTTCCAGGGCCAGCCGGTCGCCGATCTGACCCCGGCCCGGACGGAAGGGCAGCTGACCCGGTTCCTCGACCAGATTCTCGAGCAATTGCCGGTCGAGGGCGAAGACCGGCAGATCGAGGCGGAGATCGAGCCTTTGATCGCGATGGCCGAGGAGGTGCTCGCCGGCGGCGACGCCGAGCGCGCCGAGAATATCTTCGCCCAGATCCTTGAGATGGCGCCCGACCATGGCGGAGCGATCGGAGGCCGCGCGCGGGCGCTGATCGCCGCGGGCCGGCCGGACGAGGCGCGAGCGGCGCTGGAC
>JBAWCC010000194.1:0-33694 GCA_049590095.1 Allosphingosinicella sp. | reverse complement strand
CAGTTGATGCAGATTGAGGGAGAGGTAATTATTTTCCGTGTCTCGGCGGATTCTGTTAAATATTATGACTCGGATACTGTTAGCTGCATTTCTAATCTATCGAATCTGAGCTATCCTCAGAAAAATGAGATTGACCTGACCCGAAACGTTGAGGTGTTCAACGAGAGTGACGTTGCCGGAAAGCTGCTGCACCACATCAGGTCAGAAAAAGGATTCTTCGAGGCAAGAATCGTTCCGGACGACTTGGGTTCGATCATCTGTGTAAAGGCTAAGCGCACGAACAACCGGATCAAGTCTCAGGCAGGGGCCTTTCTCCTCTTCGGCCATGAAGCTGCACTGCCGGAGTTCAGTCAAGAGGATATTGAAATCGCGCGTGTGACAATCACCGAAAAGCAGCACATCCTCAATCAGCTCGACGCTATCAACATTAACGCCACCTCGGTGTACCCGAGCATTGATCAGACGGCAGTTCACTTGCGGGAGCACTATCGCCAGTCCGCCGTCTCCGATTGAGCAGGGCAGGTCGGTGGGTCGCTCTCACCTGCTGCAGATAAGACCGACGGGCCGACATCCGCTCAGAAAGGAAACGCCGCCCGGATCGCGACGATCGCGACCGCGAAGGTGATCAGGTTGAGCGGCAAGCCCACCCGGACGAAGTCCATGTAGCGATAGCCGCCCATCTGGTAGACGATGACGTTGGTCTGGTAGCCGAACGGCGTGGCGAAGGCGGCGCTTCCCGCCATCATCACCGCGACCAGGAAGGGGCGGGGGCTGACGGACAGGCTTTCGGCGAGCGCGACCGCGATCGGGGTGACCAGCACCGCGACGGTCGCGTTGGAGAGCAATTCGGTCAGGATCATCGTCGCTCCGTAGAGGACGATGAGTGCGACCAGAGGGCTGACCTCGTCCATCGATCCGAGCATCGTCCGGGTCGCGGCGGCGGCGAGCCCGCTTTCCTCCATCGCGATTCCGATCACGACCATTCCGGCGATGAGGATCAAGATGTCGGGCTTCAATCCGCCATAGGCTTCGTCGGCTGTAATCACCTTGAGGAGGATGAGAAGCACCGCCCCGGCGAAGGCCGCGGCGGCGATCGGAGCGATGTTGAGGGTCGCGATCACGATGGCGCCGACGAAGATCGCCGCGGCGATCGCCGCCTTGACCGGCTGGAAGGGCCGGGGCTTTGCGAAGACCTCGGCATGGCCGACCTGCACTCCGCTGGAATGGACGTCGTCGATCGCAGACTTGGCGACCTGGACGTCGTCCACGGGCGCCGCGCTCTTCGGCATCGGCTCTTCGATGCTCCGCCGCATCAGCCTTCCGCTGAAAAGGAACAGATAGAGCCCTCCGGCGATCGCCATCGGCAGGCCGACCGGCGTTATCTCGAAAATCCCGAAGCGGGGCTGGCCCGCGATCCGCGCCATGTCGTCGACCAGCAAATTGGTCGAGGTGCCGATCAGGGTGCAGCAGCCGGTCAGGACCGCGATATAGGAAAGCGGCATCAGATAGCGCTTGGGCGACAGCTTCAGGGTGAGTGCGATATCGCGCACCACCGGCGCCCCCAGGACGACGATCGGCGTGCTGTTGAGGAAGCAGGAAACGAATCCGATCGCCCCCAGGAGCATCCAGATCCCCGCCGCCCCCGCGCGCTTGCACAAGGCGACCCCGAGCTGGATCGCCCGGTCGAGCAGACCCGACAGCTCGAGCGCGTAGGCGATGACGAACAGGGAGGCGAGCGCGAGGATGGCCGGGCTGGCGAAGGCGCCCTGCACCTCGACCGGGCGAACCACGCCCGTCATCAGAAGCACGGCGGCGCCGGTCAGTGCGACGACGTCCGGCCGAACCTTGTCCCAGATCAAAGCCGCGACGACCGCGACCAGGACGAGGAGGGTCAGGACCTGGTCGATGCTCATGGGCGGGCCGGTCCGATCGGGAAATGCCTTGGGCGATCGGACATCTGACCTTCCTGCGCGGCCGGGCTCCCGGCGAATCTTAAGGTCTGGAGGCCGCGCCGCCATTTGCCTATCAAGCGGCCATGGAGGAGCCAAGCCCACGAAGCAGCCGGCTCGCGCTTGCCGGCGCCCTTGCGGCCGCGATCGCGGTGGGAGGGGCGGGTTTCCTGCTCGGCCGAGCCGCTCAGGAGCGCCCGCCGGCTCCGGTGGCGCCCCCCGTCGCTCCCCCGCCGACTCCGGAGCCCGAGCCGGTCCTGAGCGGCCTTCTCGACCGGGCCGACCTCCTTGCGCTCGCCGCCGAGGCCGCCGACGCGGCAGCCGCGGGACGCGACCCCGGGCCTGAAGTCGCGAGGGCCGACGGGCGCCGCTTCGAGCTCCGGCTCCCCTTCGGCTGCGCCGGCCCGGCCGCCGGCGATTCCGCCGCCCCGATGCGCTGGCGCTACGATTCGAAGGCGGAGGCTCTGAGGATCTCGGTCGATCCCGTCGCCTGGACCGCGAACGACTGGTGGCCAGCCGACTCCGCCAACGGAGTCGAGGCGATCGAAGGCTTCTGGGTCGACCGCCCCTGGACGTCGAGCGAAGCCTGTCCGGAAGCGGGAGATCCGCCGGCGGAGGCAGGGGCGGCGGAAGCGAGCGAGCCGGCGGCGCCGACGGAGCGGACATTGGCCTTGGGCCAGCTATTCTTCGCCGAGAGCGGGCGGGGCGGCCGCCGCAACGGCAAGCCCTACCAGGCCGTGGTCCGGGTTGCCGGGGACCAGCTCGACTCGTCCGCCGGCTTCCGCCTCCGGATCGCCGGCCGGATCGCCCGGGCCGGAGATGTCGGCCCGGTCCGATGCCGCCGGCCCACCGGCCCGGCCCGGCGCCCCACCTGCCTCGTCAGCGTCGTGATGGACGAGGTAACGGTCGAGAACGCCGCAAACGGCGAAACCCTGGCTACCTGGAGCGTCGGCACCGGCAAGGCTCCGGAATCGTGACGGCGCGAACCTCCGCCTCTTGCTAGAGTCTGTCCTATTCAGGTGGATAAGTTTCCCGGCGAAGGCCGGGACCCAGTCTCACCGCCTGCGCCGCTGGACCCCGGCTTTCGCCGGGGAACAGTGCTTCGACCTTATCGGGACGGAGTCTAGCCCGCTTCAAGGGGAGGGGCTTTGCACCGCTCCGCCGCCTGAAGTCGGGGGCGGCGGGCATCCGGATCAGCGAGGGGTGCTGATCCAGAGTCGAAGCGCCGCCAGAATCGTGAAGACGAGAATGGTCCAGGACAGGGCCATGAGCGCCAGTTCGGCGCGAGTGGGTTGGTTCGGCATCCGGCGTCCTTCTGCGATCCTGCCGCCGCCATCCGGCCCCCGAGCCGGGTGGTTGGAACGCGCATGGACCACAGGGGTATACGCCCTGCTTATTCCCCTTTCGGGTATTCTATTCGGCAGGCCACCCGACCGAAGCCGGTGCCTGTAGTCCACGCGCCCCTAGGCGGGCGCTCCCTCTGTTCCACCTTCAGAAGCGCGATTTTCGGATACGCTTCGAGTCCCGCCGGCGCAACCATTCCGGAGCGGGCAAGGGCGGGTGAATGGACGAACGCAGGTTCGCCGCTTTCTACTCTCCCGCAGAAAAGCGGGAGACGGCTTGTGGCGGCCGGTTCTGTGCTGACGCTCGCCATTCTCTTGACTCCGTACCATGGTACGGACCCTATATGCCGACCGGCTGGTTCACAGGAGACGTGAAATGTCGGAGATGACCAATATTCCCTCGGCGCCGAAGAAGGCGGTGATTCACCGGATGGTGATGCCGTCGCACACCTGCCCCTATGGCCTGAAGGCGGTCGATCTGCTCAGGCGCTCGGGCTATGAGGTCGAGGATCATCACCTCGAGACTCGCGAGGCGACGGACTCTTTCAAGGCGGAGCACGAGGTCGCCACCACGCCCCAGATCTTCATCGGCGGCCAGCGGATCGGCGGCTATGACGATCTTCGCCGCTTCCTCGGCAAGCGCGTCGCCGACCCGAAGGCGGTGAGCTACCGCCCGGTGATCGCCCTGTTCGCGATGACTGCCCTGATGGCGATGGCGGCGAGCTGGTCGGTGAGCGGCAGCGTCCTCACCCTTCGCTCGGCCGAGTGGTTCATCGCTTTCTCGATGGTCGTGCTGGCGCTTCTCAAGCTCCAGAATGTCGAGACCTTCGCGACCATGTTCCTCAATTACGACCTGCTGGCGAAAAGGTGGGTGCCCTACAGCTACGTCTATCCCTTCGCCGAAGGGCTGGCGGGCGTTCTGATGGTCGCCGGAGCCCTGACCTGGCTTTCGGTGCCGGTCGCGCTCTTCATCGGCACGGTCGGCGCCGTCTC
Organism: Allosphingosinicella sp.; assembly: GCA_049590095.1. Taxonomy (GTDB): domain Bacteria; phylum Pseudomonadota; class Alphaproteobacteria; order Sphingomonadales; family Sphingomonadaceae; genus Allosphingosinicella. The sequence goes on along the minus strand of JBAWCC010000194.1, from coordinate 29,409 downwards.
GGTGTTCAAGGCCGTCTATGTCGACCGCCGCGAGCTCAAATGCGCCTGCGTCGGAGGCTCGAGCAACGTGCCCCTGGGCTTCGTGTCGCTGACCGAGAATCTGATGATGATCGCGATGGCGGTCTGGATGGCGCTGGCGGCCTGGGGGCCTGCCGGAGGAGCGGCGCATCCGGCCGGCTAGGCGCTCCGCACCAGCCGGCGCTTGCCACCCGGTCCCTCGCCGCTCCAAAGCGTAGGGCCATGGCCGCGCACCTGCCCCCCGATCCGCAAGAGAACGTCACCCGCGGGGAAGTCGCGCGCGGCGCCGGCCTCGCCGGCCTCTCCAGGGCGACCGCGCTCATCGACGCGGTCGCCCAGCCGCTCTACATCGGCCTCTACGGGCTGCCCGCCTACGGCCTCTACGTGGCGCTTTGGGCGTCGATCAACTTCCTCGAGAATATCGTCGACCTGTCGCTGACCAGCGCCCTCCAGCGGATCGTGCCCACCGAGGACGACGAGACCGCCCACGGAGCGGTCAAGGCCGCCTTCCTGCTCACCGTCCTCCCCGCCGCCCTGATCGCTCTCCTCGTCACCCTGAACGCCGATCGGGTCGCCGGACTCTTCTCCGCCGCGGCCGAGGACAAGGCGAGCCTGCCCACCGCCGTCGCTTTGTTCGCCTGGGCCCTGCCTTTGTGGACCTTCATCGAGATCGCCACCTCGGCCGCCCGCGCCCGCCGGGCCTTCGGGCCCGAGATCCGGCTCCGCCTCTTCTGGGAGCAGATCGCCCGGATCCTCTTCGCTTTGGGCTTCTTCGCGCTCGGCGCGGCGAGCACCGGCCTCGTCCTCGCCCACCTCTCCTCGCTCGCGCTCACCGCCTTGCTCTGCGTCCCGCTCCTCGGCCGCTATTACGACCTCCGGCTGCTCGTCCGGGCCCCCATTCCCAGGCCCGACGTCCGACTCCTGCTCGGCACCGGCCTCGCCCTGCTCCCCGCCAACGCCTCCCGCCGCCTCCTGATCGACGCCCCGGCGATGATCCTCAACTTCATCCTCCCCGGCACCGCCGGCGCGGTCGCGGCCGGACTGTTCGAGATCGCCCGGAAGATCGCCACCCTGCCGCTCGCCGTCCGCCAGGCCTTCCAGTACGTGATGGCCCCCGTCGCCGCCCACCAGGCCCACGCCGACCGCCGCGAGATCGCACCGCTCTACCGGTTCGCGAGCCGGGTCTCGACCGCGCTCGTCGTGCCGCTCGCCGGCCTCCTCGCCTTCACCGGCCCCGACATCCTCTCCGTCTTTCGCCCCGAGGTGATGGCGGCCTTGCCCTTGCTCTACATCCTCGTCGCCGCCCGAGCCGCCGAGGCGATCGTCGGTCCCGCCACCCCGATCGTCGAGATGACCGGCCACCGCGCGCTCCCCCTCGTCAACAGCCTTATCGGGGTCGCTATCTGGGCGGGGCTGAGCTACGTCCTCATTCCCCGCTACGGCGCCGCCGGAATGGCCGTCGCGGTGGGCGTCGCCACCGTCGCCATCGCCTACGCCGCCACCCTCGAGCTCAGGATCACCGAGGGGCTGAGCCCGTTCGACCGCAAGCTCTTCCGAGGCCTGTTCGTCGCCCTCGTCGGAGTCGCACTGATGGGCCTCGCCGCTTACTGGACGAGGGGCCCCGTCCGCTTCGCCTCGGTCCTTGTCCTCTGGGCCCTGGCCAGCTGGTGCGCGCTTCGCTTCGGCCTGGTCCGCGGAGACCGCGAGGCCCTAGGCGGCCTCGCCCGCCGACTCCGCCTGATCTGACTCCGGCCTCGCCCGCCAACTCCGCCTGATCTGACTCCGGCCTCGCCCGCCGCCTCCGCCTGGTCTGACTTCCGGCCTCGCCCGCCGCCCGAGGCCGGTGCCTTCACCCGAAAAGCCCTAAAAACGCCGCATTGCGCATCCACTGACGGACCCCATATCGGGAAGCCGCGTTCCGCCGCGGCCCCGCGACATTCGAGGTATCGACGAAGTGAAGCCCGCATTGACGATCCGACCGAGCTTCTGGAGGCGCGAGCATCATCTTGACAGGATGAGCCTGAAGGAGCTGTGGGTCGCCTACATAACCTATCCCGCGATCATCGCCTACCTCGCCTTGGCGGCCGCCGCCGCCGCTTTCTACGCCGCCCGCCCGGCCCCGCTCGCCCCCAGCCTGATCGCGGTCGGAGTGGCGAGCCTCATCTATCCGTTCGTCTGGTATCTGCTCCACCGCTTCGTCCTGCACAGCAAGTGGATGTGGAAATCGAAATTGCTCAGCCCGACCTGGAAGCGGATCCATTACGATCACCACCAGGATCCGAACCATCTCGAGGTCCTGTTCGGAGCCCTCCACACCACGCTCCCGACGATCGCCATCGCCACCCTGCCCATCGGCTACGCCATCGGCAGCTTCTGGGGCGAAACCGCCGCCTGGGGCGCCGCCGCCGCCGCCTTCGCGACGGGCCTCGTCACCACCTGCTTCTACGAATTCGTCCACTGCATCCAGCACCTCGCCTACAAGCCCAAGCGCAAATGGCTCGCGGAAATGAAGAAGCGCCACATGGCCCACCATTTCCACGACGAGAACGGCAATTACGGGATCACCAGCTTCCTGTGGGACCGGCTGTTCGGGACGTTCTACGACCGGCCGGAAAGGCCGGTGAAGAGCCCGACGGTGTTCAATCTCGGGTATACGCCGGAGGTGGCGGAGCAGTATCCACATGTGGCGAAGCTGTCGGGGGGCGTCGCCACCGATCACCCGCGCGAGCGCGTGCGCAAATCGTCCGAAAGTGCTACGCTCGGCCGGAGCTGAGGGAGGCAAGGCGTGAAGGCGGTCGAACTCGAAGTCCACCTCGCCCAGGATAGCGACACCCATCTCTGGTACGTCGCCACCTCCGACGTCCCCGGCCTACGGCTCGAGGCCGAAAGCGTCCACGAACTCATCCGCAAGGTCGAGCACATCGCCCCCGAGCTCGTCGACCTCAACCGCGAGGAAATCGCGGCCTCCCACGACCCCCGGCTGGCGGGGCCGCCGGAACACCGGCCGCCGGTCACCATCCGCCCCGTCATCGACACGCCCTTCGCCATCGCCTGCTAAGGCCATGGCGCGAGGCTATGGGCGGCAGATAGAGCGTCTTCTTCGGGACGCCGGTTGCACCTTTGTCCGCCACGGCAAGGGCGATCACGAAATTTGGCACAGTCCGATCAGTAACCGCCACTTCGTATTCGACCGGAGCGTCAGGGTGCGTCATACGGCGAATGGCATCCTGCACGACGCGGGATTGTCCAAGGCCTTCTGAACCCGGCTGAAGGAGCACTCAAGGCCGAGAATACAAAGATCCGATTATTCAATTAGTGAGAATAGGGGCGCTAGCCTCCCGGCATGGGAGAGCTGACCCCTTTTCGGCGCCGCCGTCACCGTCCCGCGCTGCCGCCGCAATGGGCGCGCTACGTGCGCGGTCCGGCCTTTTCCGCCGAGCAGATCCGGCTGACGATCTGGAGCGGCTTGCTGCTCGGCCTGCTCTTTTTCCAGGCGACGCGCTACTGGCCCGCGCCCGTCGAGGCGGGCGAGCCTCCACCGCCCGTGGCCGTCGTCGACCCCTATAAAGAGTCCCGGCGATCCCGCGAGATATTGGAAGCACAGGAGGGCGCCCCGCCGCCGTTGTTGAGCGAGCGGGAGAGTCCGCCGATCCGGCGCCCGCGCGGAGGCAATGTGAGGGTGATCGACGGCGACACCTTCGACTATGCGGGCGTCAGGATCCGCGTCGCCGATATCGATACCCCGGAAGTGCGCGGCCGCTGCTCCTTCGAAACCGCCCTCGCGGCCCGCGCGACGCGCCGGATGCGGCAGCTCCTGGCCGAGGGCGACTTCGACCTCCACCCGCTTGGCAACGGCCGCGACGAGGACCGCTACGGCCGCAAGCTCCGCATCGTCACTCGCAACGGGCGATCGATCGGCGATGCGCTGGTGGCGGAGGGGCTGGCTCGGACGTGGACGGGGCGGCGAGAGCCCTGGTGCAATTGATAGTTGAACCAGGTTTATCGCTTTAGGGTAATCCGAGTTATTGATTTTCGGTTTTCGCCGATAGAATCAATCGGTCGTCGTCGTAGGTGGAGCCAGGTTTGTGCAGGAATACGCCTTTTGGCACAACTGCCCCCATTCCGCTGATGGATACGAGGCTAGGAGGCGTCTCTGTCGCGGGGAAGCATATCGAACCATCGGATTTCGATAAGTCGCCACGCGCACCTCATCCTATAGAGTGTAGACTGATAGTCTGCATCCGCCTCCCATGGGCGCCATGCCGAAGGTTCGGAAGCAAGGTGGGCTCCAGGCGGTGATCGCGGCCAATGTGCGGCGGTTGCGGGAGGGGAAGGGGTTGTCGCAGGAGGCTCTGGCCGACGTCTGCGGCTATCACCGGACCTATATCGGCGGGATCGAGCGATCGGAGCGGAATATCACGATCGCCACCCTGGAGGCGCTGGCCGGGGCGCTCGACGTCGATCCCCTCGCGCTGCTCGTGCCCGGGGCGTCGCTGCACTGAACCGCATGCCGCTGGCCCGCGCTGAACCCTGTCCCTCTGGCTTCAAATCTCTCTCGCCTCCCTCAGATAATCGTGGATCCTCGCCGCGGCTTCGTCGGTCAGGGCGACGATCGTGCCGCGGGGGCTCGTCGGGTCGGGGCGGCGTTGGAGGAGGCCCCTGGCTTCGAGGGCCGGGAGGCGGGTGTGGAGGGTGGAGATGCCGGCGGCTTCGGCGAGCTGAGCTTCGGTGAGCTCCCAGCCTTCGAGGCGGGCGGCGTAGAGGGCCAGCATGACGCTCCAGCCGGTGTCGGGCGCGAGAAGGGGCCCGAAGCGCTCAGAGCGGAGCTGCCTGGCGGCGATGACGGCGCGGACGAAGCGGGCGGTGACGGCGATCCCGCCGGTGCCGGTCGTCCGGCGAAGCGCCTCCGCCTCCGCCGCCTCGACTAGCCCGGCGGCGAGCCGGCAGGCGTCGAGCGCCAGATGCTCCACCGTCGGGCCGACATCCTCGCGCCGCATCACGAATCGACTGCTCCCTCCGCGACCTTCTCTTTCACCGATTAGCGCAATTACGACGATTATAATATGCATATTGCGAGAGGTTCCGGAGAAGCTCGCGACGGTTGAGGCGTTCTCGTTATGTTCTTTTCTTGCAGGGCCCGATGTGCTATGATCGGGACATGCCCAGACCCAACCCGATCACCCCCGCCGTCCAGGCCGCCTTCCTCGCCGAGCTTCGCGGCGGGGCGCTGGTGGTGGCGGCGGCGGCTTCGGTGGGGATGACGGTTTCGACGCTTTACAACCGGCGCCGGCGGGACCCGGTTTTCGATGCCGCCTGGACGGCGGCTGCGGAGGCGAGCCTGTGCTGGCGGTGGGATTCGGAGCGGCGGTGCCGGGTTCGGGCGCCGGGGTGCGGGAGGCGGCTTCGCTTCGGGGCGGGGCCGCGGGCCGCCTTTCTCGCTTCGCTCGAGCGCAGCTGCAACAGCACCGATTCGGCGTTGCGGGCCGGCTTCCATCCGTCGACGGTCGTCCAGGCGCTTCGCCGCGACCCGGCCTTCGCGCGGGACAATAAGGCGGCGCTGGAGCGCGGCTACGCCCGGCTGGAGCGTGTGGCGGCGCTTGAGCGGGAGCGCGCCGAGGCTCGGATGAAGCGCTTCCTCGACGCGGGCTTCGAGACGACGGGGGAGCCGACCCGCGATCCCGACCGGCTGCTTCGGCTGCTCGATCTCTACCGGCCGCCGGAGCGTCCGGGCCGGGGCCGGGCAGGGCGGCCGCGGCCGGCGCTGAGCCCGAGCGAGTCGGTCGCGGCGCTGGAGCGCAAGCTCGCCCATCTCGACCTGGGCGGCTGGGCGCCCTCCTTAAGCGGGCCGTAACCTTCCCCGGGCGATGAAGGGCCCGGCCTGGAAGGAAAACGAAAATTGCTTCATCTCAGGAATTTGCGCCGCGACGAGAGCGGCGCGACGGCGATCGAATACGGCCTCATCGCGGCCCTGATCGCGATCGCCGCGCTCGCCGCCTTCAGCCGCCTCGGGCTAAGCCTGGTCGGCATCTTCGAGACGATCCTGACGGCGCTGAGAGGGTAGGCCTGTCCTGTTCAGGCGGATCTGTTTCCCGGCGAAGGCCGGGATCCAGCTCCTCCGCCCGAGCCGCCGGGCCCCGGCCTTCGCCGGGGAACGGAGGGCTAACGGCTCAATTTCTCGCCCGCCTCCGCCTTCCTCACCAGAAGCGGCGACAGCGAGAAATCCTCGCCCAGCCGCTCCTGCTGATTTCGCAGGCCCTCGACGATCTTCGTCAGTCCTTCCGTATCGGCCCAGAACATCGGGCCGCCGCGCCAGACCGGCCAGCCGTAGCCGTAGACCCAGACCACGTCGATGTCGGAGGCGCGCTGGGCCATGCCTTCCTCGAGGATCTTCGCGCCTTCGTTGACCATGGTGTAGAGAGTTCGCTCGATTATCTCCTGGTCCGAGATGTCGCGGGGCTCGACGCCTTCCTTCGCCCGGAAATCGTCGATGATCCCGGCGACGACCGGCGAGGGCGAGGGGCGGCGCTTCTCGTCATAATCGTAGAAGCCGGCGCCCTTCTTCTGGCCCCAGCGGTCGGCGGCGCAGAGCGCGTCGCGGACGTTCTCGATCCTTGTCGGGTCGCGATGCCAGCCGATGTCGACCCCGGCGAGGTCGGCCATCTGGAACGGGCCCATCGGCATCCCGAACTCGACATGGACCCGGTCGATCTGCTCCGGAGTGGCGCCTTCGAGGAGCAGCCGGTTGGCCTGGATCTGGCGCGGCATCAGCATCCGGTTGCCGATGAAGCCGTAGCAGACGCCCGCGACGACGGCGACCTTGCGGATGCGCTTGGCGAGCTGCATCGCCGTCATCAGCACGTCCGGCGCGGTCTTGGCGCCTCGGACGACCTCGAGCAATTTCATGATGTTGGCGGGCGAGAAGAAGTGCAGGCCCACCACGTCCTGCGGCCGCGAAATGCTCGCCGCAATCTCGTCCACGTCGAGGTAGGAGGTGTTGGAGGCGAGGATGGCGCCGGGCTTCGCGATCCGGTCGAGCTTGCCGAACACCTCCTTCTTGACGTCCATATTCTCGAACACGGCCTCGATGATGAGGTCGCATGTCGAGAGGTCGTCGAGGCTGAGCGTGGGCTGCAGAAGCGCCATCGCGCCCTCCGCCTGCCCGGCGGTGATCCGGCCCTTGGCGGCGCTCGCCTCGTAATTCTTGCGCATCACCCCGGTGCCTCGGTCGAGCGCCTCCTGGCTTGTCTCGACGATGGTGACCGGGATCCCCGCGGAGAGGAAGTTCATCGAAATTCCGCCGCCCATCGTCCCGGCGCCGATCACGCCCACCCGCTCGATGGGCCGCGGCGTCGTTCCCTCGGGCAGCCCGTCGATCTTCGCGGCCTGGCGCTCGGCGAAGAAGAAATATTGCTGGGCCCGGGCCTGGGTCCCGCTCATCAGCTCCATGAACAACCGCCGCTCGTCCTGGACGCCTTCGGCATAGGGCTTGGCGACCGCGGCCTCGATCGCCTGGATGTTCTTCTCGGGCGCTTCGAAGCCCTTGAACTTGCGGGCATGCTCCTTGCGGAACGCGTCGAAGACGGCCGGGTCGGTGCCTTCGATCTTGTCCTGGCGCTCGCTCGTCCTCGGGATCGGGCGGACGTCCTTCACTTCCTCGGCATATGCCACGGCATGCTGCTCGAGGTCCCCTTCAATCAACCGGTCGACGAGCCCCGCCTCATAGGCCTCCTTCGCCGGGATCGGACTGCCGGTGGCGGCCATCTCCAGAGCCTTGCGCACCCCCGCCGCGCGCGGCAGCCGCTGGGTCCCGCCGGCGCCGGGCAGCAGGCCGAGCTTGACCTCGGGCACCCCCAGCTTCGCCGAAGGCACCGCGACCCGGTAATGGCTGGCCAGCGCCACCTCGAGCCCGCCGCCGAACGCGGTGCCGTGGATGGCGGCGACGACCGGCTTGGTGCAATTCTCGATGATGTCGACCACCATCGGCAGCATCGGCATCTGCATCGGCTTTCCGAATTCGGTGATGTCGGCGCCGGCGAAGAAGGTCTGCCCCTGGCAGATGATCACCACCGCCTTCACGCCGGCGTCCCCGTCCGCCTCCGCGATCGCCGCGACCAGCCCCTCGCGCACCGCGTGGCCGAGCGCGTTCACGGGCGGGTTGTTCGAAGTGACGATGAGGATGTCGCCGTGACGGCGGGTGCTGATCGGGCTCATGGGGGGTCTCCTTCGAGGGGCGCAATGCGACGGCTTTACGGACACGTCAACCGCGGGGGCGGGAGCCCGCTATGCGAATTTTAAGTACTGTCTGGGGCGCACTAGACTGCGGCGATGTCCATCCGGCCGAAGTCCCACGTGCAGAATCGCTGTCGTTGCAGCCGGCTTGCCTTGCCGTGACCAAGCCGTCCCGACTCTATGCCGGCCTGCTCGCCAATCCCAACCGGATCATCGCCTTTCGCGACCTGGAGCGGATGCTGCGCGGCGCCGGCTTCGAGCTGAAGCGTCGGAAGGGCAGTCACAGGACCTGGAAGCATCCCGCCGTCGCCGCCGTGCTGACGATCCAGCCCAACGGCAAGGATGCCGAGCCCTACCAAGTCGATGCCTTCATCGTTATGGTGCAGGCGAACGGACTGGAGTTCGACTCCTGATGGAGCAGCATTACCACATCAACCTCTTCTGGGATAAGCGGAGCGACCGATGGGTGGCGGCCGTGCCCGACCTTCCAGGCTGCTCGGCGCACGGCATCACTCCGGCCGAGGCCGCGGCGGAGGTGCAGGTCGCCATCCTATTATGGCTCGAGACGGCGCGGGCGGAGGGGCTTGCGATCCCGGAGCCGAGATATCGGCCTTCGTCGGCGGCTTAGCGGCCAGGCGGGCTTCCAGGATTGGAATGTGTGCAGAGTAGGGCTATATTGCACACAGCAGAAGGAAGCTCACGGGAATGGCCAAGACCGAAAAGCAGGGCCGCGCGGGGGCCGCCCCAATGCCCTCCACGGGCCGCGCCAGGATCATCGCGCGCAACGTTGGGACTGGACAATTCGCTTCGGTCGATGCCGCGATCCGCGCCGGCCTGCTGGAGGACGACGCGTCCGAGCATCTCAGCTTTCGGGCGCCCAAGCGGCTTGTGGACGCAGCAAGGCGCGAGAGCGGCCTTTCCTCCACCACGGAGCTCGGCATCGTCGCACTCTCGATGCTGGCCGAGGCCGATCCCGTCGTCGAATATCTGAAGCGCACCCGGGGCGCGCTGGGCGAGGACGCCGGGCTTGACTATTGATCCGGCGGCGATCGCCCGGCGGATCAAGCCCGACAAGCAGCTGGCGCAGCTTAAGACTCGGCCGCTCGACACGTTGGTGCCGGCGAGCGCCATCGCGGGCACGGGCCGGGCGCAGCTGTTGCTGGATACGAACGTCTATATCCATGAAGCCGCGGGAACGCTTCCGGCCGCCGCGCAGGCCGTTCTGGACCAATGCGTCTCCTTCCACTCCTCCGTCTGCATCGCCGAGCTGACCACCGGCGTGGCCAATGGCGATCCAGCCCACCCGCGATGGGCAGCCAAGCGCGACCATTATTTCGGGCTCATCCGCACGATCCCGGAGCATCGGCTTTTGACTCCGGACGCCGAAATCTGGGCCGAAGCGGGCCTAATCGCCGGGACATTGTCGAGGGTCCAGGGCTTCCAGCCGCACCAGCGCAAGGCGTGCCTGAACGACGCGCTAATTTACCTCAGCGCGGCCAGGGAAGGCATTTCTGTCCTGACGGCCAATCGGGCCGAGTTCGACCTCATCCAGCAACTAGGCGGGCGGGGGAATTTCGTTTACTTTTGAAAGCGCGAGTGCGGGGATTGGTTTACGCGAAGACGCGAGGGCCCGCATCTGTCGGGGACGGTGGCGCTAACGGGCGATGTGCGAGGCTGGACCTTTTCTGGTGTCAGGCACCGAGTGCTGGGACGAGTGCTATAGTGCTATAAAGATATCTCCTTGGCTTCCACGAGTTTAAACGAGGTTCGTTGTGGCGCACCGTCCGACCTTTTTCCTCTCCTCTACTATCTACGATTTCCGAGACCTTCGGAGCGCAATCAAGTTCACGCTGGAGGCTCGAGGTTGCCGCGTTCTTGCCTCCGAATTCAACGATTTTGGAGGGCGGCTGGATCAGCACAGCTACGAGGCGTGTCTCTCGAATATTGAACAGGCGGACTTCTTCGTTCTGCTGATCGGCGGCCGTGTTGGTGGATGGTACGACAAGCCCGGACGAATCAGTATCACACAGCAGGAGTATCGCACCGCCTATAACCTGCACGAAGCGGGCAAATTGAGGCTTGTGACGTTTGCACGTGAAGAAGTCTGGCAGCTACGGGAAGACCGTAAAGAGCTAACCAGATTCTTGGCTGAGATGAAGCTCAGCGAAAACGAACGTGCTACCATCGCGGCAGCGCCGAGCAAATTCGCAGGCGATGCGGAATTTGTAAGTGAATTCATTACTGAGGTGGGCCGAAATCACGAGACGACTCGAGCTGTGATGTCGGGCGGCGAAAAGCCGAGCGGCAATTGGATTTATCGGTTCAGCACCTTCCGGGAAATTCACGATGTGCTCCAGCCGCTAGCCTTCACCGGCCTGACCTCTGAGGAGGCTGCCTATCGTAAGGCTCTTCAAAATGAGCTGTTGATCGTGATGAGCCGCTTGCTGGCGAAGTTTGAAGGATCGGTGATCGACCTCAGACCGTCACTTCGCAAGTTCCTCCAAGCCAATCCCATCACAGTCGAGGAGCGCGACCGCGGTTGGCTGGCGGTCGATCTGACAGAGTGGAACGCATTTGCGACCATCTTCTACCAAATCCTTGGTTGCCGTTTCGAACCGGTAGTCATCAAGGATGCACTGACCTCCACGATTTTTCTCGATTACGATGCGGGGAAAGGTGCCTACATCCAAAACGCAGCCTATGACGCGCTTTCGCAGCTCTGGGACGAAATCCGGCTCTTCAACGATCTGTCCGTCGCCGATAATCTCTCGATCATTCACGAGACCTCACCGCGTGCTCTGGGGCGGAACAGCGGATCGGCCCGGCTGGAGGCGCATAAGGCGGCGCTGCTCTACTCAATTGCGCACCGATGGATTAACATCATTGGTCTAGCCGAGGCTCTGATCCTGCATTTGGAGGGGCGACCCTCCGAGCCCCCAGCGCTAATGCCATTTTCCCCAATCTTGGGGTTTGAGGAGAACGTCCGCTCGGAAAGGGTGTCAGTCGCCGAATTGCGCGCCGTGTTTGGGATTTGACGGGGGTATTCGGTGACGGGTATTCGGTGACAGTGCACTAAATGCCCAGGGTGACGGGAGGGAAACGACCCCGTCGCGCCCAATTGCTTTTGCTACCAGTTCATGATATGTTCCACTCCAACCACGACTGTGGAAGGAGGAAATTGCGGTGACCCGGTCGGGCGGATTTGCGCGTTCGGAAGCCGGCTCGGGCGGTGGAAATCCGCAGCCCCGCGGCGGGCCACGGGAAAATGCGGGACGTCGTGAACTTCATGAACTTCACCCGGGAACTTGCGCCTGCCGCGGGAGCGGATTCGGGCTGGGGGAGGGGCGCGGCAAAGCCGCGCCTGTCGTCGGACGAGTTCGCTCGGCTTGCGGCCGAGCGCCTCGCCGGCCGGCCTGCGCCGACTCCGGTCGCTGCTCAGGATCGCTTCGCGAGCCTTCCTCTGCTCTCGGGCGGCTTGGCGAACGCCAGCCTCAGGCTCCCCCACAGCAACGCGAGAATCGCCGCGCTCAGGGCCGCGCCCCAGAACCAGTAAGGGAGGAGCAGGGCGTCGGCGATGGCGCCGGTGTCGGAGCGGTGGAGCTCGCCGCCGATGTTGCCGCCGGGGCTGAAGAGGTAGTCGAACTGCTGCCAGGCGCTGATCGCGGCCTGTATGCCGAGGAGCTGGATGGCGAAGCGGCGCCAGGGCTCGGATCCGCGCAGGGCGAGCGCGAGGATGGCCAGTCCGAACGCGGGCAGGACCAGCCAGCCGATCGGGGAGCGGACCCAGATCAGGGTGGAGAGGACCAGCGCAGCGCCCAGCGCCGCCAAAGCGTAGCGCGTGGCGGCGGGGGAGCGGGAGGCGATGATCAGGGCCGCTCCCGCGACCGCCGGTCCGAGCGGTCCGCTCGCTGCGATGAGGGCGTCGGTCAGCCGGTAGCCGTCGGCGGGGCCAAGCGTCTCGGCGACTCCCGAGCCGTCGGCGAAGATCAGAAGGCGCTCGAAGCCCCGTCCGGCGAGAAGCGCGGCGAGGCCGTGGCCCATTTCGTGGAACCAGGTCGCCAGGATGGTGAAGGGATAAAGGAGGAAGCTGCCGAGCTCGTTCTGCCAGGCCAGGATCGAGGCGAAGGCGGTCGCCAGCAGCAGGAAGACGCGCTCTTTCCGGTCCTGATCGGCGAGGCGGTGGGAAATGGAGGGTTTCACGGGGCGCGGCGATCCGATCGGGGTGTAAGAGCGTAGGACAAGTCCGGTCCGTCGCGAAAGCCTTTCCGCTTCAGGGGAGGGGTTGGGGTGGGGCATGTGGGGGAGAAAATTCGCGACGTCGGTGAGGGATCGACAGCCCCCGCCCCAAACCCTTCCCTGAAGGGGAGGGGCTGCACGGAGCAAGGCCCGCTTTAGGCGTTTCGCAATCCCGCCCTGTTACGCGGGTCCCTCATGTCCCGATTCAGACCCTGGTGGCCGCTCGCCCTCGCCTTCCTCGCCACGCTCGTCTTCGAGGCGGCGCTGGTCGAGCGCAAGTACGGCGTGTTCGCGGGCGGGTTCGGGGCGTCGCATGTGGTCGACCGGCCGTCGGAGATAATGCTGTTCCTCGCCGCTTTGCTGGCCGCCCATTCGCTGCTGATCGGGCTGCTCTATCTCCCCATCCGGGCGCTTCACGGGCGGCGGCGGCGGGACGGTCCCGTCTTCCTCCTCAACTTCCTGTTCTTCGCGGTCGGAGGGTTCGCGGCGGCGCTGATCGCCAAGTTCGAGGCTCTGAGCTATTTCAGCGACGCATTGGGCTTCGAGCTGATCCGGAGCCTGGGCGGCGGAAGCCTCGCCGAGGCGGCCCTGTACGTGGCGAGCGAGGCGGCGCTGATGCTGATCGCCGCGGCGGGGGCGGTGGCGGCCTGGTGGCTGGCGCTCCGGCTCGGGCGGCGGTGGCTTCCGGAAAGGGTTCCGACGGCGGCCCTGAAGTGGAGGCATTTGCTCTGGCCGGCTTTGCCTCTGCCCCTTTTGCTCTATGCGGCGGGCGGAGAGCCGGATGCGCGCTACGGCCTCGCCCGGTTCGCCGCTCCGGGCCTCGCCCAGCAGGGGCTGAGCCGGGCGAGCGATTTCGACCGGGACGGCTACAGCTGGTTCACTCCGCAGCGCGACCCGGCGCCGTTCGACCCGTCCCGCCATCCCTTCGTCCTCGACGTCCCCAACAACGGCATCGACGAGGACGGCTATGGCGGCGACTTCCGGTTCGACGGCGGGCCCGCGAGCTTCCCGGCGCCCGCCATTCCCGACAAAAAGCATGTCGTCCTCGTTGTCCTCGAAAGCGCCCGGGGCGACGCCATCGGCAAGAGGGTGGACGGGCGGCCGCTGACTCCGGTCCTGAACGCGCTCGCCCGCGACGGAAGCTACGCCCGCGAGGCCTACAGCCATGTCGGATTCACCACCGAGTCGCTGAAGAGCCTGTTCGGCGGAGCGCTCGCTCCCCGGTCCGGAGCGCCGTCGCTGTTCCGGGACTTCAAGGCCAACGGCTACCGGATCGGGGTCTTTTCCGGCCAGGCCGAGAGGTTCGGCGGGATCGCCGAGACCGCGGGGATGCGCGAGACGGCCGACGTCTTCGTCGACGCCGAGACCCTCAAGTCGGAGCGCGCCTTCGGCTTCGCGGCGACCGCGTCGCTCCTGATCGACGGGAAGAAGGTGCTCCGCGCCTTCGACGGAGCGTTCGGCTCGGCGCAGGGCTGGCGGCGGCCGACCTTCGCCTATCTCAACTTCCAGGAGGCGCATTTCCCCTACGCCCATCCCGGCATGCCGCGGATCCTGCCCGGAAAGCCGATCCCGCGCGGCGAGATAAGCCAGGCCAACAGGGCCTGGGTGGAGCGCACTTACTGGAACGCGATCGCCTATGACGACCGGCTGGTCGGGCAACTCGTCGAGCGGCTGAAGCGGCTCGGCGTGTGGGAGGATACGCTACTGATCGTGACCGCCGACCATGGCGAGTCGCTGTTCGACGACGCCTTTCTCGGCCACGGCCACGTCATCAACCGCCAGCAGACCCAGATCCCGCTGATCCTGAGCAAGCCGGGCCTCGCGATCCCGCGGCCGATCGGGCTCGCCGACTATCGCTCGCTGATCCTGCGCTCGCTCGGGGCCAAGGCGCCCGAGCGGCGGGGACCGGTCTTCCAGCATGTCAGCCGGCTCGGAGCGCCCGCGGCGATCGGGCTGGTGGAGGCGGGGGAGGTCTGGACGACCTTCCAGCTCGAGACCGAGATGGTCGGGTTCAGCGAGAGCGGGCGCCGGGTGCGCTATTCGGATCTGAAGCCCGGAAGCGCCGGGAAGGCGCGGGCCGACTCGCTGATCGACGAATGGAACAGGCAGAGGTGGCTGGCCCGGGAGTGATCCGTCGCGACGTCAGACCGCCGTCCGTCCATATTCCTGGTGGTTGAAGGGGTGGGAGACGGAAAGGCCGCCGTCGACGACGAGGGCGTGGCCGTTGACGTAGCTGGCCTCGTCCGAGGCGAGGAAGAGGGCGGCGGCGGCGATCTCGTCGGGGGTGCCGCCGCGCTTCAGGGGGTTGAGGTGGCCGATCCGGTCTTCCTTGCCGGCGTTCCTCGCCCATTCGTAGACGGAGCGGGTCATTCCCGTCTCGATGAGGCCCGGGCAGATGGCATTGACCCGGATGTTCGCCCCGGCGAGCTGGGTGGCGGCGACCTTTACGAGGTTGATCACTCCGGCTTTCGAAGCGGAATAAGCCGGCCCGCCGGCGCCGGCGCGGAGGCCCGCGACGCTCGCGGTGCAGATTATCGAACCTCGGCCATTTTCCTTCATCGCGGGCGCCGCATATTTGATGGCGAGCCCGGGGCCGATCAAATTGACTCGCAATATCTCCTGCCAGTCGGCGACCTCCTGCTCGAACAGGGAGGCGAGGCCGCCCGAAACCCCGGCATTGGCGAAGAAGATGTCGAGGCTGCCATGATATTGGAGCGCCGCCTGGACGAGATCCTGGACGTCGTCCTCGCTGCCGGCGTCGGCCTGGACGCCGATCGCCGCCTCGCCGATTTCCGCGGCGGTCTCGTCCTGACCCTTGAGGTCTGCGCAGATCACTTTGGCGCCCTCGGCGGCGAAGCGGAGCGCGCTGGCCCGGCCGATTCCGGAGCCGGCGCCGGTGACGATGGCGATCTTGTCGGGGAGGCGCTGGGTCATGGACTACTCCGTCATGCCAGCGAAGGCTGGCATCCATGCTGATTCAGAACTTGGCACCGCTTCCGAATGGACCCCAGCTTTCGCTGGGGTGACGGGAGAGTCATTGATGCCTGTTCCAATTACAAGCCCACGCCCGTCGTGCTGCCGCCATCTACCACGATCGCCTGCCCGGTGACGAACGTCGATGCGTCGGAAGCCAGGAACACCGCCGCCCCCGCTATCTCCTCCGGCTCGCCGATGCGCTGCAGAGGCGTGTGCGCGGTTACCCGCTTCAGGGTGTCGGGATTCTCCCACAAAGCCCTGGCGAAGTCGGTCCGGATCAGTCCCGGGGCGATGCAATTGACCCGGACCTGGTGAGGCCCGAATTCGGCGGCGAGGTTGCGGGCGAGCTGGAAGTCGGCGGCCTTGGAGATGTTGTAGGCGCCGATCACCGGCGAAGCCTTGAGACCGCCGATCGAGCTGACGATGACGATCGAGCCGGAGCGGCGCTCGATCATCTCGGGGGCGACCATCTGGATCAGCCAGTGGTTGGCGATGACGTTGTTCTCGAGGATCTTTCGGAACTGGTCGTCGCTGATCCCGCCCATCGGCCCGTAATAGGGGTTGGAGGCGGCGTTGCAGACGAGGATGTCGATCCGGCCCAGTTGGCGGCGGGTCTCGTCTACAAGGGTCTGGAGCGCCTCCTTGGACGAGATGGAGGCCGGGACGACGATGGCGGCGTCAGGATGTTTTGCGTTGATCGAGTCGGCGACCTCCCGGCAGGCCTCTTCCTTTCGGCTGGAGATCACCACCTTCGCGCCCTGGTCTGCCATCGCTTCCGCGATCGCCCGGCCGATGCCGCGCGAGGAGCCGGTGATGATCGCGACTTTGCCGCTGAGGTCGAAGAGATCCATTGCTTCCTCCGTCACCCCAGCGAAGGCTGGGGTCCATGCTGACTCCGAATGGACCCCCAGCCTTCGCTGGGGTGACGGAGCTATCCGAACACCACCACCGACCTGGCCGAATCCCCGCGCTTCATTCGCTCGAAGCCTTCGTTGACGCGCTCCAGCGGGATGGTCTCCGCCACGATCGAGTCGAGGTCGAGAAGGCCACGCAGGTAGAAGTCGACCAGGCGGGGGATGTCGACCGGGAAGCGGTTGGCCCCCATGAATGCGCCCTGCAGCTTCTTGCCCGAAAGCAGGTCCATCGCGCCCAGGCCAACCTTCTCATTGAGCGGCATCATCCCGAGGATGGTCGCGGTGCCGCCGCGGCGAAGCGCCTTGACCGCCAGCGCGGCCGAGTCCGGGCGTCCGACGGCCTCGATCGCATGGTCGACCCCGCCTTTGGTCATCTCGACGATACGGGCGCCGGCGCCGTCCTCCATCGGGTCGAGCACGTCGGTGGCGCCGAGCTTCAGGGCGAGCTCGCGCTTTTCCGGCACGGGATCGGCGGCGACGATCCGGCCGGCGCCGGCGATCCGGGCGGCGTTGATCGTGGCGAGGCCGACGCCGCCGCAGCCGATCACCGCCACCGTCTCGCCGGGGACGAGCTTGCAGGCGTTGAAGATGGTTCCGGCCCCGGTCGTCACCGCGCAGCCGATCACGGCGGCGCGATCGAGCGGCATGGCGCGGTCGATGGCGACGCAGGCATGTTCGTGGACCAGCATCGCCTCGGCGAAGCCGGAGAGGTTGAGCATCTGGGCGACGGCGCTTCCGTCTTCTCCGGTGATCCGGGGCGCCGCGCCGCGAGCCCGGCGGGTGTCGCCGCCGGGGCAGAGCGACATCCGCCCCGTCACGCAATATTCGCAATGGCCGCAGAAAGCGGAGAGGCAGGTGACGACATGGTCGCCGACCTTCACCGTCCGGACCTCGTTCCCGACCGCCTCGACCACGCCCGCAGCCTCGTGGCCGGGAATGCAGGGGAGGGGGTGGGGATAGGTGCCTTCGATGAAATGCAGGTCCGAATGGCACAGGCCGCATGCGGCGGTTCGGATCAGCACCTCGCGGGGGGCGGGGGAGTCGAGGGTGGCCTGCTCGATGGTGAGCGGGGTGCCGGGGGTGCGGAGGAGGGCGGCTTTCATTATCTTGCCTCCCCATCGGAGATGGGGAGGGGGACCACCCGAAGGGTGGTGGAGGGGTAGAAGGCGAGGCCGTGGAGGTTCGCGCGGAATCCACTGAATCCTGCGCCAGTTACCCCTCCACCATGCTTCGCATGGTCCCCCTCCCCGCCGCTTCGCGGCAGGGAGGCAAGGTGCTCACACCGCATGTTTGGAGAACTCGATCCGGGCGATCGCGCGATTATGCACTTCGTCCGGGCCGTCCGCCAAACGCAACGTCCGGATCCCCGCCCAGCTCTTGGCCAGCTCGAAATCCTGGGAGACTCCCGCGCCGCCATGGGCCTGCACCGAGTCGTCGATGATCCTCAGCGCCATGTTCGGCGCATAGACCTTGATCATCGCGATCTCGGCCGCAGCGGCCTTGTTGCCGGCCTTGTCCATCATGTCGGCGGCCTTGAGGCAGAGGAGGCGCGACATGTCTATGTCGATCCGCGCGGCGGCTACTCGCTGCTCCCAGACGCTGTGCTCCATCAGGCGCTTGCCGAAGGCGGTTCGGGACTGCAGCCGCTTGACCATCGCCTTGAGCGCCTCCTCGGCGACCCCGATGGTGCGCATGCAATGGTGGATCCGCCCCGGGCCGAGCCGTCCCTGGGCGATCTCGAAGCCGCGGCCTTCGCCGAGAAGCATGTTGGACGCCGGAATCCGCACGTCCTTCAATTCGATTTCCATATGGCCGTGGGGGGCATCGTCATAACCGTAGACGGTGAGGGCGCGCTCGACGGCGACCCCCGGCGCGTCGAGCGGCATCAGCACCATCGACTGCTGGCGGTGCCTGTCCGCCGAAGTATCGGTCTTGCCCATGACGATCGCGACCTTGCAGCGCGGATCTCCGGCGCCGCTCGACCACCATTTGCGGCCGTTCAAGACATATTCGTCGCCGTCCCGCCTGATCTCGCACTGGATGTTGGTCGCGTCGGACGAGGCGACTCCCGGCTCGGTCATCAAAAAGGCGGAGCGTATCTCGCCGTTCATCAGCGGCCTCAGCCACTGCTCCTTCTGCTCGAGCGTTCCGTAGCGGTGGAAGACCTCCATGTTGCCGGTGTCCGGCGCGGAGCAGTTGAACACCTCCGACGCCCAGCCCACCCGGCCCATCTCCTCGGCGCAGAGCGCATATTCGAGGTTGGTGAGCTGAGTGCCCTCGAACTCGAAGCTCTCGTCGACATGGCGCAGCGCCTGGCCCGGGGGCATGAACAAATTCCACAGGCCCGCCGCCTTCGCCTCGGGCTTCAGCTCCTCGATCACCTCGATCGGCTGCCAGCGGTCGCCCGCCTCGAGCTGCGACTTATAGTCCTTGTTCCTCGGACGAATCCGAGTCTCGACGAAATCGCGGACCCGATCGCGGTAAAAAGCCTGCCGTTCCGTAAGGTCGAAGTCCATGACCGCCGGATTCCTCTCTCTGCTGCGTGCACCCTCGCTGCCAGAAACCGCCGTTTCGCGCCAGTGGCGGGAATTATCGGGGTGGAACACCGGCCGTGCCGCTACGTTACGGCACCGTGTCAAACATATCCCCCAACTTCCTCCTGCTGACCCGGGTCGGCTTCGCGGCCCGCGGGCTGCTCTATCTGATCGTCGGCTATCTCTGGCTCAAGCTGGGGCGGTCGGAGGACACCGGCGGCGCCCTGGACTATGTCGCGACCGAAGCCGGAGCTCTGGTGCTCGGGATCCTGGCGCTGGGCTTCGTCGCCTACGGCATCTGGCGCCTCGTCGACGCGTTCTTCGACACCCAGAACAAGGGCGACGACGCCAAGGGCATCGCCGGCCGGGTGGCGGGTGCGGCCAGCGGGATCATCCATCTCGGGCTTGCTCTGACCGCGGCGAAGCTGGCGACGGGCGGCGGCTCCGGCAGCGATTCGAGCGAGAATGCCGAAAGCGGAGCGGCGACGGCGATGAGCCTTCCGGGCGGCGACCTGCTCCTCTACGCCGCCGTGGCGATCCTCCTGGCGGTGGGCGCAGCGCAGCTCGTCATCGCGGCGAAGCGCCGCTTCTGCAAACATCTCTCGCCCGAAGCGAAGAATCTCTGGTGGGTGATTGCCGCCGGCGTCGGCGGCCATGCCGCGCGCGGAATCATCTTCCTCGCCGCCGCCTGGCTGGTTTTCGAGGCGGTCACTCAAAGCGAAGCCGAGAAAGCCGGGGCGCTCGGCGACGCCCTGCTCAGCCTTCCGGATACGCTTCGCGCGTTGGTCGCTGCGGGCCTGTGCCTGTTCGGCTTCTACAGCCTCATTGAGGCGCGCTACCGGATAATCCCCGATCCCCAGGTGAAGAACCGGGTCGCGGGCGCCTTTAGGTGAGCCGGGAAGGCATTTTCCCGACCTTCTTCCTGTCCGGCTTCGAATGCTCGACCTTCATCTGGAAGGACCAGGGCCGACGCGACCTGTGCGAGGAAACCCAGCATCTCGTCCATGCCGACGAGGATTATCGAATGCTTCGCTCGCTTGGAATCGGCGTGGCGCGCGAGGGCGTTCCCTGGCCGATGGTCGACAAGGGCGGCGGCACTTACGATTTCTCCTGCATCGACCCATTCCTTGAGGCGCAGCGCCGGCACGGCGTGCTGCCGATCTGGGACCTTTGCCATTACGGCTATCCCGACGATCTCGATCCGTTCGGCGAGGCGTTCGCGCCGCGCTTCGCGGCTTATGCGGGCGCCGCCGCCCGCTACGTCGCCGAACGCGCCCATCACGGGCCGCTCTGCTTCACGCCCGTCAACGAGCCGACCTTCTTCGGCTACATGGCCGGGGAATGGTCCTGGGCGGCGCCGTTCGGAAAGGACCGGGAGACGAGGCGGCGGCTGACTCTGGCCATGGCCAGGGCAGACATCGCCGCGGTGAAGGCGATCCGGGCCGATTTCCCCGATTCCCGGATGGTCCATATCGACCCCCTCGTCTGGGTGGTTCCGCCCAGGGACCGGCCGGACCTCGCCGAGGCGGCGCATCGAGAATCCTATGAAGA
This sequence comes from Allosphingosinicella sp., assembly GCA_049590095.1. Classification (GTDB taxonomy): domain Bacteria; phylum Pseudomonadota; class Alphaproteobacteria; order Sphingomonadales; family Sphingomonadaceae; genus Allosphingosinicella. The sequence continues at coordinate 8,951 of JBAWCC010000194.1, read as the reverse complement.
CGCCTATCTGGCGTGGGATGCCGTCTCCGGACGGCGTTTCGCGGAGCTGGGCGGGACTCCCGAGATCCTCGATATCCTCGGCTTCAACAATTACAGCTTCGGCCAGATGGAATATCGCGAGGAGGGGCCGAACGCCCCGCTCGAGCCCGGCGACGACCGAATCCGCCCTTTGTGCGACCTGATCGAGGAGGCCGCCAGGCCCTACGGGCGGCCGTGCATCGTCGCCGAGACGTCGGGCCTGGAAGGCGGCCGGCCGGACTGGTTGAACGACGTCGTCGGCGAAAGCCTGGCGGCGGTGAACCGGGGAGTCGACCTTCACGGCATCTGCCTCTTCCCAGCCGTCGACATGCCCGACTGGGGGACGGGCGAATGGGTTCACAACGGAATCGCCGACCTCGAGCGGCTGCCGAGCGGGGCTTTGATGCGCAAGCCCTTCCTCCCTTATGTCGAAGCGCTCCACCGCTGGCAGCGGCGGCTGAGCCGGGTGACGGAGCTGGACGAGGATCCGTATGACGAGCCGGTCGACCTCGAGGACATCGTCAGGGCAGCCAGGGAGACGGCGCCGGAGGCGGACGCCGACTGGCATTGAGAGGCCGGTTGACGCCTTCGATCCTCCGCGGCATTTACGTTAACGTAAAGCTGAGGAGCGACCCGTGAGCGACCTTGAGACTTTCCGCCAGGAAACCCGCGCCTGGCTCGAATCGAACTGCCCCCGCGAGATGCGCGAGCCGATGCGGGAGGAGAGCGACGCCTGCTGGGGGGGGCGCGGCTTCCAGTTCAAGAACGAGGCTCAGAAACTCTGGATGGACGCGATGGCCGGGCGGGGCTGGACCGTGCCCGACTGGCCGAGCGAATATGGCGGCGGCGGGCTTTCGCCGGCCGAGACCAAGGTGCTGAGGCAGGAGATGGCCCGGATCGGCGCGCGCAACCCGCTGATGAGCTTCGGAATATCGATGCTGGGGCCGGCGCTTTTGAAATACGGCACCGAAGCGCAGAAGAAGCGCTTCCTGCCCGAGATCGCCCGCGGCGAGATTCGCTGGTGCCAGGGCTATTCGGAGCCGAATGCCGGCTCGGACCTTGCCTCCCTCCAGACCCGATGCGAGGATAAGGGCGATCATTGGCTGGTCAACGGCCAGAAGGTCTGGACCAGCTACGCCGACAAGGCGGACTGGATCTTCTGCCTGGTGCGAACCGATTTCCAGGCGCCCAAGCACAAGGGAATCAGCTTCATCCTCTTCGACATGGCGAGCCCCGGCGTGTCGACCAGGCCGATCCTCCTCATCTCCGGCAACTCGCCTTTCTGCGAGACCTTCTTCGACGACGTGAAGGTGCCCAAAGACCAGGTCGTGGGCGAGGTGGACAAGGGCTGGGACGTCGCCAAATATCTGCTCGGCCACGAGCGCGAGATGATCAGCGGAATGGGCCTCGGCGGCCAGACCGGAAGCCTCGGCGAGGCCCTGGTCGAGAGCGTCGGTCGCGATTCCGACGGACGCCTGGCCGATCCGGTGCTTCGAGCCGACATCGCCCGCTTCGACGTCGACGCCATGGCCTATCGGGCGATGTCGGAGCGGTTCATCGACGAGTTGAAGGTCGGAATGGCGCACCCCGCCCAGCCGTCGATGATGAAATATGCGGGCACCGAATTGAACAAGGCGCGGCACGAATTGGTCATGGCGGCCGGCGGGTCGAACGCGCTCGAGTGGGAGAGCGACCGCTCGAAGAAGGGCAAGGCGGCGCGCGAATGGCTTCGGACCAAGGCCAATTCGATCGAGGGCGGGACCAGCGAGGTCCAGCTCGGGATCGTCGCAAAGAGGATTTTGGATTTGCCGGGGGCATGACCGTCATGCCAGCGAAGGCTGGCATCCATACGGTGGCGGAAACACGAAGACAGGATGGACCCCAGCTTTCGCTGGGGTGACGGAGAATAGAATGCCGCTCTACCTCACCGAAGACCAGGTCATGCTCCGCGACACGGCCCGGCAGCTGATGGCCGAGGAAGGGTCGATCGCCGGCCAGCTTCGCAAATATCGCGACATGGGCTGCAAGGACGGCTTCGGCCATGCCCTGTGGAAGCAGCTCGCGGAGCTTGGCTTTACCGGAATCCTGATCGACGAGGCCGACGGAGGCCTCGGCCTCGGTCATGTCGAGGCCGGGATCGTGCTCGAGGAGATCGGCCGCAACCTCACGCCTTCGCCCTTCCTGATCAGCGCGGTCGCCGTGGTCGAGGCGCTCAGGGGCACGCCGCACGCGCGGCGCTGGTTCCCCGGCATCCTCGCCGGCGACACGGTCGCGGCGCTCGCGGTCGACGAGGGCCCCAGGCACCGGCCCGAGGCGCTCGCGATGCGGGCCGAGCGGGCCGGTAACGGCTTCCGGCTGACCGGGCGCAAGCAGTTCGTCGTCCAGGGCGCCTCGGCGGACATGGTCGTGGTCGCCGCCCGAACGGACGAGGGAGTCACCCTGTTCGCGGTCGAGAAGGATATGAAGGGGCTGGAAGTGGAAGGCGTCAGACTGGTCGATTCCAGCGTCGGCGCCCGGCTCGACTTCCAGGGCGTCGTGGTCGATGCCGACGCGGTCGTCGGCGAGGTCGGCGGCGGCGGTGAAGTGCTGGGGCGGGTGCTCAACGCCGGCCGCGCCGGGGCGGCGTCGGAGATGGTCGGGCTCGGCTCGGCGGCGATGGGGATGACGGTCGACTATCTGAAGCAGAGGAAGCAGTTCGGACGCCTGATCGGCGAGTTCCAGGTTCTCCAGCACCGCACCGCGCATCTTTATTCGGAGCTCGAGATCGCCCGCTCCGCGGCGCTCAAGGCGCAGCAATTGCTCGATGAAGGCAGCCCGGAGGCGGAGCTCATGGTCTCGGTCGCCAAGGCCAAGGCGGGCCGAGCCTCGACTCTCGCGGTTCAGGAGGGCGTGCAGATGCACGGCGGCATCGGCATGACCGACGAATATGACATCGGCCTCTACATGAAGCGCGACCGGGTTCTGAACGAGCTGTTCGGCGACTCCAACTACCATGCCGACAAGCTCGCGCGGATGAAGGGCTATTGACGGCGTCCCCTCCCTGGAAGGGAGGGGTTAGGGGTGGGTAGGCGAGCGCAGCGAGCCTTATCGTGCCTCGGAGTTTCGGCCGCCTTCGGCGGACCCACCCCCAGCCCCTCCCTTGCAGGGAGGGGAGGAGTTTCGATATGGCCTTAGACCCCGAATCCTTCGACCTTCTCCTTTCCACCGTCCGCCGCTTCGTTGCCGAGCGCCTGCGCCCGCTGGAAGAGCGCGTCGACCGGGAGGACGAGGTTCCGGCCGAGATCGTCGCCGAGATGCGGGAAATGGGGCTGTTCGGCCTCTCCATCCCCGAGGAACATGGCGGGCTCGGGCTGACCATGTCCGAGGAGGTTCGGGTCGCGCTCGAGCTCGGGCGAACCACTCCGGCCTTCCGCTCCGTCTTCGGGACCAATGTCGGGATCGGAAGCCAGGGACTCGTCATTGCGGGGAGCGAGGCGCAGAAGTCGCGGTGGCTGCCGGGCATAGCCAGCGGCGAGATCATCACCAGCTTCGCCCTCACCGAGCCCGGCGCCGGCTCCGACAGCGCCTCGGTCCGGACGAAGGCGGTTCGCGACGGCGACCTCTACCGCCTCAGCGGAACCAAGCGCTTCATCACCAACGCCGACAAGGCGTCGCTGTTCACCGTCCTGGCGCGCACCGGCGAGCCGGGGGCGAAGGGGGTTTCCGCTTTCCTCGTGCCGGCCGACCTGCCCGGGGTGAGCGTCGGCAAGCCCGAGAAGAAGATGGGCCAGCAGGGCGCCCATGTCTGCGACGTCGCTTTCGACGAGGCTCCGGTCCCCGCCGCCAACCGCCTCGGAGAGGAGGGGGAGGGGTTCCGGATCGCGATGCGGGTGCTCGACCGCGGCCGGCTCCACATCGCCGCGGTCTGCGTCGGGATCGCGGAGCGGCTGATCGCCGATTCGGTCGGCTATTCGGCGGAGAGGAAGCAGTTCGGCAAGGCGATATCCGAATTCCAGCTCATCCAGGCGATGATCGCGGATTCCAAGACCGAGACGATGGCGGCGAAGGCGCTGGTGCTCGAAGCCGCGGCTTTGAAGGATGCAGGGGAGCCGATCACCCTCGAGGCGGCGGCCGCCAAATATTTCGCCAGCGAGACGGTGGGACGGGTCGCCGACCGCGCGGTCCAGATATTCGGAGGCGCCGGCTATATCGCCGATTACGGAATCGAACGGCTCTACCGCGACGTCCGCCTGTTCCGGATCTACGAGGGGACGAGCCAGATCCAGCAGCTGGTGATCGCGAGGGAGACGATGAAAAGGGGCGGATAACCCTTCGCTTGGGCGACGGCCTATCTTCGAACCATCAGATTCATCCGAGCCGCCGCGATCGGCCTCGCCCGATCCTTCTGCCAGGCATGGGCCTCGACATTGGCCACCCGGCTGCCGAGGCGGGTCACCACCGCCGAGGCGAAGGTGTCGTGATCGGTTCCGCCGCGCATGAAGTCGACGCTGACGTTGATCGGCTTCGCGGTGCCGCCGCCCAGAGCCTCGTAGAGCGTTCCGAGCGCCGCGAATTCGAGCAGCCCGGCGATGGCGCCGCCGTGAAGGAAGCCCGGGCGCCCGACCACTTCCTCGCGAAACGGCATCACCCAGAGCAAAGCGTCGTCGATACGCTCGATGCGCAGCCCGAGGAGCTCGGCATAAGGGGGCAAAGGATGCATGATCCCGCCTAATCCCCCCGTCATTCCAGCGAAAGCTGGAATCCATGCCGAGTCAGCATGGATGCCAGCTTTCGCTGGCATGACGCAGCGTGGGCCAGATCGTCCGGCTCGTCGATGTCACGCATCGTCTCGCCCAGGTGCAGCGACCAGCCGAGCGCCTCGATCCTCGCAACCGTCTGCGCCGCCACGGCGGCGCTGCTCCAGGCGATCCCCTCGAACACCGACCGATCGAAGCGCTGCAACCCGAGCAGAGCATAGCCCCCGTCCTGCGCCGGATGGATCACGGCGTCATGCTCCTCCAGCGCCTCCGCCGCCGCCCGAAGCCGGCCCCGATCCAGCTCCGGGCAGTCGGCGCCGATGAGCAGGACCGGCTCCTCGCCCAGCACACGCTCCGCCGCCCGCGCAAGCCGCTCGCCGAGCCCGCCCTCGCCTTGCGCCGTCAGCAGCAGCCCCGGCCACGCCTCATGCCACTCCCCGGCATCGGGCTCCCCGCAAAGCTCCACCGCAAGCCCCGTCGCCAAAGCCTCCTCCACCGTCCGCTCCAGCATCTCCCGAGCCAGCGCCGCCGCCCCTTCCGCGCCCAGGGCCGGGATCAACCTGGTCTTCACCCGCCCCGGCACCGGCGCCTTGGCGAAGACGACGATCCGGGTCACCCGAGCCGCCAGGCGTGGTAGCGCTCCAGCCAGTCCAGCAGCCGCTCCGGCTTGTGCGCCTTCTTCCATTCGCCGGCGGCATATTTGTTGGCCTCGGCCAGGGTGGGATAAGCGTGGATGGTGGCGAGAACCTTGTTGAGGCCGAGCCCGTGCTTCATCGCCAGCACCAGTTCGGCGATCAGCTCCCCGGCCTGGGCCCCGACGATGGTGGCGCCCAGCAGCCGGTCCTTGCCGGGCACGACCAGCAATTTGACGAACCCACGGTTCGCCCCCTCGGCCAGGGCCCGATCGAGATGGGAGAGGTCGTAGCGCACCACTTCATGGTCGATCCCCGCTTCCTTCGCCGAAAGTTCGTTATGGCCGACATGGGCGACCTCGGGATCGGTGAAGGTGACCCAGGGAAGCACCCGATAATCCGCCCTGAACCGCTTCAAATGGCCGAACAGCCCGTTCACCGCCGCGAACCAGGCCTGGTGGGCGGCGAAATGGGTGAATTGATAGGGGCCCGCGACGTCTCCGACCGCGTAGATGTTGGGGAAACGGGTCTCCAGCCATTCGTTGACCGTGATCGTCCGGCCGGTTTCGATCCCGAGCGCCTCCAGCCCATAGCCGGTCAGCCGCGCCTTGCGTCCGACCGCGACGACGATCTCGTCGAAGGGGATTGCCCTTTCGACCCCCTCCACCCGGACGACCAGGGCCTTGCCCTCGACCCGAACCGCTTCGTGTCCGGCGAGGATCTCCACGCCTTCCTCGCGAAGCACCGATTCTACCAGTGCGGAGGCGTCCTCATCCTCCCTCGGCAGGAGCCGAGGCCCATGCTCGACCTGAGTCACCTTCGCCCCGAGCCGGGCGAATGCCTGGGCCATCTCCGTTCCGATCGGGCCGCCGCCGACGATCGCGATCCGCTCCGGCACCGACTCGCGGCCGCGCAATCTTTCCCACATCGTGTCGCTGGTCAGGAAGCCGCTCTCCGCCAGGCCGGGGATGTCCGGAACGGCCGGCTCGCCCCCGGCCGCGATGACGATCGCCCGGGCCGTCAGCCGCTCGCCGCCGTCTATCTCGACGGTCCAGGGGTCGACCAGCCGGGCATGGCCCTTGCGAACGTCCACCCCGAGCCTGGTGTAGCGCCGGGCGCTGTCGGCCGGGGCGATCTCGGCGATGATCCGGTGGATCCGCTCCATCACTTCGGCGAAGCGCACCTGCGGCTCGGCCGGGACGATCCCGTAATCGGCGGCGGTCCGGATCTCGTGGGCGGCTCGGGCGCTCCGGATCAGGGCCTTGGACGGAACGCAGCCGGTGTTGAGGCAGTCGCCGCCCATCTCGCCTTTCTCGATCAGGGTGATCTTCGCCCGCACCGTCGCTCCGATCAAAGCGGTGACGAGGCCGCCGGCCCCGGCGCCGATGACGATGAGGTTGCGGTCGAACCGCCTCGGCCGCCGGAAGCCCCGGTAGACCCGGCGCCGCCTCCACCACCCGACCAGCGCCCTGGCCAGGAGCGGGAACAGGCCGAGCAGGACGAACGACCCGACCAGGGCGGGCGAGAAGATGTCGCTCGTGCTCTCGATCCCGGCGAGCTGGGTGCCTGCGTTCACATAGACGAGGGTCCCGAGCAGCATCCCCGCCTGGCTGACCAGAGCGAAGGTAAGCAGCCCCATCGCCGTCACGCCCATGGCGAGGTTGACCAGGAAGAAGGGGAAAGCGGGAATGAGCCGGAGCGTGAGCAGGTAGAAGGCGCCGTCCCGCTCGATGCCCCGGTCGATCGAATCGATCCGACCGCCGAAACGCGCCTTCACCCAGTCGCGAAGCAGGTAGCGCGACGAGAGGAAGGCCAGGCTCGCCCCGAGGGTCGAGGCGAAGGAGGCGATGAGGATCCCTTGCCAAAGCCCGAAGATCGCCCCCGCCGCCAGGGTCAATATCGCCGCTCCCGGCAGCGAGAGGGCGGTGACTGCGACGTAGAGCAGGAAGAAGGCGACGATTGCGACGACGGGGTTGGCGGCGACATGGAAGGCGAGTTCGGCCTGACGCGCCTTGAGGTTGGCGAGCGTGAGGTGGGCGCCGAGGTCGAAGACGAAGAAGCTGGCAATCGCCAGAGCGATGAGGAGCAGGAGGAGGATCCGGCCGTATCTTTTCCTCTCCCGCTTTTCGCGGGAGAGGAGGGGCCCGCCGCGAAGCGGTGGGAGGTGAGGGTCTTTCGGACTCATTGCTGCAGACCCTCACCCTCCCGCTTCGCGGGTCCCTCCCTCTCTCGCGGAAAGCGGGAGAGGGGTTTCAGGTTAGCACCCGCCGCCGATATCGCCTATCCTCGCGCACCTCATGCAAGCTACCCTCGCGCCCGCCTCTCCCTTTCTGGACCCCGCCGCACGCCCGCTCGACCCGGCCAAGTTCCGCGATCCACTGGTCACCGCGAAGGGCGAGCCCCGGGCCCGGGTCGCACTGGCCCGGCTCGAAACGCTCTGGATCAACACCGGAACGCTCTGCAACCTCTCCTGCGCGAGCTGCTACATCGAAAGCTCCCCGACCAACGACGCCCTCGTCTATCCGACGCTGGCGGAGATCCTTCCCTATCTGGACGAGGCGGCGGCGCTCGGCACCCGCGAGATCGGCTTCACCGGCGGGGAGCCGTTCATGAACCGCGATTCGATCGCAATGATCGAAGCGGCGCTCGAGCGAGGCCTCGAGGTCCTGGTCCTGACCAACGCGATGCGGCCGATGCGGCGCTTCGAGGCGGCGCTTGCCTCGCTTCCGCGCGAACGTCTGACGATTCGGGTCAGCCTCGATCACCACAGCCGGGCGGTTCACGAGGCCGAGCGGGGGGAGGGCACCTGGGGCAAGGCGCTGGACGGCCTTCGCTGGCTCGAATCGAACGGCTTCACGACCGCCGTCGCCGGCCGGCAGCTCCCCGGCGAAAGTCCGGGCGAGGCGCGCTCCGGCTACGCGGCGCTGTGCCGGAGCGAGGGACTTGCCGCCGAAGCCGGCCTCGTCCTTTTCCCGGCCATGGATTCCACCGCCGACGTGCCGGAGATCAGCACCGGCTGCTGGGACATCCTCCACGTCGCGCCGTCGGCGATGATGTGCGCCTCGAGCCGGATGATCGTGAAGGCGAAAGGCGCCCCGAGTCCCCACGTCGTCGCCTGCACCCTGCTCCCCTACGACCCCCAATTCGCGCTCGGCCCGACGCTCGCCGATTCGCCCCGTGAAGTCCCCCTCAACCACCCCCATTGCGCCCGCTTCTGCGTGCTCGGCGGGGCGAGTTGTTCTGCCTGACATCCTCCCCATCCGCAGGATGGGGAGGGGGACCATGCGAAGCATGGTGGAGGGGTAGCTGGCGCAGGCTGGTGCAATTACCCTTCCTCCACACTTCGGGTGGTCCCCCTCCCCATGCCATGACATGGGGAGGATGATGCTCTCCGTCGTCATCCCGACGCTGAACGCCGCCGCCACCCTCGGCCCGTGCCTCGAATCCGTGCGGGAGGCGGATGAGATAATCGTCGCCGACGGCGGCTCGGCCGACGGGACCGCGGCCATCGCCGAGCGCTCCGGCGCCCGGCTCGTCCACTCCGCCCGAGGGCGCGGCGCCCAGC
>JBAWCC010000193.1:0-3077 GCA_049590095.1 Allosphingosinicella sp. | reverse complement strand
TTCGGCGGACCCACCCCCGGCCCCTCCCTTGCAGGGAGGGGAGTCAGCCGCCGAACCGCTCCCTCAACCCCATCATCGCCAGCGCCGCCTTGGCCGCCTCGCCGCCTTTGTCCTTCTCGTCCGGCCGGGCCCGGGCAAGCGCCTGGGCCTCGTTCTCGACGGTCAATATGCCGTTGCCGATGGCCAGCCCGTCGAGGGTCAGGGCCATGATCCCGCGCGCGCTCTCGCCGGCGACGATCTCGAAATGATAGGTTTCGCCGCGGATCACCACGCCCAGGGCGACGAAGCCGTCGTAGCGCTCCGTCTCCGCCGCGAGAGCGATCGCCGCCGGCACTTCGAGCGCCCCCGGCACGGTGACGGTCTCATGCGCGTGCCCCGCCGCCTCGATCGCGGCCCGGGCGCCTTGCAGGAGCAGGTCGTTCAGAGGGTCGTAATATCGCGCCTCGACGATCAGCAACCGGGCCATGGCTATTCCTCCAGAGGGATCGGCCGCTCGCCGACGATGGCGAGGCCGTAGCCGCCGAGCGCGACCGGGCTGTGATGGCTGTTGGTCAGCAGCACCATGTCGTGGACCCCCAGAGCGGAGAGGATCTGGGCGCCGCCGCCATAATCCCTGAGCTCGTCGGGGCCCTTGGCCGACCCCTTGCCCGAGCGCAGGTTGAGGGCCGCCGACAGAGCGTCCGGCATCGCCCGGTTGAGGACGACGATGACTCCGCTCCCTTCCTCGCCGATGATCTTCATCGCGCCTCGAAGCATCCCGCCGCGCCCGCCTTCCTCGCCGAACGCGTCGGCGAACAGGCTGAGCTGGTGCATCCTGACCAGGGTCGGCTTCGAAGGATCGATCTTCCCCTTGACCAGGGCGACCTGCTCGGTTCCGAGCGCCTTGTTGAGGAAGCTCCTGGCGGTCCAGGCCCCGCCCCAGCGGCTTTCGAAGCTCGCCTCGCCGGTCTGCTCGACGAGATGGTCCTTCTTCAGCCGGTAGGCGATGAGGTCGCGGATCGTCCCGATCTTCAAGCCGTGAAGCTGGGCGAAGGCGACGAGATCGTCCATCCGCGCCATCGTCCCGTCCTCGCGCATGATCTCGCAGATCACGCCCGACGGGTTGAGGCCGGCGAGCCGGGCGACGTCCACCGCCGCCTCGGTATGGCCGGCCCGGATCAGCACTCCGCCGTCGCGGGCGACGAGCGGGAAGATGTGCCCGGGCGTGCAGATGTCCTCGCGCCCCCTGGCGGCGTCGATCGCCACCGACACCGTCCGGGCCCGGTCCGCGGCGGAGATTCCGGTGGTCACCCCTTCCTTCGCCTCGATCGAGGTGGTGAAGGCGGTTTCGTGCCTCGTGCCGTTGTTGCGGCTCATCAGCTCGAGCCCGAGCTGGTCTACTCGCTGCCGGGTCAGAGCGAGGCAGATCAGGCCGCGGCCGTGCCTGGCCATGAAGTTGATCGCGTCCGGAGTCGCCATCTGGGCGGGGATGACGAGGTCGCCCTCATTCTCCCTGTCCTCGTCGTCGACGAGGATGAACATGCGCCCGTTGCGCGCCTCGTCGATCAGTTCCTCAGGCGAGGAGAGGAAGCCGCGCTCCATGCCCTAGCGCCTCAGCTCGAGCATCCGCCCGATATAGCGGGCGAGGATGTCGATCTCGATATTGACCTTCCGCCCCGGCTCGACCTCGGCGAAGCTGGTCTGCCCGGCGGTATGGGGGATGATGTTGACGGCGAGGCGAACCCCGTCCGAAACCGGCTCGACCTCGTTGACCGTCAGCGACACTCCGTCGAGGGCGATCGAGCCCTTGGGGGCGATATAGCCTTCAAGCTCCGCCGGAGCGATCACGGTCAGGCGCACCGAGCCGCCGACCTCGACCGCGGCCTCGACCTCTCCGACCGCGTCGACATGGCCGGTGACGATATGGCCGCCCAATTCGTCGCCGAGTCGAAGCGAGCGTTCGAGGTTGAGCCTGGCGCCTTCCTTCCACAGGCCCGGAGCGCTGCGGCTTCGGGTTTCGCCGGACACGTCCACCGCGAACCAGTCCTCGCCCTTGTCGACGACGGTCAGGCAGACGCCCGAGCAGGCGATCGAAGCGCCGAGATCGACATTGGCCAGGTCGTAGCCGCACGCGATCCGAAGGCGCAGGTCGCCCCGCTCCTCCGCCGCGACGACCCGGCCGACATCGGTGATGATTCCCGTGAACATATGCTCCTTGCGGCCCCTTAGCGGTAAGGAATGGACGTGTCGAACGAGCTTCCCCTCCCTGCAAGGGAGGGGTCAGGGGTGGGTCCGCCGAAGGCGGCCGAAACCCCGACTCCGAAAAGTCTCGCTACGCTCGCCTACCCACCCCCTGCCCCTCCCTTCCGGGGAGGGGAGATCAGCGCTCCCGCTCGTAGACTTCGAGACGGTCGATGCCAAGCATCCGGCTGTCGGCCAGCGCCCACCGTCGATGGGCGTCGGCGAGGTCGGTAAGGCCTATGTAGCCGACCGACGACTTGCCGTCGCCGATCAGGATCGGTGCCCGATAGATGAGCATCCGGTCGACCAGATCGGCGGCGAGGAAGGCCGATGCGGTGGCCGACCCGCCCTCGATCAGAAGGTCGTTGACGTCGGCGAGGCCGAACACTTCCTCGGGAGCCCCCAGCCGCACCCATCCGTCGACCGCCTCGCCGCGGGTGAGCAGCGCCCGGCGCGGCGAGCGTTCCTCGAGCCCGGGAAGCCGGACGTCGAGCTTCGGCCGGTCTCGCTCATAGGTGCCCCGTCCGACCAGGATCATGTCGGATCGCGCCCGCTCGAGATGGACGTGGGCGCGCGCGTCCTCGCCGGTGATCCAGCGGCTCTCGCCCGAGGGCAAGGCGATCTTTCCGTCGAGCGACATCGCCAGCTTCAGGGTGATGAAGGGCCGGCCCAGCCGCGTCCGCGTGAGGAAGCCCGCCATCGATCGCTCCGCGCCCTGGGCGCACGGCCCGGTTTCGACCTCGATCCCGGCCGCCCGAAGCCGCTCGAAGCCGAGTCCGGCCATTCGCCCGTCCGGATCCCGGAGGGCGGCGACGACCCGCGCCACGCCCGCGTCGGCAACCAGCTCCGCGCAGGCG
>JBAWCC010000192.1:0-7523 GCA_049590095.1 Allosphingosinicella sp. | reverse complement strand
GCCCCGGCCTTCGCCGGGGTGCGGCTACCGGACATAGCTCGCCCCGTTGACGTCGATCACCGTCCCGGTCGCCGAAGCGGGCGCGTCCACGGCGAGCCAGCGCACCGTCTCCGCCACTTCGTCCGCGCTCGCGACCCGGCCGAGCGGGATGTCGGCGACGATCTTCTCGCCGCCGCGGCTCGCCAGATAATCCTCGACCATTTCCGAGGCGGTGAAGCCGGGGCAGACGGCGAAAGCGAGGATATCGTCGGCCGCATAGCCGCGCGCGATCGACTTGGTCATCGCAATCATCCCGCCCTTCGATGCGGCATAATGCCAGTGCTGCGGGCTGTCGCCGCGATAGGCGGCGCGGCTCGCGACGTTGACGATCCTGCCTCCGCCCCGGTCCCGGAAATGGAGGACGGCGAGGCGGCACAGCTCCGCCGAGGCGGTGAGGTTGACCCGCATCGTCCGCTCCCACGCCTCGGTCCATTCCTCCCCCGGAAGGTCGATCGGGGCGGCCTCGAATATCCCGGCATTGTTGACCAGGGCGTCGATCCGCCCGCCGAGCCGCTCCAGCGCCTCGTCCCACAGGCGGCCGGCGGCGCCCGGGGCGGAGAGGTCGGAGGCGACCATGCCGTCGCCGCCCAGGGTCGAGTGGCCGACGACGCTGTGGCCTTCGAGCGCGGCGGCGATCGCCTTGCCGATGCCTCGGCTGGTTCCGGTGACGAGGATGTTAGCCATTCCGGCGCGATAGGCTCGGGCGAGGCGGAGGGGAAGGGGGGCTGGAGGCATGCTCCCCGGCGAAGGCCGGGGTCCAGCTTTCGAAGGCAGGGCGCTGCAAGGACTGGGTCCCGGCCTTCGCCGGGGAGGCAACCTAGTCCGCGAACGGGTCCCGCACCAGGATCGTGTCCTCCCGCTCCGGGCTCGTCGAGACCAAAGCCACGGAGATCCGGCACAATTCCTCGATCCGCTTGATATATTTGATCGCCTGCGCCGGAAGCTCCGCCCAGCTGCGAGCGCCCGCGGTCGATTCGGCCCAGCCGGGGATCGTCTCGTAGACCGGCTCGACCGCGTCCTGGTCCGCGGCATGGGCGGGGAGATGGTCGAGCGCCTCGCCGCGAAGCCGGTAGCCGGTGCAGATTCGAAGCTCCTCGAATCCGTCGAGGACGTCCAGCTTCGTCAGGGCCACTCCGGTCACCCCGGCGACGGCGCAGGCCTGGCGGACCAGCACCGCGTCGAACCAGCCGCAGCGGCGCTTGCGGCCGGTGACGGTGCCGAACTCGCGGCCCCTTGTCCCCAGCCGCTGGCCGGTCTCGTCCTCCAGCTCGGTCGGGAAGGGGCCGGCGCCGACCCTTGTGGTATAGGCCTTGACGATCCCGAGCACGAAGCCCGCCGCGCCCGGCCCGAGGCCGCTTCCGCCCGCCGCGGTTCCGGCGACGGTGTTGGACGAGGTGACGAACGGATAGGTGCCGTGGTCGACGTCGAGAAGCACGCCCTGGGCGCCCTCGAACAGGATCCTTTTGCCGCTCGCCTTGGCCTCGTTGAGAGTGATCCAGGTCGGCCGGGCGAATCGAAGGACGAACTCGGCGATCTCGCCCAGATCGTCCTCGAGCCGGGCTCGGTCGATCGGCGGCTCGCCGAAGCCGGCGCGAAGCGCGTCGTGATGGGCGCAGAGCCGATCGATCTGGGGACCGAGATGACCGAGATGGGCGAGGTCGCAGACCCTGATCGCCCGGCGGCCGACCTTGTCTTCATAGGCCGGGCCGATTCCGCGCCTCGTCGTCCCGATCTTGCCCTGGCCCGAAGCGTCCTCGCGAAGCGCGTCGAGGTCGCGGTGGAAGGGGAGGATGAGCGGGCAGGTGTCGGCGACCTGGAGGGTTTCGGGGGTCACCGCGACGCCCTGCTCGCCGAGCCGCTCGACCTCGGTCCTGAACGCCCAGGGATCGAGCACGACCCCGTTGCCGATGACCGAGAGCGTGCCCCGGACGATTCCGGAGGGGAGAAGCGACAGCTTGTAGGTCTGGTCGCCGACGACGAGCGTGTGGCCGGCATTGTGCCCGCCCTGGAAGCGGGCGACGACGTCCGCCCGGCTCGCCAGCCAGTCGACGATCTTGCCCTTCCCCTCGTCGCCCCACTGGACTCCGATGACGGTGACGTTGGCCACGCGATGCTCCTGCGCTCTTCTCCCCTCCCTTCAAGGGAGGGGTTGGGGGTGGGTCCGCCGAAGGCGGCCTAAACTCGAAAGGCAGCAAGGCTCGCTGCGCTCGCCACCCACCCCTAGCCCCTCCCTTACAGGGAGGGGAATTAAAACCGAAGCGGCGCCACCCTTTTCACGCCCGGAAGACCCTGAAGCTTCGCCACCAGCTCCGGCCCGATATGGCTGTCGACCGACACCAGGGCGACGGCTTCGCCTCCCGCCTCGCGGCGTCCCAGGCTGAAGGTGCCGATATTGACTCCTTCCTCGCCGAGCAGGGTGCCGAGCCGGCCGATGAAGCCGGGCATGTCCTCGTTGACGATGTAGATCATCTCGCCCTCGAGCTCCGCCTCGACCCTGATGTCGAAAATCTCGACCAGGCGCGGGGTGGAATTGGCGAACAGGGTGCCGACCACCGGCCGGTCCCCCGCCGAGGTCATCGCCGAAACCCTCAGCAGGGTGTGATAGTCGGTCTCCCGATCGTGACGGATCTCGCGAACGTCGAGCCCGCGTTCCTTGGCCAGGAAGGGCGCGTTGACCATGTTCACACTGTCCGAATGGATCCTCATGAAGCCGGCGAGGACCGCGCCGGTGATCGGCTTCATGTTGAGCTCGGCGGCGGCGCCCTCGACCTCGATCGAGAGGCCGGCGATCGGGCCGTGCGAAAGCTGGCCGACCAGCGAACCGAGTTTCTCCGCGAGCGCCATATAGGGCCTGAGCCGGGGCGCCTCCTCCGCGGAGAGCGAAGGCATGTTGAGCGCGTTGGTGACCCCGCCGCGCATCAGGAACTCGGCCATCTGCTCGGCGACCTGGATCGCGACGTTGACCTGCGCCTCGGTGGTCGAGGCGCCGAGGTGGGGGGTCGCGACCAGGCCGCGGGTGCCGAACAAGGGGCTCTCCCTGGCCGGCTCCTCGACGAACACGTCGAGCGCCGCTCCGGCGACATGGCCGCTTTCCAGCGCCTCCTTGAGCGCGACCTCGTCGATCAGGCCGCCGCGGGCGCAATTGACGATCCGGACGCCCTTGCGGGTCCTGGCCAGATTCTCGCGGGAGAGGATGTTTCGGGTCTGCTCGGTCAGCGGCGTGTGGAGGGTGATGAAATCCGCGCGGGCGAGAAGCTCGTCGAGCTCGGCCTTCTCGACGCCAAGGTCGAGCGCCCGCTCCGCGGTCAGGAAGGGATCGTAGGCGACGACCTTCATCCTCAGGCCGAGCGCCCGGTCGGCGACGATCGAGCCGATATTGCCGGCGCCGATCAGCCCCAGGGTCTTGTTGGTCAGCTCCACGCCCATGAAGCGGTTCTTCTCCCACTTGCCCGCCTGGGTGGAGGAATCGGCGGCGGGAAGATCGCGGGCGAGGGCGAACATCAGGGCGATGGCATGTTCGGCGGTGGTGATCGAATTGCCGAACGGCGTGTTCATGACGACGATTCCGCGCGCGGTGGCGGCCGGGATGTCGACATTGTCCACGCCGATTCCGGCCCGGCCGATCACCTTGAGGTTCGTCGCGGACTTGAGCAAATCCTCGGTGACCTTGGTCGCCGAGCGGATGGCGAGGCCGTCATACTGGCCGATGATCGCCTTCAGCTCGTCCTTCGAAAGGCCGGGCCTCTCGTCGACCTCGACGCCCTTGTCGCGGAAGATTTCGGCCGCCTTGGGGTCCATGGAATCGGAAATGAGAACTTTGGGCATCTTGTTACTCCGTCATCCCAGCGAAGGCTGGGATCCAAGCTGAATCTGAAACGGTGACGAGCCCGCATGGACCCCAGCCTTCGCTGGGGTGACGGATCAACTCGATCGAGCCTCGTGCCGGGCCCAGTCGAGCCAGGGAAAGAGCGCCTCGAGATCTTCGGTGTCGACCGTCGCCCCGCACCAGAGCCTCAGGCCCGGCGGAGCGTCGCGATAGCTTGCGAGGTCGTAGCCGACTCCCTCCGCTTCGAGCAGCCCGGCCATCCTCTTGACCAGAGCCGCCTGGGCTTCCGGATCGCCGCCCTGTGCGAACTTGAGGCAGACGCTGGTGTTGGACCGGGTCTCCGGCGCCGTGGCGAGATGCTCGACCCAGGCGGTTCGCCCGACCCAGGCGTCCACCGCCGCGGCATTGGCTTGGGAGCGGGCGATGAGTCCGGGCAGTCCGCCGACTCCGATCGCCCATTCGAGCGCGAAGATATAATCCTCCACGGCGAGCATCGACGGCGTGTTGATCGTCTCGCCCCGGAAGATGCCCTCGATCAGCTTGCCGCCTTTCGTCATCCGGAAGATCTTGGGAAGCGGCCAGGGCGGCGTGTAGCTCTCCAGCCGCTCGACCGCGCGGGGGCCGAGGACGAGCATCCCGTGGCCGCCCTCTCCGCCCAGCGCCTTCTGCCAGCTGAAGGTGGCGACGTCGATCTTGTCCCAGGGAAGGTCCTGGGCGAAAGCGGCGGAGGTCGCGTCGGCGATGGTCAGGCCCTCGCGGGAGTCGCTGATCCAGTCGCCGTTGGGGACTTTTACTCCGGAAGTAGTGCCGTTCCAGGTGAAGACCACGTCGTGTCCCGGGTCGACGGCGGCGAGGTCGGGCAGATCGCCATAATCGGCCCTGATCACGGCTGCGTCGAGCTTCAGCTGCTTGACGACGTCGGTCACCCAGCCTTCGCCGAAGCTTTCCCAGGCGAGCAAAGTCACCGGCCGCGCGCCCAGCATCGACCACAAGGCCATCTCGACGGCGCCGGTGTCGGAGGCGGGGACGATCCCGATCCGGTGGCCGTCGGGAATTCGAAGGACCCGCCGGGTCAGATCGATGGCGTGGCCGAGCCGGGCCTTGCCCAGCTTCGATCGGTGCGATCGCCCGAGCGAGCCCAAAGCGAGATGCTCGGGACCCCAGCCGGGCGGCTTCGCGCACGGGCCGGAGGAGAAAAAAGGGCGCTCTGGCCGGGTGTCAGGCTTTGCCTGGTGCGCGGGCGCGCCAATGGCTTCGGAATTGGTAATCGTCACTCTTCGACTCTCCTCACAGAGAGCACGCGCCGCGTTGGGACGGCGTG
Source organism: Allosphingosinicella sp. (assembly GCA_049590095.1). Classification (GTDB taxonomy): domain Bacteria; phylum Pseudomonadota; class Alphaproteobacteria; order Sphingomonadales; family Sphingomonadaceae; genus Allosphingosinicella. The sequence goes on along the minus strand of JBAWCC010000192.1, from coordinate 2,337 downwards.
GCCCGACGCGGGGTTTAGGGGCGAGGGCGGCGGTGTCAACCGCCCTTCCCGTCGCCCCAGCGAAGGCTGGGGCCCCGGGGGTGAAGAGCCCGGCGCCTTTCACCCGCTGGGATGCCGGCCTTCGCTGGAATGACGATGTGCTTGACGGCGCCTCGTCGAAGCCACAGCCTCCCGCGATGCGCTGGGCCATTTCCCTGACCTTGCTTCTCGCCGCCTGCATCCCGTCCAGCGACCGCCGCCCGGTGCCCGTCGCCCAGGACCGCCCCGCCCCGGCCCGCGAGACCCTGCAATGCCGGGCCGACCTCGCCCGCGAGGGGGTCCGCTTCAAGGCTCTTCCCGACCGGCACTTCGGCAACGGCTGCACCGCGCTCGGCGCGGTCCAGCTCCTCGACATCGGCACTCCGGTGACCAATCTCGGAGCGATGACCTGCCCGCTGGCGCGCCAGTTCGCCCGCTGGACCCGCGAGGCGGTGCAGCCCGCGGCCAGGGCATGGCTCGGCGGCCCGGTGGCCAGGATCGAGAGCTTCGGCACCTATAGCTGCCGACCGGTCAACAGCCGCCCCGGCGCCCGGCTCAGCGAGCATGGCCGGGCCAATGCGGTCGACATCGGCGTCTTCGTTCTCGCCGATGGCCGCCGGATAACGGTCAAGGAGGGCTGGAACGGGCGCGACGAGGACGTTCGGCGCTTCCTTCGCGCCGTTCATTCCGCCGGCTGCAGGCGCTTCGGCATAATACTCGGCCCGGATGCCGACGCCTTCCACCGCGACCATCTTCATTTGGACATGGGACAAGGCCCTTATTGCCGCTAAACGGCGGCCATGACCGATCCCGTCCCGCCCAGCCGAACCTTCCCGGACGCCCGCCAGGAAGCCGAGACCGCCGCCCAGCAGACTCAGTCGCCCCAGACCGAGCACGACGCCTATCGCCTCGCCTTCCAGGACATGGACTTCCTGCTCCGCGAGGATCTCCGCCCGGTCCGCTTCCAGCTCGAATTGCTGAAGCCCGAGCTGCTGCTCGACGAGGCCAGGATCGGCTCCCTCTTCGTCTTCTACGGCTCCGCCCGGATCCCCGAGCCGGCGAGCGCCGAGGCCCTCATCGCTGCGGCATCGACCGACGAGCAGCGCCGAATCGCCGAGCGGCTCAAGTCGAAGGGCAAATATTATGACGAGGCGCGCAAGCTCGCCCGCCTGGCCAGCCGCTGCGAACCGGACGACAAGGGCTGGAGGCATTTCGTCGTCTGCTCGGGCGGCGGCCCGTCGATCATGGAAGCGGCGAATCGCGGTGCCCATGACGAAGAGGCCGAATCGGTGGGTCTCAACATCGTGCTGATGCACGAGCAGATGCCCAACCCCTATGTCACGCCCGCGCTCAGTTTCCAGTTCCACTATTTCGCGCTGAGGAAGATGCACTTCCTTCTCCGCGCCCGCGCCGTCGCGGTCTTCCCCGGCGGCTTCGGAACGTTCGACGAGGCGTTCGAGCTACTCACCCTGGTCCAGACCGGGAAGGTCAAGCCGCTTCCGATCCTCTTCTTCGGCCGCGAGTTCTGGGAGCGGGTGGTCGATTTCGACGCTTTGGTCGAGGAAGGCGTGATCGCGCCCGACGATCTCAAGCTGTTCACCTTCGTCGACACCGCCGAGGAAGCCTGGAAGCACGTCTGCGACTATTACGCCGCCAATGGCGAGCAGGTGACCTGCGACTGAACTCCCGTTCCCCGGCGAAGGCCGGGGCCCGGCGGCGCGGAGGGGAAGACTGGGTTCCGGCCGTTGCCGGGAAGCGCTCAGCGTCGCCCCGCCTCGTACTCCGCGATGAAGCGGTCGACCGGGATCGACCGGATGGTTTCCGCCAGCACGTCCTCGGCGACATCCTCGGCGCGTTTGAAGCGAAGGCAGCTCTTGCCCATGTCGAGCTTCCTGCCGGAGGCCGCCCACCGTGCCTTCAGCCGCTCGGTCCGCTCTTCGGAGGCGGAGACGCAATTGAGATAGAAAGCGGTATAATTCTTCTGGGCGGCGAGGGCCGCATAGACGAGCGGCTGGCCGTTATAGGTGTCGGAATAGAGGTCCGACGGCACTTCCCAGCTGATCATCCCCCAGCTCATTCGCTCGGCATAGCCGTCGGGGAGGTTGGCGTTGACCAGATCGCGCAATCGGGAAACGAACGCGGCGCGGTCCGGCTCAAGCTCGTCGAGATAGGCTTCGGGGGTGGGCGCCTTGCTTCCGGCCATCCCCGGGCCCCTTATTGCTTTTCCTGCCCCGCGCGGCCGGCGACCGAGGGCGCGCCGTCGCCGCCGATCCGGTTCGGGCCCGCCTGCTGCTCGTTCAGGACGGGCTCGTCCTCGGC
>JBAWCC010000191.1:0-4027 GCA_049590095.1 Allosphingosinicella sp. | reverse complement strand
CTCCCTCTCCCCTACAGGGAGAGGGGCAAAGAACACCCCGTCAGTTCATTCAACAATGTCAAAGAGCCACCCGAGCCCCTCACGACTCGGCATCAAGAACAATATAGGAACGACAAGCCCCCGATCTCCTTCAGATCGATCCGATCCGGATGTTGCTAATTCGCCTCGGCGACCATCAGCAGCGCTGCGTCCATCGCCGCAGTCGCGGCGGCTCCCTCGGGAATGTCGTTGGCATAAGCCGAGAAGATCAGAGTCCGGCCGCTCTTCCCGATCATGTAGCCCGAAAGAGCGGAGGTGGCGTTGAGACTCCCCGTCTTGGCGAACAGGCGCCTTTCGAGCGCACTGCCCTTGAAGCGCCTTGCGAGAGTGCCGTCGACGCCCCCGACCGGCAGGCTCTCGCGCCACGCCGGGCCCCAGGGCTGGCCGCCCGCCCAGCGCAGGAAGCGGATCATCGCGCGAGGCGCGACCCGGTTGTAGGTCGACATTCCGGACCCGTCCGAGAAAGAATAGCCGGCGCTCGGCACGCCCGCCTGCCCCAGCATGGCCCGCACCGACGCAAGCCCGTCGGCGATCGAGCCGGTGCCGTCCCGAAGACCGACCCGTCGCAGGAGCAGCTCGGCGTGGAGGTTCTGGCTGACCTTGTTGGTGAGTGCGATGTCGGCGGCCAGCGGCGGCGGGGTCAGGCTTGCGAGAGGCTCGGAGCGGGGCGGACGCGCGGGCGGTGCGCCGTTCCTCACCGCCGGATCGTCGGCGGGACGAAGCGGGCGATGGCGGACGCCGACGCCGCCGGCGACCCGCACCCCCCTTTCCTCGAGCAATGCTTTGAACCTCCAGGCCGCATAATGCGCCGGATCGTCGATTCCGAAGCGCAGCAGCTCGGGCTCGCCCCCCGCCGCGATCGTCCCGGTCAGGCGGATCAGGCGGGTCCCCGGATGCCGGTCGAACTCCAGAGCCGTCGTCCCGCCCGCGACGGTCATCGCCCGATTGTCGACCTCGAAATAATCCGTCGGCTCGAGCCTCGGCGGCGCGCCCGGAGCGGCCGGGAAGACGCGCATGTGAAGCTCATTGTCGTCGAGGCTGAGCGCCGAGGTGGCGGTGCCGGAGCGGGTCGGGATATTGTTCCAGCTCATCCCCGGGCTCCAGCGCTGGTCGGGGAACAGGCTGTCGTCGCCGATCACGTCGCCGACCGCCCGGGCCCGGGCCGCGACCGCGTCGGCGAGCGCCGCGAGACAATTTCGGACGCAGTCGGCGCGGCTCGACAGCCGGGCGTCGCCCCGCCCCTCGAGGACGACGTCGGGCACCGCGCCCCTCCCCGTCTCGAGCCGCACCGCGGCGCCGCCGGCCGTATCCGGAGCGTCGACCCCGGGAATCGCGGCATAAGCGGCGGCGGTCGTGAACATCTTCGTGTTGGAGGCCGGGATGAATCGCGATTCCGGAGCGATTGCGACGATCTCCCGGCCTTCCTCGGTCGCGACGACGAGCCCGAAGCGGGTGCCGGGCCCGGCTTGCGCCAGCCTGGCTTCGACTCGTTGCTGGAGGCTGGCCGGTCCCTCGGCGGCTGCCGGAGACACGGCGAAGATGGCAAGAGCAAGCCACAATGCCCCTCTCCCGCTTTTCGTGGGAGAGGAGGGACCCAAGCGGAGCTTGGGAGGTGAGGGTCTGTACTCCGGAGTCCGCAAGACCCTCACCTCCCACCGCTTCGCGGTGGGCCCCTCCTCTCCCGTACCGGACGGGAGAGGGGAAGTGGAACCGAACCGCCCGATCCAGCCTAGAGCCATAGCCGGCCGGAGCAATGCCCGGCGTCTCATTCAGAGGATTCCGGCGGCCATAACCCCCGCGCATGGCAAGGGCCGCCGCGCTTGTCGGGGGCGGATGGGGGCTTCAGAAGGGGGCGGATGATTTTGCTGAGACGGTTTCTTCTCGGGCTCTGGGCAGCCGGGCTCATGCTCGGTCCTGTCTCGGCCTCCACCCTCCCGAAGCGCGACTCGCTCGAAGCCGCTCTCGCCCTTCCGGTCGCGAGCGAGCTGGTCGGAGCCCGCGACGCCCCGCGCTTCGCCTGGGTCGAGAGCGCGGCCGGAGTGCGCAACATCTGGTTCGCCGAGAAGGGAAAACCGGCCCGGCCTCTGACCGCCTTCACCCGGGACGACGGGCAGCAGCTCTACGATCTGGCACTGAACTCCGACGGCTCGAAGCTCGCTTTCGTTCGCGGCGGCGACCCGGAAGCCCGGGATTCCGCGCTCCCCAACGCTGCCTCGGAAGCCGAGCCGCCCCAGCAGCGGATATTCCTCGCGGCAACCGCGGGGGGCGAGCCGCTCCCGGTCGCCGCGGGCCATTCGCCCACCTTTTCGCCGGACGGCACCCGGCTCGCATTTACGAAGCGCGGCGAGGTCTGGCTGTGGCGGCGCGGCGGCGAGGCGCGCAGGCTGGCCTCGGCCGGAGGCGAGATCAGGCGGCTGCAATGGTCGCCGGACGGGACCCGGCTCCTCTTCGTCAGCCATCGCGGCGATTACAGCTTCGTCGCTCTTCTCGAGCCCGGGAAGCCGAGGATCCGGTTCCTCGACCCGGGCCTCGGCTTCTCGGTCGAGCCGGTCTTCTCGCCCGACGGCCGCCGGATAGCCTATATCCGCCATCTCGACGCTCCGGCCGGAGCGGCGAAGGACAGCGGCCCTTATTGGTCGGTCCGGATCGTCGACGCCGCAAGCGGAGCTGCCCGCGAGCTTTGGGCCGCGCCGTCCGGCGCCGGAGCCCGCTATTACGAATCGCGCGGCCAGGACCTGTTCTGGAGCAAGGACGGCCGGCTCGTCTTCCCTTGGGAACGCAGCGGCTGGCTTCATGCTTACGCGCTCGATTCGGAGAAAGGCGGAACCCCGAGGGACCTGACTCCCGGGGCCTTCGAGGTCGAGATGTTCACGCTCGGCGCCGACGGCCGCTCGCTCGTCTATGCCGGCAATCAGGGCGACCTCGATCGGCGCCACATCTGGCGGCGGCCCTTGTCAGGGGGCGCCCCGGCGCAAGTCACGATCGGGACCGGGATCGAATCGGCGCCTGTGCTCGGCGGGGCGGCGCTGGCCGTGATCGCCACCGACGTCTCGCGCCCCGCTCACCCGGCCCTCGTCGAAGGCGGGCTCCGGCCGCTGAAGCCGCCCATGGCCGCTTCCGGTTTCGTCGCGCCCGAGCCGGTCCGGTTCCGGGCCGCGGACGGAGTGGAAGTCCACGGCCAGCTGTTCCGCGGGCGCGGGTCGGGGAAGCGTCCGGCGATCGTCTACGTCCATGGCGGGCCGCGCCGGCAGATGCTGCTCGGCTTCCACCCTTCCGGTTATTATTCCAACGCCTATGTGTTCAACCAGCATCTGGCGTCCCGGGGCTATCACGTGCTCGCGGTCAATTATCGAAGCGGCACCGGCTACGGCAACGCGTTCCGGGACGCGGCGGATCTCGCCCGCGGCGGCGCTTCCGAATATCGCGACGTCCTCGCCGCCGGGCGCTGGCTCGCGGCCCGCTCCGACGTCGACCCCGTGAGGGTCGGAATCTGGGGCGGGAGCTGGGGCGGCTATCTGGTCGCGCTCGGGCTCGCCCGAGACAGTGCCCTGTTCGCCGCCGGAGTGGATTTCCACGGAGTCCATTCGATGCTCCGGCCGGTGCCCAACAGCCTCTCGCCCGAGGCCCAGGCCGAGGCTCGGCAGCTCCAATGGGATTCCTCTCCGCTCGGAGCGATCGAGCGCTGGCGCTCGCCGGTCCTCCTGATTCACGGCGACGACGACCGCAACGTCGACTTCTCGCAGTCGGTGATCCTGGCCCGGGAGCTCGCCGCCCGGCGGATCCCCTATCGCGAGCTCGTCTTCCCGAACGAGCGCCATAGCTTCCACCTCCATTCGAACTGGCTTGCGAGCTTCCAGGCCGCGGACGACTTTTTCGAGGAGATTCTGAAAGAGCGGCGCCGATGAAGAGCTGGCGACTTTGCCTGGCCGTCCTCCTTGCCCTGGCGGCGGCGGCCGCCGCGCCCGCGCAGGAGCGCTCGACCCTGATC
>JBAWCC010000190.1:0-17597 GCA_049590095.1 Allosphingosinicella sp. | reverse complement strand
CTATACCTCCCCCATGTCAGACCTGTTCGCGTCCACCGCCGCCCCTTCGTCCGATTACGACGCCCATTCGATCGAGGTGCTGGAGGGGCTGGAGCCCGTCCGCCGCCGGCCGGGCATGTATATCGGCGGCACCGACGAGCGGGCGCTCCACCATCTCGCCGCCGAGGTTCTCGACAATGCGATGGACGAGGCCGTCGCCGGCTTCGCGACCCGGATCGAGGTGACCCTGGAGGCGGTGGAGGGAACCGCCGGGCGGCTCACCGTCACCGACAACGGCCGCGGCATCCCGATCGACGAGCATCCCCGCTATCCGGGCAAGTCGGCGCTCGAAGTGATCCTGACCATGCTCCATTCCGGGGGCAAATTCTCCAACAAGGCCTATGCGACCTCGGGCGGCCTGCACGGAGTCGGGGTCAGCGTCGTCAACGCCCTCTCCAGCGAAACCGTGGTCGAGGTGGCGCGCAACAAGGAGCTCTACCGCCAGACCTATTCGCGCGGCGAGCCGACCTCGAAGCTGGAGCCGCGCGGCCCCACCCAGAACCGCCGGGGCACCACCCTGAGCTTCGTCCCCGACACGGAGATTTTCGGAGGCGAGGCCAGGTTCAAGCCCGCGCGCCTGTACCGCCTCGCCCGCTCTAAGGCCTATCTGTTCGCCGGGGTCGAGATCCGCTGGCGATGCGACCCGTCGCTCATCTCCGACGACACGCCCGCCGAGGCGGTGTTCCAGTTCCCCGGCGGCCTCGCCGACCATCTCAGGGAGCAGATCGGGACACGCAATTGCGCGACCAGCGACTTCTTCTCCGGCCGGCAGGATTTCCCCGGCGGCCTGGGGCTGGTTGAATGGGCGGTCGCCTGGCCGCTCTGGACCGAGGGCGGCTCCTCTTATTATTGCAACACCATCCCCACCCCCGACGGCGGCACCCACGAGCAGGGGATCAGGGCGGCCCTGACCCGCGGCATACGCGCCTTTGCCGAGCTCACGGGACAGCAGAAAAAGGCCAAGGAGGTGCAGGCCGAGGACGTGATCGGCGGCGCCGAGGTGATGCTCTCCGTCTTCATCCGCGACCCCCAGTTCCAGAGCCAGACCAAGGACCGGCTGACCAGCCCCGACGCCGCCCGCCTCGTCGAGGCGGCGGTCCGCGACCATTTCGATCATTATCTCGCCGACGATATGGAGCGCGGCCGGGCTCTTCTCGCCTTCGTCCTCGACCGGATGGACGACCGGCTGAAGCGCCGCGCCGAGCGCGAGATCAAGCGCAAGACCGCGACCAGCGGGCGCAAGGTACGCCTCCCCGGCAAGCTCACCGACTGCGCCAATTCGGACGATCCCGCCGGGACGGAGCTGTTCATCGTCGAAGGCGACAGCGCCGGCGGCTCGGCCAAGCAGGCGCGCGACCGCAAGACCCAGGCGATCCTCCCCATACGCGGCAAGATATTGAACGTCGCCTCGGCCAGCGCCGACAAGATCCGGGGCAATCAGGAGATCGCCGATCTCGGCCTGGCGCTCGGCTGCGGCACCCGCGAGCGCTGCGACCCGGCACAGCTCAGGTACGACCGGATCATCATCATGACCGACGCCGACGTCGACGGCGCCCACATCGCCACTCTGCTCATGACGTACTTCTTTACGGAAATGGGTCCCATCGTCGAACAAGGCTGCCTCTATCTCGCGCAGCCGCCGCTCTACCGGCTGTCGTCGGGGCCGACCGTCGCCTACGCCCGGGACGACGCCCATCGCGGCGAGCTGGAAGCGACCCTGTTCAAGGGCAAGAAGGTCGAGATCAGCCGGTTCAAGGGCCTCGGCGAGATGAACCCCTCGCAGCTTCGCGAGACGACGATGGACCCCAAAAGCCGCTCGCTGATCCGCGTAACCCTGCCCGACGGCTACCAGCCGCAGCAGCCGGTCCGCGACCTCGTCGACCGCCTCATGGGCCGAAACCCCGAGCACCGCTTCAACTTCATCCAGAGCCACGCCGCCGAGATCGCCGAGGAGGAAATCGACGCCTGAGCGCGGCCGAGGGCCCGGCGGGCGCTCGGTAGCTTTCCCCGGGCAAATCGCTTATCCGAAAGCCGTCGAAGACAAGGAAGGCGCACCCCGGATGGAACTGCTCGCTATAGCCTTATCCGCCGCCGTCACCGCCGCCCTCCCCGCCGCCGCGCAGGATCCGAGCCCGAAGACGGACAACCGGACCATCGTGGTGACCGGCCGGCCGCTCGAGGAGTCCCGCCGCGCTTTGGCCGAATGCCTCGCCCGCAAATGCCCGCCGAACGAGGATATCGACGCGACCCTCGCCCATGCCGAGAATCTGTTCGTCGCCGGCGACTACAAGGCCGCCCGCCGGACCACCCTGGCGTCGATCGCCCGCAACCGGGGCCATGCATCGGCCCATCCCGTCCCGCTCGCCGATCTGTATCGGGCCAACGGGCGGATCGCCGCCCATCTCGGCGAGGGCCGTTCCTACGAATCGTCGACCAACGCCATCGCCCGCTCCCTGAAGGCGGGGATCGGCGGCGACGATGTGAGGATCATCGCCGCCGAGCTCGAAAAAGCGGAAATGTACGCGACGCTCGGCCGGACGGAACGATCGCGCCGGATCTACGGCAAGATGCGGCGCAAGGCGGAGCGGCTCGACCGCGACGACATCGCCGCTCAGATCCGGCTTCGCGCCGCCTGGCTCCACCAGCTCGAGGACAATGAGGTCTTCGCCCGGGCCGCGCTGAAGGAGATCGCCGCCGACCGGACTGCGGCCGCAAGGCCGGCGCGGGCCGCGGCGCTCGTGCTCCTGGCGCGCCTCGATCGGGAGAAGGGCCAGCCCGCCGACTCCGACGCGCTTGCCGCCGATTTGCGCGGGATGAGCGGCGACCGGCCGGTTCTGATCTTCGCCCCGCCGATCGACACGCCCGTCAACGCGGCCGATCTCGGGGTGTCCGGCTGGATCTTGCGGCGAATGCCGATGCAGGCGTTCGAGAAGCAGTGGATCGACGTCGGCTTCCGGATCGGCGCGGACGGCCGGGTCGACGACGTCGAAATGCTTCGAAGCCGGGGCTCCACCAATTGGGCGAAGCCGGTGCTCGACTCGATCGCCGGGCGGATCTACTCGCAGGCCGGCGGTCCCGAGGGTCATTATCGGGTGGAACGGTACAGCCTCACCTCCCTCTGGGACTATAAGGCGCCGGCCACCCACCGCAGGGTGCGTTCGCCCCAGGCCCGGATCGAAATGCTGGACCTGACGGCCGAGGCGAAACCGCGATCGGATTGAGCCTGCTCCGGGACGCACTGCTGCTCCTCGTCCTTTGGACGGGGACGGCCGCGGCGGCGCAGCCGTCGACCGCCTTCGTCCAGCGCTCCGGCGAGCTGGTGCGGGTGCTGGCCGGGGACCTTGCGCCGGATCGCTTCTTCTCGCCGGCCTTCCTCGCCAGGATCCCGCCCGCGGAAGTGGCGGCGGTCGCTGCGCGGCTCAAGTCGAGCTACGGCGCGGCCCGGAGCGTCGAGCGGATCGAGGCGAGCGGCGCGACGTCCGGGACCGTTTCGGTCCGCTTCGAGCGGGCCGTGGTTCGGCTCCGGATGGCGGTCGGCCCGGGGCCGCCGCATCTGGTCGAGGGTCTGCTCGTCGCCGGCGCCGAATCCTCCGCCGCCGACATCGCCGCGGTCTACGGCGAAATGGCCGCCCTGCCAGGCGAGGTCTCGCTCGCCGCCGCCCGGCTCGAGGAAGCCGGGCCGGCAAGCTTCCTCACCCGGACAGCGGACCGCCCGCTGGCGATCGGCTCCGCGTTCAAGCTGTTCGTCCTGGCCGAGCTTGTGCGCTCGGTGAAGGCGGGCGAGCGGCGCTGGAGCGACGTCGTTCCGCTCGGCACCCCTTCTTTGCCCTCCGGCCTCGTCCAGGACTGGCCGAAGGGCTCGCCCATCACTCTCCACAGCCTCGCCGCCCTGATGATCTCGAAAAGCGACAACAGCGCCACCGATACCCTTCTCGGCGCGCTGGGCCGCGACAAGGTGGAGCGGCTTCTGCCCGAGCTCGGGGTGCGGGCGCCCGAGCGCAACCGCCCCTTCCTCTCCACCCGCGACGCCTTCGCCCTCAAGCTGGGCGATCCCGCCCCTCTCGAGCGCTGGAAGTCGGCCGACGAAGCGGGCCGGCGGGCGTTGCTGCCGCGACTGGAGCGGGTCGAAGCCTCGACCCTCGACCCCTCCCGGCACGGCGGCCGCCCCGCCGAGATCGCGACCGTCGAATGGTTCGCCTCGACCGGCGATCTCGTCCGGACGCTCGACTGGCTGCGCCGGAGCGCAGACCGGACGGCTCTGGACCTGCTTGCAATCAATCCCGGCCTGGGCCCGGCCCTGGCGAAGGACTTCGACTATTTCGGCTTCAAGGGCGGCTCGGAACCGGGCGTCCTCAACCTCAGCCTCCTCCTGAAGACCCGCTCCGGCCGCTGGATCGCGGTCTCGGCGACCTGGAACGACGAGACCGAGCCACTCGACGAACCCCGCTTCGTCGCGCTGATGAGCCGCCTGGTGACGTTGCTGAAGTAAATTGCCTCCCTATCGCGAAGCGATGGGGAGGCAGCTACCGACCGCTCGCCTCGCGGGACTGGCGCAGCGCCTTCAGCTCCTGCGCCTGCTTGTCGCGCGCCGCTTTCACCGCGGCGACCGTCTCGGTTTCCTTCCCGCACCACGCCCGGCCGGCCTCGCCGAGCTTTCCGGCCGAGTCGAGACAGCGGCCCGCGGCGTAGCCGCGGGGGAGCAGGTCGAGCGGCTCGGGCGAGGAATCGCGGCGCTCGATGACCGGCCTGATCTCGGTGAAGTAGGTACGCCAGCCGCGGCGGCTTCGAGCCAAAGCGAGCGCCTGCGGGGTCGCGGCGGCCCCGGTCGGCTCCGGCGCGTCGAGCCCGGCGAGCGGGACCTTGTCCAGCCGCGCCAGCGCCTCGTCGAAGCGCCCGAGCTCGCGAAGGGCGTTGATCGCCCGTCCCTCCATTCCGATCCAGCCGAGGTCGCCGGGCCGCGGCGGCACTTTCGCCGAAGCCTCGACCAGCTCCTCCAGGTAGCGCTTCCTCAGCTCCGGCTTGGCTTCCGCCTCCCAGCTCGCCTGGAGCAGGGCCCACAGGTAAAGCTCCGGCGCCAGTCCCATTTCCCGCATCAGCCAATAGGCGCGGTAATATTGGGTCTCGTTCTCGATCAGCGCCCGATAGGCTTCGGACTCGATCAGCGGCTTGAGCCTGGCGACCTCGTCCGGCTCATATTCCTTGTAGAGGACGAGGCCGTTGTCCGGGCATTCGGGAAGGGCGATCGGGAAGCTCACGCCTCCGACCGGCTTTCCGTCCGGCCGCTCGCCGGCCACCACCGGCGGGGCCACCGGTTGGAACTGGAAGCCGGCGCCGCCGATCGGGCAGGTCATCGTCCTTGCAGGGACGGGCGCCGGGACGGGCGCGGCGAAGGCGTCGGCCGCACAGGCGAAAGCGGCGATCGCCGTGGCGAAGATCAGGTTACGCATCGCAAAATACTCCCGGGAAGCAACGTCCCTTTTACAGCGGCGGGGATAACTTGTCCCTGTTTCCGTTCGGACTGAGCCTGTCGAAGCCCTTTTCATCTTCACTCCCGGACCGGGAAGGAAGCCCCTTCGACAGGCTCGGGGCGAACGGATTTGAGACCTTGGTCGGCCCGATCTTTCCCCGATCTAGCTCGTGACCGCGGGGGCGACGAGCGGGAAGCGCGGGATGAGAGCGTCGAAAGCCCGCCCGTCCGCTCCGACCATCGAATAATGTCCTTCCATCCAGCCGGTCGGAGTCGGCAGCGGGCAGCCCGACACATAGTCGAACGAGCCTCCGGGCTCGATCACCGGCTGCTCGCCGACCACGCCCTCGCCCTGGACCTGGTGCCGGCCGCCGCGTGCGTCCGCGATCGTCCAGTCGCGGCTGATCAGCTGGATCGCGTGCGCCGATCCGTTCTCGATGCGCACATGATAGGCCCAGAACCAGCGGCCGCGGCCCGGTTCGGACTGTTCGGGAAGGAAGCTGACCGACACCCGGACGGTGACGTCGCCGGTCGTGGCGCTATGGGCAAAGAGGCTTTTCACAAGCGCTTCCCTCTACTTATCGGCCGCACGCGTCAATTGCTTGCGCGGCCGGGCCCGATCCGCGAAGGGTCTGCAATGGCGCAGGACTGGACCCCGGCAAGCTGGCGCGCGCTCGAGGCGCGGCACCAGCCCGTCTACGACGATCCCGCCGCGCTCGATGCCGCCCTGCGAGAGCTCGCCGCCTATCCGCCTTTGGTGCCGAGCGCCGAGGCCCATCGACTCAAGGCCGAGCTTGCCGAAGCCCAGGCCGGCCGCGCCTTCCTCCTCCAGGGCGGCGACTGCGCCGAGAGCTTCGCCGAATTCTCGACCGAGACGATCCGGGGCACCGCCGCCCTGATCGACGCGATGGCCCGGCGCCTGTCCGCGGCGAGCGGACTTCCGATCGTCCGGGTCGGCCGGATCGCCGGCCAGTTCGCCAAGCCCCGCTCCCGCGAGCTCGAATCGAAGGACGGGCGCGACCTGCCCATGTATCGCGGCGACATCGTCAACGGCCTCGCCTTCGACGAAGCCGCCCGCCGGGCCGATCCGGAGCGGATGTTCCGCGCCTACGGCCAGTCGGCCGCCGCTCTCAGCCACTTGCGCGCCTGTCCCGGTCCGGAGCCGATCTACACCAGCCACGAAGGTCTTCTTCTCCCCTACGAGCAGGCGCTGACCCGCCGCGACGGCGCCGGCTGGTATGCAAGCTCGGCCCATTTCCTCTGGGTCGGCGACCGCACCCGCTTCGCGGCTTCCGCCCATGTCGAATATCTTCGCGGCCTGACCAACCCGGTCGGGATCAAATGCGGGCCGAGCTTGAGCCCGGACCTGCTCCTGACCCTGCTCGACACCCTCAACCCGGCGATGGAGCCCGGCAGGATCACCCTCGTCAGCCGGATGGGCGCCGGCGAGGTCGGGCGGGCGCTTCCGCCGCTTCTGCGCGCGGTCGAGGCTGAAGGCCATCCGGTGCTGTGGACCTGCGATCCGATGCACGGCAACACGGTCCGGACCGTGAGCGGCTACAAGACCCGGCCGCTCGGCCTCATCCTCGGCGAGCTCAGGGCCTTCTTCGCCGCCGCCCGGGCCGAGGGCGTGTCCGGCGGCGGGGTGCATGTCGAGATGACCGGCCGCGACGTCACCGAATGCACCGGCGGCGCCGATCCGGTGACCGAGGCCGACCTCGCCGCCCGCTATCACACCCATTGCGACCCCCGCCTCAACCGGGCCCAGGCGATGGAAGTGGCCGAGCTGGTCGCCTCGGAGCTCGCCCGCGAGCGAGGCGCCGAGGCGGCCTGAGGCCGGCGCGCGGGCGAGCCTTTGCCCCGCCCCTGCCCTCGTGCCAGGGCATGAGGGTCGAGCCCGCGCCGCATTTTTCCGGTTCACGATATCAAAGAGCCGCGACTCGAACGTTCTCGAGTCGCCTCCAATTTAATAGGATTAATCCTGCAGTGCAAGAACAAAGTTGGAACCTAGCCGGCTGTCCTCACCTCGAGCGTCCCTGCCGGACAGGGTCCCAGCAAGTCGTGCGCCGAGCCGCTGCCGTCGAGCCAGGCGCGCCACCCTTCATGGGCGATTACCGCGACCTGGCGGTGGTGGTAGGGCGCCACGTCCGGCCCCGGCTCGGTGGTCAGCATCGTGAAGGCCTCGCCGACGTCGGTCGTCCGCCACAGCCCGGCGATGCAGAACCAGTCGCGCCCCGGCATCGTGAACAGCCATCGGTCCTTGCGCTTGTCGGGGCGCGGCTCCTTGGGCGTGGTGAATTCGTAGAAGCCGTCGGTGACGATCAGGCAGCGGCCGCCTTTGTCCGAATTGCCGAACTCGCGGCCGTCCGAGCGGAAATTATAGACCGGCTTTCCGCCCGGCCCCGGCCAGCTCCACCGCCGCTGGACCAGCTCGGCGCTCCCCTCCCCTGCGCCCTGGGCGCGCCAACGGATGACGGGCGCGGTGTCGGTGATCCGAATTTCCTCGCGCGGTTGCAGGTTGGGCAGGCCGTCGGGGAAGCCCAGGACCATCCCGAGCTGCTCGAAGGTCCGGGCGATCGCATCGGGGGCGATCTTGTTGCTGTAGAGATTGCACATGCGGCGTACCTAGGGTCCGCCAGCTTGACAGAACAAGCCCCTCCCCCGATATGCGCCCCTCGACGCGCGACGGCCCCTTCGTCTAGCGGTCCAGGACGTCGCCCTCTCACGGCGAAAACACGGGTTCGAGTCCCGTAGGGGTCACCAAAGCGGTGAAAAGCTGAAGCTTTTCAAAAAGTTGGCCGAAACCGGCAGGACCGGAGCAGCGCCGAACGACTGCATGCGGGTCGCGAAGCTCTGTCCGCGGGAGCGCCGCAAGCTTCGCCGAGGCCTGATTCGTAATCCCGCGGCTCGGCATTTCCAGCGCCAACTCGAGCCGCCGCATGCCCTGCTCATTGCCTCGCGGGCTTCATGCTTCGTCAGCCATCGGCGAGGACCGGATGGCCGACCTTGACTCCGCCGCTTTCGAGCGCCGCGATGAGGATGTCGATGTCGGCGATGATTTTCGTCTTTGAAGTATTGAGAACTTTCGCTTTTATTAAATCCGAAAGGTCCCTTTCGGAGCTAATACTATACCTGCGTTAGTTGATGGTTAACCGTAGCCGACGGATCAAGGGCGCAACGAAGAATAAGAGCCGGGGGGCCGGAAGTGGGTTGTGGGGCGGTTTCCGCGAAGGTGCGGACTTGAACGTTGTGCGTGAACGGGCGGCAATCGGCGCCCGCATTGACGAAATACTGATCGGACGGTCGCAGGCCATGGTTGAGGTCCGGCGGCTGGTCGCACAGGTGGCCGGCAGCGACGCATCGGTCCTCATCACCGGCCCGTCGGGGAGCGGAAAGGAAGTCGTTGCCCGCGCCCTCCATCTCGCCAGCCGCCGCGCCTCGAACGCTCATGTCGCCGTCAATTGCGGAGCGATCCCGCGGGAATTGCTTGAATCCGAGCTTTTCGGCCACGAAAAGGGCGCGTTCACCGGCGCCGTGACGCAGCATAAGGGCCATTTCGAGGAAGCCGATGGCGGCACCTTGTTCCTCGACGAGATCGGCGACATGCCGGCCGACATGCAGGTCAAGCTGCTGCGCGTGCTCGAGGAGCGCGCGGTCCAGCGCGTGGGCGGGCGCGGCCGGATCGGCGTCGACGTGCGCATCGTTTCCGCCACCCACCGCGACATCGACGCCGCGATCGACGACGGCCGCTTCCGCGAGGACCTGTTTTACCGCCTGGGTGTGTTCCCGATCGAACTCCCCTCGCTCGCCGAGCGGGCCGAGGACATTCCGCTCCTCGTCGAGCATTTCCTGTCGAGAACGGATCCGGGACACCGCGCGAGCTTCTCCGCCGAAGCGCTCGACCGGATGATGGGGCATGCCTGGCCCGGTAACGTGCGCGAGCTGCGCAACGTCGTCGACAGGGCCAACATCCTGTTCGCCGGCCGTACGCTGCGCGCCGCCGATGTCGAGCTGATCCTGTTCCGGCGCGGCCGGGTGAGCGCGACCGAGCGCGCCGCTCTGTGGCAGGCCACGGAAGCTCCCGCGGCTCCTGTTCCCGCGCCGGCTTCGGCCGCGGAGGTCCCCGCGCCCGCGCTCAGCCGCGGCGGCCCGGTCGATCTGCGCGCCCTCCTCGCCGAGACCGAGCAGCGCTACATCGAGGATGCGTTGAAGCTTGCCGACGGCGTGATCGCCGACGCGGCCCGCCTTCTCTTGCTCCAGCGCACCACCCTGATCGAAAAGATGCGCAAGTACGACTTGAAGGCCGCTTAGAGTCTGTCCTGATGAGATCGAAACCGTTGTTCCCCGGCGAAGGCCGGGGCCCAGCCCCACCGGCCGAACCTCTGGATCCCGGCCTTCGCCGGGAAGCGGTTCAGGCTCATGAGGACGGACCCTAGGCCGCTTTCGCGCCGATCGCATCCCAGGCGGAGGCGATCTCCCCCACCATCTCGCGTGCCGCGGCGACCGTCGCCGGGTCGTTCGTCCTGCCGCCGGCGAGGATCAGCCGGGTCGCCTCACGATAGATCGAGGCCAGGCCCTCGGCGATGTCGCCGCCGTTTTCGAAGTCGAGGCTGTTCTCGAGTCCCTTCAGGATCGCCAGCGCACGCGACTGGCAGCGCCCGCGCCGAAGCAGGTCCCGGCGCTGAACCGCTACCGCCATCGCATCGAGCGACTTCAACAGCTCCTCGAACATCACCGCGACGAGCTGGTGCGGGGTCGCGCCCTCGATCCGGCTGCCGACGTCGACATCCTGGTAGCGCGCCCGCGCATTCCCGAACTGGCCCCGCGATAAGTACATGCTCATTCACTCCATCTGGCTGGTGGGATCCGAGTCGCGCCGGCATCAGCCGCGGTCGGCGGTCCACATCTTGACCTGCTGTTCGAGATAGGATTGGGTCGCCTTGAAGGCGGACACCTGCCGCTCCATCGCCGTGAAGGTGGAGAGGAGCTGGTTGTAATATTTTTCGGAGCGAATCTCGAGCGCCGCCCGGTCCCCGGCAATGTCCTTGGCTTCCGCCGAAAGCCGCGCCTGGGTGCTGGCGAACGGCCCCTTCCGAGCGCGCAGTCCGTCGCGGATCGCCTCCAGCGCGCCGCCGAGACCGGGCTCGATGGTGATGGTGACGCTCGCGGCCGAGGCGTTCACGCCGAGGATGAGGCCGACCGCGGGCGAGGCCGACGGGGCGATGATGTTGGGCCCCGACGATATCGCCGCCAATCCGTCGATCATTCCGCTCGCGCCGGTCACGCCGTCGCTCGGGACGAGGTTGATGACGGTATAGGTGCCCGGCTTGACCCGGCTCGCCAGGCTCTTGATGACGATGTTGGGGTCGCTGCTGTGTTGCGCCGGGTTGAACAGGGCTTCGACTCCGCGCGGATCGTCGGCCAGCATCTTCTGGAGCCGCGCGCTGTCGACGCTGAGCGTGCCGTCGCGGTTGGTGCGCACGCCGATCTCGGCGAGCGTCTTCGGGCCGGTACCCTGGCTGACGAGGGCGGTGGAAGGGAGCTGGCGGAGCTGGCGCTGCATCTCGCGGACTCCGAGGTCGCCGCGCAGCGGGCCGCTCTCGCCGGCCGCGCCGGGAGCGGTCAGCTCGGCGATCATGCCCGTCACGCCGTTATAGGTGGCGACGAAATCCTTCACCGCCTGCTCGATCGACGCGGTCGGGCGGCTGACGCCGATCGAGACGGCGGTGCCCGGCTCCGCCTTCTTGAGGTCGATCTGGATGCCCGGGATCAGATCCTTGAACGCATTGGCGCTGCGGCGGAGTTCGACTCCGTCGAGGCGGAGGACGGCATCCTGCGCGGCCTGGGCCAGCGTCATTCCGCCGGTGACGGCGGGACCGAAGGCGAAGCGCTCCAGCCCGCTCGCGGTGCCGTCGGGCACCGAGAGGGTGAAGGCGGCGCCGTCGCCGGTGCCGCCCTTCAGGACCAGGCGGGCGCCGTTCGTATCCGTGACGACGGTGGCGGCGATCCCTGCGCCCGCCCCGTTGATGGCGGCGGCGAGGCCGGACAGGCTGTCGTTCGACCCGTCGACGGTGACAGCGAAGCTGCCGGCGGCGGTGGCAATCGTAAGCGTCCCCTGCCCCACCGGGCCGCTCGCGGTGGCGATTGCGGCGGACTGCAGCGTCTGCGCCTTTGCGAGCTGCACCACTTCGAGCTCGTGCGAAAGGGCGCCGAGCCGGGCGCCGGGCAGTGCGCCGGCCGAGAGCAAAGTCGGCTCGGAGACGGTCGGCTGGCTGTAGAGCGAGCCGTTCGAGAGTAAGGACGAGAGAGCGGTGGCGAAGCCGTCGATGGCGTTGCTGATCTCGGCGACTGCGGAAACCCGCGCCGAGTTCAGATCCTCGCGCCTGGCGATCAGGGCCTCCCTGGGCGCCTTGGCCGCTCCGGCGAGACCGTCGACCAGCGCCCTGATGTCGAGCCCGGAGCCGATGCCGAGAGAATATCCGATAGAGCTGGTCATCGCGCGTCCTTCCGTTCCCCTCCAAGAACGGCAGGCGCGGGCGAAGCTTTAGAGGATTTGGCGCTTCAGTCGCGAAGCACGCGCACGATTCGGGCGTCGAGCCGCGCCTGAGCGGAGAGCGAGGTGCGTGGGTCTTGAAGTATCTCCCGCGCAAGCCCCGCCGCGGCGGCGGGATCGAGGCCGGGCTCGGCGTTGCGCAATTCCTCCGCCAGCTCGGCGATCCAGCCGTCGAGCCGCGCGTTCGACTCGGCGGCCTCTCGGACCAGCCTGTCGATTTCGTGGAGCGCGACCCTCACTTCGCCGCTCGAAACCGTCGCCATCTTCATCCGATCCTTCCTCGAGGACGGAATACGGCCGGATGCGGCTCTTCTTAAGTCTCGGGCATGCCGCGGGCGTCGAACCGGGCGCCGGGCGGAACGTCGACGCCGGGCGGGCGTGTGCCGGCGGCGAGCGCGGTGTCGAGATTGAAGACGAAGGCGAGCACCGTCGCCACCGCCATGTAAAGGTCGTCGCGGATCACCTGGCCGGTGCGGGCTGTGAAATAGAGGGCGCGGGTGAGCTGCGGGTAGCTGAGCATCGGCACGCGATGCTCGGCGGCGAGCTCCCGGATGGCGTCCGCGGTGGCGCCCCGACCGCGGGCGACGACGATCGGCGCCATGTCCTCACCCGGCCGATAGCGCAAGGCGACGGCGAAGTGGGTGGGGTTGGTCAGCACCACCGTCGCTTCGGCCACCGCGGCGCGGGCCGAATTGCGGGCCACCTCCTGCTGGCGCCGGCGCACCGCCATCTTCAGTTCGGGCGAGCCTTCGGTCTGCTTGTGCTCGTCCTTGATCTCCTGCTTGGTCATCCGCAGTCGCCGGGTTCGCTGGAAGATCTGGGTCGGGACGTCGAACAGGGCGATCAAGGCCAGCGCGCCGCCCATCACCAGCAGCGACAAGGTGAAGACGCTGCCGACCCGGGCGAGCGCCGGGCCCATCTCGGCGGAGGTCAGGCCGATCAGCCCCTCGGCCTCGGACATCAAGAGCCAGATGCCGATCGCGCCGAGCAGCAGCACCTTGGCGAGCGATTTCAGCAGCTCGACCAGGCCCTGCATGCCGAACATGCGCTTCAAGCCCGTCATCGGATTGATCTTGGCGCCCTTGAAGGCGAAGGCCTTGCCTCGGAAACCGAGCGAGCCGAGCATCGCGGGGGTGCCGATCGCCGCCACCAGAGTGACGGCGAACAGGCCGGCGAAGGGAATAACGATAATGCCGAGCAGGCGCAGGATCACGCCGCCCGGATCGAAGTCCTTCAGGTCGCCATTCTCGAAGCTCAGGCCGTCGATCACCATCGTCTCGAGCGCGCCGAGCATGATCGGACCGGCAATCGCGATCCACGCGGCGCCTGCGAGCACGACGAGCGCGGTGCCGAGCTCGCGCGACTGTAGGACGTCGCCTTTCTCCGACGCGTCCTTGACCCGTTTCTGGGTCGGCAGCTCGGTTTTCTGGTCCTGATCGGGATTTTCCGACATCGCTTCAGCCCATCGCCAGCCGGCGCGATTCCTCGAGCCCGGCCTGGATCGCGCCGACGATCCCCTCCCCCATCACCGGCGCGGCGATGGCGAGGAGAACGAGGCCGGCGAGAAGCGTGGCCGGGAAACCGACCGCGAAGAGATTAAGCGCGGGCGCCGAGCGGGCGAGCATGCCCATCACCAACTGGACGAGGACGAGCGCGAAGCCGACGGGGAGCGCGATCGACAGGCCGGCGGCGAACAGCACGCCGCCGAAGAAGACCAGGCCGCGCACGCTCTCCGCCGTCAGCCATGCATCGCCGGGCGGCAGCGCTCGGTAACTTTCGACGATGGTGGCGGCCAGCGCGAGGTGGCCGCCGATCGAGAGGAACAGGAAGGTCGCGAGGATGGCGAGGAACTGGGACAAAGCCGGGTTTTGCTGTCCCGTCGCCGGGTCCATCATCGCCGCGAAGCCGAGGCCCATCGTGTTGCCGATCACCTCGCCGGCGATCAGTGCGGCGGAAAAGCCGATCTGGACCGCGAAGCCGATGGCGAGTCCCGCCATCACCTCGCCCGCGATGAGCAGGAACCCCTCGATCGAGGCAAGCCCGTCGGAGGGCAGAGCGAAGTCGGTGACGCTGAGCGCCGGTATGCCGATCGCCAAGGCGACGATCAGGCGGAGCTGGACCGGCACGAAGGTGGCGCCGAACACGGGCGCGGCGAGGAAGGCGGCGCCGGGGCGGACCATCGCGACCAGCCACAGCCACAGCTGCGCCTCGACGTCCGCGAAGGCCGTCGGAATCATCGAACGAGCTCTGGAATCCGGGCGAACATGTCCTGGGTGAAGTCGACCAGCAGCATCAGGATCGCGCCGCCGAACAGGGCAAGGCAGAGGGCGACGACGATCAGCTTGGGCACGAAGGTCAAGGTCGCCTCGTTGATCGAGGTGGCCGCCTGGACCATGCCGAGCAGGATTCCGACGAGCAGAGCCGGGATCAGGATCGGCGCCGACGCGAGCGCGAGGATCCAGAGCGCCTGCTGGGCGATGCCGACGAAATAATCGGTGCCGTCCATGCCTAGCCTCCGGCGAAAGAGGCCGCGAGCGATCCCATCGTCAGCGCCCATCCGTCCACCAGGACGAAGAGGAGGAGCTTGAACGGCATGGAGACGATGGTGGGCGAGAGCATCATCATTCCGAGCGCCATCAGGGTCGAGGCGACGACGAGGTCGATGATCAGGAAGGGCAGGAAGATCAGGAAGCCGATCTGGAAGGCGGTCTTGAGCTCGCTGGTCACGAAGGACGGGAGCAGGATCGAGAAGGGCACGTCGGCGGGCTTCGCGAAGCGCTCCTCGCCGGCCAGCTCGATGAACAGCTTGAGGTCGGACTCGCGGGTCTGGCGGATCATGAAGCCGTGGAGGATGGTGCCGGAGCGGGAGACCGCTTCCTCGACGCTGATCGCGCCGTCGCCATAAGGCGTGTAGGCGACCTCGTTCACCTGGTCGATCACCGGGCGCATCACGAAGATGGAGAGGAAGAGGGCGAGGCCGACCAGCACCTGGTTGGGCGGCGTGTTCTGGAGGCCGATCGCCTGCCGCAGGATGGCGAGGACGATGATGATTCGGGTGAAGCTCGTCATCATCAGGATGATCGACGGAAGCACCGTGAGCAGGCTCATCAGGATGAGGATCTGCAGCGACAGGGACAGCGGGCGGCCGTCGCCGCCGATCGTCTCGACCGCCCGGTCGAGCGCGCCGGGCTGGCCGCCCGCGGGCGCCTGCGCGAAGCTCGGCCCGGCGAGCAGGAAGGCCGCGGTCAGGACCACGGCGAGAATGAGGAGGAAGAGAATCGGGCGTGGCGCCCGGCGGGGGGCGTCAGCCTGGATTGGACTCGGCACCGCTCACCCCCGCTTCAGACAATAATTGCACCTGGCCCCGCGACACCGCGAGCAGCAGCTGCTTTCCCCCGAATTCGACGACCGCGAGCCGGCCGGTGGCGCCAAGGGGCACCGCATCGACCAGTTTCACCAGTCGCTGGCGCTGGCCGAGCTGCATGCCCGGCTGAACCTTGCGCCACAGCCACAAAGCCCCGACCGCCAGCCCCGCCACCAGCGGGACCAGGAAGACGAGCTTCAATATGTAGGCGGTCATTATTTGCGGCGCTCGACCGCGGCGACGCCCGCCCCGGCGACCACCTCGACGACCCGGATTCCGAAGCGGCCGTTCACCGTCACCACCTCGCCTTTGGCGATGAGGGTGCCGTTGGCCATGATGTCGAGCATTTCGTGGCTCTGCCGGTCGAGCTCGACGACGCCGCCTTCGGCGAGGTCCATCAGCTCGGAGAGCTTCAGTGCCGTGCTGCCGACCTCGACCGAGAGACGCACCGGGATGTCGGCGAGAAGCGCATAGTTGCGGCGGCTGAACGCCTGTTCGTCGGCCGGGCCGGCCTCGATGATTTCCTGGGCCTCTTTCACGCGTTGGATCTCCTGCGCTGGATCTTTTCGATTCTAAGTGCGGTGCGGCCGTCATGCTCGCCGATCGTGCCGAGCGCGATCGGCCGGCCCTCCACCAGGAGCGGCACCTGCGCCGGCAGGCTTACCGGGATCACGTCGCCGACCCGGATCTGGAGCAGCTCCGAAAGCTGCAGTTCCGGACGGGCAAGGACGGTTCGGGCGCGGATCCGGACTTCCCCGACCGCGGCAACGAGGCGCTCGCGCCACTCCTCGCCGCGCGCGCTCGTTTCCTCGCCCGAGCGGGCGGTGAGCCGGGCCTCGACCGACCGAAGGGAGGAGAGCGGATGGACGATCGAGATCGTCGTCGGCTCGCCTCGGACGAGGTGGACGGTGAATCGGGAAACCGCCACGGCTTCCGCGCCGGTCGCGACCGCCGCGTGGGCGACGCCGACCTGGCGCGAACGCAGCAGGGGCCGCACGGGCACGACTTCCTGCCACACGTCGGCGAGCGCGCCGGCGACGCCGTCGGCGAAGCGCGCGAGCAGGCTCTCCTCGCTTGGGCTGAACTCACGCACCGGGCCACGCACGCTGTCGCCGCTGCCGCCATAGAAGATGTCCACGAGACGCCGGACGAACTCAGGCTCGACGGCGAGGAGGATGCAGCCCTTGAGCGGCTTCATCGAATAGAGGCTGAGGCTGACGCATTCCGCCTGCTCGGCCTTCCACGAGTCGAACGGCCGAACCTCGATGGGCTCGGCCGCGATGCGCGGCCTGGTCCTGGCGAAGGGCTCGACCACCGCTCTTAGCCGGCGCGCCATCTCCTCGTTCATCCGGTCGAGCGCGGGGATCGCGTTCACCGGGCGGGCGGTGCCGCTGCCGAACGAGAATGGCTGGGGTGGCTCGGACGGACGAGCGGGACGCGGAGACGCACCCTGCAGGCCGCTCATCAGCGCCGCAATCTCATCGCCGGAAAGGGTAGTGGCATCGGTCATTGGGTGACGAAACTCGTGAAGTACACGTCGTCGATACCGCCGAACCCTTCCCGGTTGGTTAACACGTCATTTATCGCGTCGCGCAATGCCTGCTTAAGCTTGCGCTTGCCGGCGGTGCCGGAGATCTCGACCGGATCCTGTTCGGAAAGCGTCATCAGGATCGCCGAGCGGACGGCCATCTCGTGGACCTTCAGATTGGCCGGCACGCGCTCGTCGTAGAAGGTCGAAACGCCGAGGCCGATCTGCACGAAGGCGTCGCCGCTGCGCAGGTTGGAGGTGAAGTTCTGCTCGAGCGGATAGTAAGTCGGCTGGAAGACCCGCGGGTCCGGGCGGCCGGTCCTCGCTTTCCCCTTCGCGGCGGCGATCTGCGCGGCGCTCACTCCGTCCCGAGGTACGAGCTGCGGCACGTTCGGGTCCTCCGCAGTTCCATGGCCGGCCGGGATCAGTCCGGCCCACAGCGCCGCCCCCGCCCCGCCGCCGCCCAGCACGGCGAGTCCGATCGTGACGACCAGGGCCTTCTTCAGCTTGCCGGACTTCTTCTTCGGCGGCGCAGTGGTTTCGTCGGTCATGTCATCATCCTCAAGCGTAGCGGTCTGAACTGGGGAGGGCGGGTTCTTCGTCCGCGTCGGAGCCGGCGCCGTGCCCGGCGCCCGCGGTGCGCAGG
>JBAWCC010000189.1:0-11288 GCA_049590095.1 Allosphingosinicella sp. | reverse complement strand
CTTCGGCCCTGGGCGACGAGGTCGACGAGCTGACGCCATTTGGCGGCGAGAGCGGACGGCCGTGCCTCGCTCTGCCTCAGCACCGTCGCGATCATGTCGTCGAAACGCAAGCGGCCCAGCCCTTCGTGAATAGCGGGCCGCATCCCGGCCCCGCCAATCGTTAACGCGGCCTCAGGGTGAGCGGAAGGGGTGCTTTCACCGTCCGTCGCAATATGGGACGGAGGGAGCGGAAGCCGGCCTTTGCGGGGGGAACAAAAAAAGGGGCGCCGAAGCGCCCCTTCCCTTTCGTCCGCACAATTCGGTCAGGCGCCGTTGCGCGCCAGCCAGGCGAGCCAGAAGGCGCCGAGATTCTGGCGCGTTCCGGTCAGCGACCTGAAGGCGGTCTCGGCGCCGGCCCGGTCTCCCGATCCGAGCAGCGCCATGGCGAGGCGGGTGTTGACCAGATTGGAGTCCACTCCGCCCTTGGTCAGAGCGGCCCGATAGAGCGCGATCGCCTTGGCGTGCTCGCCATAGCCGTAAAAGGCGTCGCCGAGCTTCAAGGCGCCGGTGCCGGTGGCGGCCGCCATCGCCTTCGATTCCTCGCCGTTGAGCGACGCCCGGTCGCCGTTCATCCGGGCGTTGGTGAGACGGATCAGCTCCGAGAAGGCGGCTTTCTTCGGATCGATCATCTTCTTGGCGACGCCGTCGTCGAGAACCGCCTTGGCCTCGGCGTAATTGGCCCCCTTGTAGAGGCCGTCGGCGAGATCGTACCAGTCGCGCTCGCCGGCCAGCGAGCCGCTGGCCCGCATCAGGCGCAGGAGGTCGAGGTCGGCCGCCGCATCGAGATTGTTGGTGCTCCGGAAGATGAGCATCGAATCCCGCCAATTCTCCTGGCTCGGATAGGCGGCGACGAGATCGCGGCTGAGCTTCTGCGAAGCCTCGCGAAGCGCCGGGTTCGAGCGTCCGTCGTAAGCGAGCTTGAGCGCATATTTGTACCAGCTTTCGTCGGCCTTCTGGCCCGCCGCGCGCTTCAGCTCGATCGCGCGCGAGATATGCTGCACCGCCTCGGCCGGCTTCTTGAGCTCGTTCTTGACCTGGGCGAGGGTGATCAGAGCCTCGGGATCGTTCGGACTGAGCTCGACCACCTTGGCGAAGCTCGCCTCGGCCTTGGCCTTGTTGCCGGCGTTGTTGGCGAGCACGCCCTGGTTGCGGTAGATAGTGGGCAGATCGGCGGCGGCGACCTGGCCGCTGGCGATGAGGTTCTCGAGCCCTTGCGACTGAAGCGCGATGTTATTCGTGCCGAGGCCGATCTCGAGCTGGAAGCGGCCGATGGCGTAGCGGCCGCCGGGGCTGGTCGCGGCGGCGGTTGCGGCCGGCAGCGCCGCCTGGGCCGCGGCCCAATCCTTGGCGGCGATCGCGGTTTGCACCGGCGCCATCGCCGCGCGCTCTTCCTTGGTCAAGGTGATGGTCGAGGCGGCCGGGGCGGCGGCGGCTTCGCCCTTCTTCTTCTTCTGGGCATCGGCGGGCGCCGTCGCGACCACGGAGGCGCCCCCGAGGACGAGTGCGACGCCGAGCGCGATCCTGGATACCGATTTCATGGACATGCCTCCTGTTGGCCGTGCCTTGAGCCGGACGGCCTGGTTCGAAAGAGTGTGAGGCGGCCTCTACCGCCAAACGAGACGCGTTTCTAGCGCTCGCGCGCTGAATGGCCGTTGAACCGGCTCGAGCGGGAATGGGTTGGATTACAGGGGTTTGGAGCCTGGTGGACAAACCCCCGATCGTGCCTATCTAAAGCAAGCCTCGCGCGCGTACGCGTACGCGTACGCGGGGTGGCGCCCGGCCGGCCCTTGCGCTAGGCACGCCCAGACCCATCCCGCGCCCCGGCGCTTCACGACAGACAATCAGGAAACTCCCTTGGCCAGCGCACCGCCGACCATCGACAGCCACGATATCTCCCCCGTCCAGATCGTCGAGGAGATGAAGACCTCCTATCTCGATTATGCCATGTCGGTGATCGTCGCCCGGGCCTTGCCCGACGTTCGCGACGGGCTGAAGCCGGTCCACCGCCGGATCCTCTTCGCCTGCCAGGAAGGCGGCTTCGTCCCCGGCCGGCCCTATCGCAAGTCGGCCAAGATCGTCGGCGACGTCATGGGCAATTACCACCCGCACGGCGACAGCGCGATCTACGACGCCCTCGCCCGGCTCGCCCAGGACTGGTCGATGCGGGTGATGCTGATCGACGGCCAGGGCAATTTCGGATCGATGGACCCCGATCCCCCCGCGTCGATGCGCTACACCGAGGCCCGGCTCGCCAAGGTCGCGATGACCCTCCTGGAGGATCTCGACAAGGACACGGTCGACTTCACCCCCAATTACGACGGCTCGCGGATGGAGCCGCAGGTGCTCCCGGCCCGCTTCCCCAACCTGCTGGTCAACGGGGCAGGCGGAATCGCAGTGGGCATGGCGACCAACATCCCGCCGCACAATCTCGGCGAGGTCATCGCCGCCTGCAAAGCCTATATGGACGATCCCGGGATCACCATCGAGCAGCTGATGGAGATCATCCCCGGCCCCGACTTTCCGACCGCCCCGCTCATCCTCGGCCAGGCCGGCGCCCGAAGCGCTTATCATACCGGCCGGGGCTCGATCATCATGCGCGCCCGCCACAAGATCGAGGAGGGCCGCGGCGACCGGGTCTCGATCGTCCTGACCTCCATCCCCTATCAGGTCGGCAAGAACGGCCTCGTGGAAAAGATCGCCGAGGCGGCCAAGGACAAGAGAATCGAGGGCGTCTCCGACATTCGAGACGAATCCAACCGCGAGGGCGTCCGGGTGGTCATCGACCTGAAGCGCGACGCGACGCCCGAGGTCGTCTTGAACCAGCTCTGGCGCCACACCCCCGCCCAGTCGAGCTTCCCGGCCAACATGCTCGCCATCCGCGGCGGCCGGCCCGAGACCCTCAACCTTCGGGACATCATCGAAAGCTTCGTCCGCTTCCGCGAGGAGGTGATCACCCGCCGAGCCAAGTTCGAGCTCGCCAAGGCCCGCGACCGCGCCCACATATTGCTCGGCCTGGTCATCGCCGTGACCAATCTCGACGAGGTCGTCCGGATCATCCGGGGCTCCGCCTCGCCGGCGGAGGCCCGGGCGGCGCTGATCGCCCGAGACTGGCCGATCGCGGAGATCGCCCAGTACATCGCCCTGGTCGAGGCGGTCGAGGATGAGATCGAGGGCGACACCTATCGCCTGTCCGACGCCCAGGTCCGCGCCATACTCGAGCTCCGGCTCCACCGGCTGACCGGCCTCGGCCGCGACGAGATTGCCGGGGAGCTGAAGGCGCTCGCGGTGTCGATCGGCGAGCTGCTCGACATCCTCGGCGACCGGGTCAAGCTCTACGCGGTGATGCGCGAGGAGTTCGACGAGATCGCCGACCAGTTCGCCACACCCCGGACCACCGAGATCGCCCCCGCCTGGGACGGGATCGAGGACGAGGATCTGATCGAGCGGGAGGACATGGTGGTCACCGTCACTCTCGGCGGCTATATCAAGCGCACTCCGCTCGCCACCTTCCGGGCCCAGCGCAGAGGCGGCAAGGGCCGCGCCGGGATGGCGACCAAGGACGAGGACGCGGTCACCAATCTGTTCGTGACCTCGACCCACACGCCCGTCCTGTTCTTCTCGACCGCCGGCAAGGTCTACCGGCTCAAGGTCTGGCGCCTTCCCGAAGGCGCGCCCCAGGCTCGGGGGCGGCCGATGGTCAACCTCCTCCCGCTCGGCGAGGGCGAGACCATCTCGACCGTCCTGCCCCTTCCGGAGGACGAAGCGGAATGGGGCAAGCTCCATATCCTCTTCGCGACCGCCCACGGAACCGTCCGCCGCAACTCGATGGACGCCTTCACCAACGTGCCGACCGCGGGCAAGATCGCCATGCGCTTCGGCAATGACGAGGAAGACGACAGCCCGGGTTCCAGAGGGGGCGACCGGCTGATCGGGGTCTCGCTGCTCACCGGGAAGGACGACGTCCTGCTCGCCACCCGGCAGGGCAAGGCGATCCGCTTCGCCGCGACGGAGGTGCGTGAATTCCAGTCCCGAACCGCCACCGGAGTCCGCGGAATCCGTCTTCAGGAAGGCGACGAGGTCATCTCGCTGTCGATCCTCAAGGGGTTCGACGCCAGCTCGGAAGAGCGCGAGGCCTATCTTCGGGCCGCGCCGTGGAAGGACAATGAGAATCCCGCCACGCTCGGCGCGGAGCGGATGGCCGAGTTCGAGGCGGCCGAGGAGTTCATCCTCACCGTCACCGAGAACGGCTACGGCAAGCGCACCTCCGCCTACGAATATCGCCGGACCGGTCGCGGCGGCCAGGGCATCACCAACATCGAGACGTCCGACCGCAACGGCTGCGTCGTCGCCAGCTTCCCGGCGAATAACGGCCAGCAGCTGATGCTGGTCACCGATCAGGCCAAGCTCATCCGGACCACGGTCGGCGACATCAGGATCGCCGGACGAACCACCCAGGGAGTCACCATCTTCCGGGTGGCCGACAACGAGCATGTCGTTTCCGCCGCCCGGATCGACGAGGATGACGAGCCGGAGAACGAAGCGGAAGAAATGGTCGTCGACGATCTCGGCGAAGCGCCCGCCGCGGCCGCGTCGGACACGGTCCAGCTCGACGACGGGACCGGACCGGCGACGTTGCCGGACAGCCAGGAGGACGATGCACAGGAATAGATTCCCGGATACTTCTCCCAATCCGAATAAACCCGGGGAAGAAGTTGCATATTGCGTTATTGATAGGTCCTGCTCCAGCTGATAGGCAGACGGCCCGACTATCAAGGAGAACTCCCGTGGCGGTAGACACTCAGAGCGCGCAGTCGCTGGCTCAAAAGCTTCAGCAATTCAGGGGTGGCCTTAACGGGGGAGAGCAGGAAGCCCTCGACGGCCTGCTTCGGACTTTCGCAGGCGCGGCCCAGAACGTGGGCACCCGCGGTGGACTAGACGCCGCCTCCTCGGATCTCGACGAGCTCAACACCAAGGTCCGCACCCTTACCGACGAGGGGCCGCAGGAATTCGCGACGCCCACCGTCACGACCATCACCATCACTACGACCGTTGCCAGTCACCCGACCATCGGCTGCAACTGAGCACCGGCCGGACGCTCGGCGGCACCGGCTACGTCCGTGCCGATGCGGCCGAGCTTCGGCGACCGTTGCGCCTGCGCGCACGGCAGATACGCCGGATCGTGGAGCGCCACGCCGGCGCCTCCTGCCGTCGCCTCTCCCGGCATCCTCAACATGGACGCAACCGGCTCTACGTCGTCGAGCTGGCTGACGGCGGTGCGGTGCTGGCAAAGCGCACCAGCCCCGGCAGCGGGATCTGCAAGGAGTGCTTCGCCTACGCCGCGTTAGGGGGCAGAGATTTCGTCCTCGCGCCCGTCGCGCTACTTCCGGCGCTTCACCTGTGTCTCCTGCCCTACGATCCCGGGGCCGAGACGCTGGAGCATCTCGCGGTTCGAGATCTCTTCGCCTGCCTCGACCATATAACCGATCTCGCCATCGCGGCCCTCGATCTCCAGGATGTAGAATTGCCCGGCGACCTGCGAGGGCCGCCCGGACTGATAGACCTGCCACGCCCGCGCCCCGACCAGCTTGAAGACGTCAGCGATGCGTTCCTCGAATTGCTCGCCGATGCCCGCGCCGCCGGGTTGACCGAGGAATGCACCCTTCCGGAATCGCTCCGCCCGGTTCTCTCCCATGGCGACATCAAGCTCGACAACGTCCTCGTCAGCGGCGACAGGCCCGTGCTGATCGACTTCGAAAGCCTGTGCAAGGCGCCGGTCGGCTTCGATGCCGCCGGCTTCGTGGCGATGCTGCTGATAGCGGTAATCAGAGTCAGACGCTCGCCGGACGAACTTGAGAGAGACAAAGCCGACTTTCGCTCCGCGTTCCGCCGCGCTCTGCCGATCACCGCGGCTCTGAGCTCGTACGCTGCGGGCCGCGGATGGCGCCCCCCGGGGGATGAGGAGTTTTCTCGGATGGTGGCATGGCACCTGCTTCATCGCGCCTTGAGCGAGGCGATGCACAGGCGGCGCGCGACCGATGGCGGGAAATTGTCCCTCCGCCTGGCGCGCGCGATCCTCTCGAACGGCCTGGAGACGATGGCCCATGCCTCCGCATGACGCGACCGACGAGATGGTCGCGGCCGCGATCCTGGCCGGGGGGCTATTGGAAAGACACGCCGAGGCCAATGTCCGCAAGATGATCTATCTGGGCTGCTACAGCTGGCGGGAAGCCTCGGCTCCGGCGGTCGAGCGAAGCCTGGAGGAACGCGGACTTCCCGATTCGGCCTTTCAGCGTTTCGCGACGGCGGCCGCTCGGCCCTGGGGATTCGACGCGGCCCCGCCTGCCGGACGACAGCCGGCGCAACGAACATGCTATTTCTACCGCTCACCGGGATTTCTCAGCCGTTACAAAGGGGGTCCGCTCCCCGCCGAGACCCGCCGCTACTACCTCGCCCTTCGTGCATCGCAGGCTTCATGGTTTTTGGGCGCCGCTGCCTCGGCGCTGGATGAAGTTCTCCCTTCCTATGCGATGAAGTGTCTCGCAACCCCGGCTTCCTATCGCCGGGCGGATGCCGCCGTGATCTACGTACCCGACACGGACGCGGCCGTGGCCCTCGATGCTCTGCAGGCGGCGATCGCGGCGGCTTCCATCCGACTTCGTCCTCTGACACCGCTCGGGACCTGTCCGATCGCTCCGGGACTGGCCTGGGCGGACAGTCTCCGGGACGAAGCCGCTCAGGAGCTGAGCTTTGGATTGTGGCTTGCGGATTTGATCGTCGAGGCGGCGGCTTGCGGGGGAGCGGACGACGACATGGCTGCGAACCTCGCCGAATATTGCATGCGGCGGGGTCGGACGCTCGAGTCGGTTTATCAGCGCGGCGTATCGTAGCTTCGCCCTCGCTTCCGTCGCCGAGGACGAATAAGGCGAGGTCATGGTTTACCAGGTCCAGATCATCGGCGGCGGCCTGGCCGGCTCCGAAGCCGCCTGGCAGCTCGCGGAGGCAGGAGTCACCGTGCGCCTCTCCGAAATGCGCGGCTCGGGGGAGACGACGGCGGCGCATCATACCGACAGCCTCGCCGAGCTGGTCTGCTCGAACAGCTTCCGCTCCGACGATTCGACAAGCAACGCCGTCGGGCTGATCCATGCCGAAATGCGCCGGCTCGGGTCGGTGATCATGGCCACCGCGGACTCGCACCGGGTGCCCGCCGGATCCGCTCTCGCGGTCGACCGCGAGGGCTTCGCCGAAGGGGTGACGGAGCGCATCGCGGCGCATCCCAATATCGAAGTGGTTCGAGAGCGGGTCGACGCCCTCCCCGCCTCCGGCCCGACCATCGTCGCCACCGGTCCGCTCACGGCGATGAAGCTTGCGGAATCGATCGGAGCCGTCACCGGATCGGATGCCCTCGCCTTCTTCGACGCCATCGCGCCGATCGTCCACAAGGATTCGATCGACATGGACGTCGCCTGGATGGCGGCGCGGTGGGACAAGGGCGGCAAGGATTATATCAATTGCCCGATGACGAAGGCGCAATATCTCGCCTTCCATCAGGGCCTGCTCGACGGCGAGAAGACCGAGTATAAGGATTGGGAATCGGTCCCCTATTTCGAGGGCTGCATGCCGATCGAGGTGATGGCGGAGCGCGGGCTCGACACCTTGCGCTACGGACCGATGAAGCCGGTCGGGCTCGACGACCCGAGGACCGGACACTGGCCCTGGGCGGTGGTCCAGCTCCGCCAGGACAATGCGCTCGGAACCTTGTGGAACATGGTCGGCTTCCAGACCAAGCTGAAGCATGGCGAGCAGGTGCGGCTGTTCCGGACCATTCCGGGGCTCGAGAAAGCCGAGTTCGCCCGGCTCGGCGGCCTCCACCGAAACACCTTCATCAACTCGCCCAGGCTGCTCGACGGGACCCTGCGCCTGAAAGCGGCGCCGCACATCCGCTTCGCCGGCCAGATCACCGGCTGCGAAGGCTATGTCGAATCCGCCGCGATCGGGCTGCTGGCGGGGCGCTTCGCCGCGGCGGAGCTGGCCGGAGCGGCTCTCGCCCCGCCTCCGCCGGAGACGGCGCTCGGGGCGTTGCTGGGCCACATCACCGGCGGCGCCGATTCGGCGACCTACCAGCCGATGAACGTCAATTTCGGACTGTTCCCGCCGATCGAAGGCAAGACCAGGAAGGCCGACCGCAAGCGCGCTTATACGGACCGCGCGAAGGCGGCGCTGGAAGGTTGGTTGGCCAACTTGCCTCCCCGTCGCGAAGCGATGGGGAGGGGGACCAGGCGAAGCCTGGTGGAGGGGTAGCTAGCGCCGGGCAGCGAGGAGGATCGCCGTAACCACGGACTCGACATCCTTCATCACGTCATCCGCATTGAAGCGAATTATGCTCAGCCCTTCCTCGCGCAGCCAAGCGTCCCGGCGCAGGTCCCGCGCGGCGTTGTCGCCCATCTCATGGCTGATACCGTCGACTTCGACCACGAGCTTCGCCGCCGCGCAGTAAAAGTCTCCGGTGCAGCGATCCAGCGGATGCTGTCGCCGGAATTTGAAGCCCCCGGGGCGAGTCCGCAGCACCTGCCAGAGGTAGGCTTCCGGCGGCGACATCCTTCGGCGGAGCTCGCGCGCCCGGATTACGGCCGCATTTCGGTCGCCTACTCTCTTCTTCCGAGCCATCTACCCCTCCACCACACTTCGTGTGGTCCCCCTCCCCATCTTCGATGGGGAGGATTTCCTTCGCTCAACACTTGCACTTGGGCCTGGCCTTCGGCTTGGGCCGGCTCGCCGCGTATTCCGCGGCATCCAGCCAGCCCGATCTGTCCTTGTCGGCCTTGGCGAATTTCGCTGCGGAAGCCGCGGTCCATTCCTCGAAGCTGAGGCTGCCGTTGGAATCGCGGTCCACCCTGGCGAAGGCCTTGCGGCGGGGCTGGAGCTGCTCGGCGAGAGTGATCTTGCCGTCGCGGTCGCGGTCGGCGCGGGCGAAGCGCCTGGCCTCGCGGGTTCGCTCGGGCTGGGCCGGGGGCGATTCGAGTCTCGGGCCGGCGCCGGCCTGGTAGGGGCCCGCCCGCGCCTCCGGCGGCGGCGGCGGCGGCGGAACCACCTCCTCGGCTTCGGCTCCGCTTCTCCAGATGAAGAACAAGGCGGCGATCAGAAGCAGCGCCGAGGCGCCTCCGGCGATGTAACGGACCATGGATTCCCTCCCTCGAGGATCGAAAGGGAGGAAAATCACCGTAAAACGTGGCGAGAGTCGACAGCTTTTTGCGAAAAGCGCCTAGTATCCGAAAATTCTATGTCGCAGCATCCGCCACATCCGGCCGGGAGAGCCGCGCGGCTCCCAGGGGGCGCGGGCCGGCTCCAGGTCGCGGGCGGCGAGCACCGCCAGCATTCCGAGCGGCCTCAGGCCCGACGGCCAGCGCCGGGGCAAAACGCATTCCCGGGCGGCGGCGAGGGCGATGTCGGCGTCTTCGGAGGTCGCGCAGTGGCGCGCCAGGTCGACCAGGGCCCAGGCTTCTCCGGATTGCCCCAGGGCCGCTTCGGAACCCCCGAGCAGGCGCGCGCTGGACCGGAAGAGGCCGCCGCCGCGGGCGCGGGCATAGGCCCTCAGCTCGTCGGGGGTGAGCGTTTCCGAACCGGCGAGAATCGCCCAGCCTTCTTCCATCGCCGCGAGCTCCGAGCCCGGGATCGAGGCCGGAACGATATGCTCCGCCAACTCCTGCAGGACGGGCTCCGCCGGCGCCGGCTCGCGGTCGAGCCGCTCCAGCGCCTCGCGCCACCAGGCCAGCTTGATCCGCGAGATCATCGGCTCGCGCCCCCCGGCCAGCGCCGCCCCGAGCGCCGAGTCGAGCCGCCACAGGGCGGCGACGGCGGCTCGGCGCCGGGTGGGAACGTAGGAGAGTGCGAGAATGCGGTCCGGGTCGAGATCCACTACGTCGCCCCCGCGAAGGCTGGGGCCCTGCGGGGTGAAGAGCTCAGTGTCTGTCCTCGCTGGGACCCCAGCCTTCGCTGGGGTGACGGACGCTCTCCCATGGACCTCAGCCTTCGCTGGGGTGACGCATGTCCCCAAGACCCCAGCCCGCGCCGGGGTGACGTCACCGGTAACAGACCTTCTTCGCCGCCTCGACGACGCTTTCGACCCGGATCAGGGCCAGCTTCTCGAGATTGGCCGCATAGGGCAAGGGCACGTCCTCGTCGGTCACGCGCAGCACCGGAGCGTCGAGGTCGTCGAAGCCCTCTTCCATCGCCGTCGCCATGATTTCGGCCGAGATCGAGCAGACCGGCCAGCCCTCCTCGACGCAGACCATTCGGTTGGTCTTGGCGAGCGAGGCCAGTACCGTCGCCTTGTCGAGCGGGCGCAGGGTTCGAAGGTCGATCACCTCCGCCTCGATCCCCTGCTCCGCGAGCCGGGACGCCGCGTCGAGCGCGACCCCGACCCCGATCGAATAGCTGACCAGGGTGACGTCCTTGCCCTCGCGCGCGATCCGGGCCTTGCCGATGGGGAGGACGTAATCGTCCAGCTTCGGCACTTCGAAGCTCTGGCCGTAGAGCAGTTCGTTCTCGAGGAAGAAGACCGGATCCTGGGAGCGGATCGCCGCTTTCAGCAGGCCCTTGGCGTCGGCGGCCGAATAAGGCGCGATGACGATGAGGCCCGGGACGCTCGCATACCAGGGCCCGTAATTCTGGCTGTGCTGGGCTCCGACCCGCGAAGCGGCGCCGTTGGGGCCCCGGAACACGATCGGGCAGCGCATCTGGCCACCCGACATATAATTGGTCTTTGCCGCGGAATTAATAATGTGATCAATGGCTTGCATTGCGAAGTTGAAAGTCATGAACTCGATGATCGGCCTGAGGCCGCCCATCGCGGCGCCGGTGCCGACCCCGGCGAAGCCATATTCGGTGATCGGGGTGTCGATCACGCGCTTCGGGCCGAATTCGTCGAGCAGGCCCTGGGTGACCTTGTAGGCGCCCTGATATTCGGCGACCTCCTCGCCCATCACGAACACCCGGTCGTCGGAGCGCATCTCCTCGGCCATGGCGTCGCGAAGCGCCTCGCGGACGGTCTGGCGGACGGTCTCGGTGCCTTCCGGAACCTCGGGCGGCTCGGGATTGCGGTCGGCGGCGGCGACGAGGGCCTGGGCGCCGGACTCCGCCTTCTGCTCCTGCACCGCCTCGGTATTTTGATCGCTGGGAGTCTCGACCGCTTTCCCCCCTCCCTGCAGGGGAGAGGGAGAGGCCGCGTCAGCGGCCGAGGGTGAGGGCGTGGC
>JBAWCC010000188.1:0-2735 GCA_049590095.1 Allosphingosinicella sp. | reverse complement strand
GGGAGGGGCCGGGGGTGGGTCCGCCGAAGGCGGCCGACACTCCGGCGCCGGAAAAGTCTCGCTGCGCTCGCCTACCCACCCCTAACCCCTCCCTTTCAGGGAGGGGTATTACCCCAGTTTCGCCTTCAGCTCCCCGAGCAGCTCCAGCGAAGCGCAGACGTCGTCGAACATCAGCCGCGCCCTTTCCTCGCCGGGCCGCGAGCGGAACATCGAGCCGGGTTCGAAGCGGTCCTTGCCGTTGACCGCGACCAGCGCCTCCTCCGGACCGGCATAGACGAGGACCCGGCCCTCCTTCCTCAGCTCGAGCAGCCGCGCCCGGAAGCCGCTGTCGAACAGCAGCTCGCGCGCCTCCATCTCGTGGGTCGAATAGACTTCGAACTTCTT
This sequence comes from Allosphingosinicella sp., assembly GCA_049590095.1. Lineage (GTDB taxonomy): Bacteria > Pseudomonadota > Alphaproteobacteria > Sphingomonadales > Sphingomonadaceae > Allosphingosinicella. The sequence goes on along the minus strand of JBAWCC010000188.1, from coordinate 2,351 downwards.
CTCGAACGCGGGGTCGCCTTCGATCGTCACCCGCTTCATGTCGCTGGCGGGCTTCCAGAAATTGAGAAGCTTGCGGTCGGGAACGATGGCGATATGGCCCTGAGCGCCCGGCCGCCGCTGGATCGCGTACATCTGGCCGGAAAAGACCATGAATGTGCTCTTGCCGGCGCGCCGCTGCAGGCAGGCTTCGTAGACGGCGAAGCCCCGGCCCTCCTCGTCGGTGCCGTTGAAGAGGTCGGTATAAGTCTCGCTCGAAAAGCCTCCGCGGCCGAAGAGCAGGGCTCGGGAGGAGCCGAAGGCGGGCGGCGTGAAGTCGCTCGGAATATATTCCAGCCCGGCCCTGCGAGCGACCTCGTCGAGCACGGGATGCTTGAGCCCTTCTTTCGCCGCCATCAACGGAGCGCCGGCGACCGCGATGGTGACGACCAGGAAGGCGACGAAGGCCAATGCCGCCATCGCGGTCCAGCCGGCGCCGAGCAGGCTTGCGAGCGCGGCCACGGTGAGCGCCAGCCCGATCGTGCCCCGAAGCCAGAATTGACGAACGGCCGCCCGGCGCTCCTCCTCGAGCGCTCCGATCCGCTCGCTCACCGTGCCGGCGGCGCACAGGGTCCGGAAATCGTCGTCGGTCAGCTGGATCATCGAGCCCCCCATGGCTTGCGCCGCCACGCTGCCAAGCCGGCGGGGCGAGCGCAACAATTGAAACAGGATTCTCCGGGCCGCGGCATTTGCGGGCAACGGACCGGGCCTATCCGCTCCCGATCTCATCCAACGATCGGAGTTGCTTATGTTGACGATCATCGCCGCCACTTTGGCCACGGCCGCGCCCGGCCCGGGCGAGCCCACGCTCGAAGAGGTCCGCGCCGCCACCGCCCGTTTCCAGGACTCCAAGGTCGCCCTGGCCGAGGGCTATGTCCGCGACCCCACCGATATGTGCGACACGGCCCCGATGATGGGCCGCCCCAAAAGTCTCGGCGGGATGGGAATCCACTTCTTTCGCCCGGACCTGCTCGGGATCACCGCTCCGCCCAATCCGCGGGTCGACGGCAACGGCACCCATATCGATTTCCGCAAGCCCTCGATCCTGATCTACGAGCCGCGCGCCGACGGCTCGCTGGAGCTGGTCGCGGTCGAGAATTTGGTCTTCAAGAAGGCCTGGCACGAAGCCGGCAACAAGGGCCTTCCGACCTTCCACGGCGTCGAATACGATCCGATGTCCGACGATCCGAAGACTCCGGTCGACGAGGCCCACGGCTTCGAGCCGCATTACGACCGCCACGTCTGGCTCTACCGCCCGAACGCGAACGGGATGTTCGCCCAGTACAACCCGACCGTGACCTGCCAATTCCACAAGCCGGTGGTGGTGGCGGGCAAGGGTAGCGAGCACGCGGGGCATTGATTGATCTAAATTCCTCCCCGAGCTTGCTCGGGGAGGGGGACCACGTCGCGAAGCGTCGTGGTGGAGGGGCAATTCGGACTAAGAATTTCCCCTCCACCGCGCTTCGCGCGGTCCCCCTCCCCCAGGCAAGCTGGGGGAGGAGTGAAAGGTTACTCCCGCCGCAACGGCAAGGTGAAGGTGAACCTCGCCCCCTGCCCCGGAGCGCTGTCGACTTCGATGTCGCCGCCCATGGCTCGGGCGAGGCGGCGGGCGATGTAGAGGCCGAGGCCGGTTCCCCCCGCCTCGGTCGGGTCAACGCGCTCGAACTTCTCGAAGATCCGCACCTGGTCCTCGGTGGAGATGCCCTTGCCCTGATCGGCGATGATCAGGGCGGCGAGATCGCCTTCCCGGTCGGTCCGGACCCAGATCTGGCCCTCCTCGGGCGAGTAGCGGATCGCGTTGGTGAGGAGGTTGACGACGATCTGGAGCGCCCGGCGGAAATCGCCGGCGGCGGGCAGGCTGTCGCCGGCGGCGGGCGAATCGATCCTGACCCGGCGCTCGCCGGCGCGAACCGCGAGAAGCCCGGCGGCGCGGCGGGCGACGTCGGCGAGATCGATCTCCTCCGTCTCGGGATGGAAATCGGGACGCTCGATCGCCTGCAGGTCGACGAGATCGTCGACGAGGGCGAGGAGGTGGCGGCCCGCGGTCGCGATGTCGCCGGCATATCCGGAATAGTCGCTCCTGATCGGCCCTTCCTCCTGGGCTCCGATCGTTTCGGCGCTGGCGATGATCCGGGCGAGCGGGGCTCGAAGCGCCTTGTCGAGCCGTTCGCCGAAAGCCCCGGTCTCGGGACGAGCCTCGGCCGCCGGCGGAGGCGGGGCGGAGGAGACGCCGGCGGGCAGAGCGGCGGCGGAGCCGCGGAAGCCGGCGAACCGGCCGGCGCCGTCGATCAGCGGGATTCCGGCCAGGCGATAGC
>JBAWCC010000187.1:0-27102 GCA_049590095.1 Allosphingosinicella sp. | reverse complement strand
GGCAAAACTCTCAGCAGCCCGGAGTCTTCTCCGAAACCGCCTTGCCGCTCAGCACCCGGCGAACGCCCTCGAGGCACTTGGGCGCCGTTTCCGCATTGGCCGTCGTCGCCGGCTTGGCGGCCGCCGGAGCGGCGGGCTTGGCCTCGGCGCCCGTCTCCGACTTCTTCGGAACTCCGGAAAGCGCCCAATGCGTGCTCGCCGAGAGCGGCTTGCCGGAGCGAACCTGGACCGCGGCGGTGGAGGCTTCGGCGCTCGGCGGCTCGTAGCGGCGCATCACGGCTCGGGTGAAGCTGTCGATTCCGCCCGGGGGCTTGGTCCCGACCTCAGCTGCCGCAGCCTCGGCGGCTGCGGCCTCGGCGGCGGCCAGCGCGGCCGCCTCGTCGATCGTCGGAGCGTCGGCCAAAGTGGTCGGATCCGAGGTCAGGCTCCGCATCTTGGCGATCTGCGGCTCGACCCGGCCGGGCGCGAACCGGAACGCCGCCGGTTTGCCCCAGCCGCCTTCCCAGCGGTAGAAAATATGGGTTCCGATATTGGCGAGCTTGGTCAGGCTGGAGCTCCAATAGGGAACCACCCAATTGGTGTGATAATGGGTGGCCCAGCCGACCGGAGCGAAGACCTTGCCGGCGAGCGCTTCTTCGGCAACCCGGCGGGCGCGGGCCCAGCCGGACGCGGACGGGGTGCGCCGAAGAGCGCCGTCGCAGGTGAAGGTGAACTGGCAGCCGGTCGCGCGCTCCTGCCCCTGGAAGACGACTCCGCACACGGTGCGCGGATAGGCCGGGTGGCGGGCTCGGTTGAGCACCACCTGGGCGACGGCCTGCTGGCCCGCCGTCGCCTCCACCGCCGCTTCGTAATAGACCGCGGCGGTCAGGCACTCGACCGCGCGAAGCCGGTCGGCGGGGGTGGCGAAGGCGGCGCCGAAGGGGCGGGCGGCCGGGTTCGGAAGGGTAGAAAGCGGCACCTCGGCGTTGATCGTCACCGCGTCCTGGGGAGCGATCTCGCGGAATTGCAGAGGTTCGGGCTGGGGCGGAATGCCCAGCCCGGGGATTGCGCGGACGTTATCGGCGAAGCGCGCGTTCGGGGTGGCGCTGGCCGGGTCCAGCAAGGCGACGCTGAGCCCCGCGATCAGATAGAGGCCCGCCGTGGTCGCCAGGACGGCCGAGGCGAGCCAGTGCCGAAGCCCCGGGAGCCGGGGCAGCAGGGGTCGGCGCAGGACGAGTTCGTTCGACGACATCAACTACTCCGGAAAGGACGGGCGCTCTATTGCGGCCGCCGATCCATGGCAAGCGCGAGGCCGTCCAGACGGTCCCTCGTCGCGCCGAAGATCGAAAATCCCCACCCGGCCGCTGCCTAGCCCAAATGGGGCGAAACCTCAAATTTTCAACCCTTCCGGACCCGGCCGGGACCGGTAGAGCGAGCGGAAGCCGGCGGCGAAGGCGGTCAGCCGGCGCTCCTCTACGGCCTTCCTCAGGTCGATCATAAGCCCTTGATAGAAGCGAATATTATGCTCCGTCATAAGCATCGCGCCCAGGATCTCGCCGGAGCGGACGAGGTGGTGGAGATAGGCCCGCGACCAGGCCCCGCAGACCGGACAGGAGCAGGCCGGATCGAGCGGCCCCCGATCCTCGGCGAATCGGGCGTTGCGGATGTTGATCGGCCCCGCCCGGGTGAAAGCCTGGCCGGTCCGGCCCGATCGGGTCGGAAGCACGCAGTCGAACATGTCGATTCCCCGCTCGACCGCCCCGACGATGTCGTCTGGCTTGCCCACTCCCATCAGGTAGCGCGGCCGGTCCGCCGGAAGCAGTCCGGGGGCGAAATCTAGGCAGCCGAACATCGCCTCCTGCCCCTCCCCCACCGCGAGGCCGCCGACCGCATAGCCGTCGAAGCCGATGTCGGTCAGTGCCTCCGCCGAAGCCCGCCGAAGTCCTTCGTCGAGCGCCCCCTGCTGGATCCCGAACAAGGCCGAGCCCGCCGCATGCGCCTCGCCCGAATCGAACGCCTCGCGCGACCGCCGCGCCCAGCGCATCGAGCGCTCCATCGCCGCCGCCTGCGCGTCCCGGGTCGAGGTGGTCGGCACCAATTGGTCGAAGGCCATGACGATGTCGGAGCCGAGCAGCCTCTGTATCTCAATCGACCGCTCCGGGCTGATCATGTGCCTCGAGCCGTCGAGATGGCTCCTGAACGCCACCCCTTCCTCGGTGACCTTGGCCAGCTCCGACAGGCTCATCACCTGATAGCCTCCGCTGTCGGTCAGGATCGGCCGCTCCCAGCCCATGAAGGCGTGAAGCCCCCCGAGCCTCGCCACCCGCTCCGCCCCCGGCCGGAGCATGAGGTGATAGGTGTTGCCGAGGATGATGTCCGCGCCCGCCGAGCGGACGTCGGCCGGCTTCATCGCCTTGACGGTGGCCGCCGTCCCCACCGGCATGAACGCCGGAGTCCGGATCTCGCCGCGCCGCATCGCGATCGTGCCGGCCCGGGCGGCTCCGTCGGTGGCGGCGATCGTGAAGGCGAAGCGTGGGCGTTCGGACATGGCCGGCGCTCCTACACCATCGCCGCGCCCCCTCGCTAGAAGGAGCGTATCCGGCCAGCTCGGCGCCGGCCCCCACGCCTCTTCTCCTCGCGCCAATTCAGGAATCGCATCGCGGATTCGTGGTCGAACGGCGCGCCTCGATCGGCACGATTTCGCTCTCGCCTGCCCCCGGCTTCGCCCTCCGCCGTAACCATGTCGCTGCCCTGGCAGCTCAATCCGAGCTCGAGCGAGAGCTCGACCTCCTCGAGCAATTCCTCGATGGCCGAACTGGCTTTCCCGGAAGGTGTCGAGCTTTTGTCCAAGTCAGTCCGGTATGACGGCTCGGGCTATTCGGCCGGACGGGCCGCTTCGATGCGGTTCTGTCGAGCGCGCTCGGCCCCAAGCCTCAGGTGCCGGGCGTAAAGCAGCCCAAGTGCCGCGGCGACCAGGCCGATGATGGCCGGAGCGAGATTGCTCAGTACGTTACTCACCACCCAGCTCCCACTGAAGGCTCAAAAGCATGTTCAGTCCGGCCCATATAATCATCGCCGCCGCAATCAGCCAGACGAGCGCGATGATGTCGAACCGCAAGGCGAACCAGCGAGCCGCAGCGGCCGCGACCAAGGCGCAGCCGAGATTGGTGAGCACTCCGGAAGCGCCCTTCAGCCGCTCATTCCTCCTTAGCGTCTCCGAATCCACGGATCGACGATTAGCGCAACCCTCGGTGCGTTTCTAGCCGCTTTCCGCTGAAATTCCTCTCGCCGCGTGTGACCCTCGCCGTACGAAAAAAAGCCTTCAAAAAAGATATGGATCCCGGCCTTCACCGGGATGGAACTCGTCTACTTGACGAGTTCCACCTGCTCGAACTCGAGCTCCACCGGCGTCGCGCGGCCGAAGATGGAGACTCCCACCTTCACTCGCCCGCGATCGAAATCGAGCTCTTCCACCACGCCGTTGAAGCTCGCGAACGGTCCGTCCAGCACCTTGACCTGGTCGCCGATCTCATAGTCGACGTTGATCTTGGTCTTGGGCGCGGCGGCGGCGGCCTCGTCCTTGGTGTTGAGGATCCGGGCGGCCTCGGCGTCGGTGATCGGCTGCGGCTTGCCCATCGAGCCGAGGAAGCCGGTGACCTTGGGCGTGTTCTTGACGAGGTGGTAGACGTCGTCGTTCATCGCCAGCTTGGCCAGCACGTAGCCGGGGAAGAACTTGCGGTCGCTGGTCACCTTCTTGCCCCGGCGGACCTCGGTGACCTTCTCGGTCGGGACCTCGACCGCCTCGACCAATTGGGCGAGGCCGAGCCGGTTGGCCTCGGACTGGATGGCGTCGCGGACCTTGTTCTCGAAGCCCGAATAAGCGTGGATGATGTACCAGCGGGACATGGATTGTTACCTTGGTGTAGCTTGGCCTGGGTGTGGCTTGGCCTCGGCCTGGCGCGGCCGGCTAGCCGATGAGGCCGAGCAGGCTTTTGACGAGGGCGGCGAAGGCGCTGTCGATCCCGAAGAAGAAGATCCCGAGCAGGGTCGTCATGATGAGGACCATGATCCCGGTCGTCACCGTCTCCTTGCGGGTCGGCCAGGAAACCTTGCCGGTCTCGATCTTGACCTGGTTGAGGAATTCGCCGGGATTGACTCTAGCCACTTGTCGCTTCGTCCTTCGATGAGCGCCTTTCGGGCAGCCGCCCTCGACCGGGGGGCCGGTCAGCCGAGCTTTGCCGATGCATGCGAGGCTCGCGAGATAGCGAGGCGAAGGGGCGATGGCAAGGGCGGCGGTGCGGGGGGCCGAGCTTTCGGACGCCGCGGCCGTCGCGGGAGTGAATCCCGCGACGTCAGTCGGGCTTCGCCCGCTGGCCGGCGGCTTCGCGTGCCCCTCGGGCACCGGCACATAACTTCGTTATGAGCCTCGCTCCGGCTGGCAGGAGTGGAGGGATTCGAACCCACGACCCTCGGTTTTGGAGACCGATGCTCTAACCAAACTGAGCTACACTCCTAGGCGCCGGGAAAGCGAGGCCATTAGCCAGAAGGAGGCCGAGGCGCAAGGGTCGGCGGAGGCCGGGCGAAGGGTGCTCGGCGCCGGACGGCCCGGCGCGGCAAGGGCGCAACCTTGCCGACGCCGGGCCATGGGGTGCCGGTCAGCCCACGAAGTCCCCTTCGCCCACCCACAGGTTGTTCGCGACCTTGGTGAGGACCACCGTGCCGCCGTCGGCGATCGTCGGGTTGTTGCCGGTTCCCGTCGTCCGGCTGATCGTCTGGCCCGTGTCCGACGTGTGGACGGTGACGGCCTGGCCTCCGCGCTGCCGGCTCAGCTTGATCCGGGTCCCGTCGGCGACGTTCTGCACATAGAGGATGTGGTATCCGGAATCGCTGGTGTTGAAGACCATGTGGGTCATGTTCGCCGGCGTCAGATTGTACCAGCCGGGCCGATTGCTCGAATAGTCGACGATCCACGAGGCGCTCGTCGCCGGGAAGGGGATCTCCTCGAAGGTGTCGGGACCGGCGGTGCAGCGCCAGCCGAGCGGCGGAGCGACGCCCGTCTGGGTGGCCGACCTGTCCTGGTTCCAGACGATGTCGCCCGGCGACCAGCCATATTCCATGTAGGGATCGACGTTGTAGAGGGTCTGGCTGACCGGCTTCGCGGACGCGGCGGACATCTTCATGCCCACCGAGTCGTTCGGACGAGCACGCTTCTGACCCAGCAGGAGACCCTTCACCCGCAGGTTCGACTTAAGGTCGAGCTCGCCATTGTGGGCGTCAAGCCAGATCGGTTGGCCGGTGCCCGTATTGTCAGTCGCCTGGATGCTGGAGCCATGGTCGCCACCGATGACGATCGCCCTCGCGTGCATCTGGGACGGAGGCTGGTTGCCCTCCGAATAGCAGCCCGTCCAGACCGACCAGGCGACGATGCTGGCGGTCAGATAAGGGCCGCCGGGCCGGACGACCAGGCCGCTGGTGCCCCAGGTGGGAGGCGTGTGGTCCAGCTGACCGCGGTAGCGGGTCCAGACGTTCTCGTTCGTGCCCGGCTGAACGGTGAGGCCGCTGGCGGCGGAGTTGAAGCGGATCGCCCAGACCTGGCCGCTATTGGCCGGATAGGTGACGAGGCTGACCTGGTTAGTGCCGCGATGGCCGGCGTTGGGCTGCCCGTTCTGGGTCGCGTGGACGCCGGTAAAAGTGCAGCCGAGGAAGCTCATGTCGGCGATGCCCCAGTCGCCGTTGAACGAATAGTCGCCTCCGACGACCTGGATGATGTTGGCGTCGCCGCCCTCGATCGTCAGGCCCGAACCGCTATTGCCGATCCCGCTGCAATCGTAGAACTGGCTGTTCGAGGCCTGGCCGCCGATATTCTGGGCGAGGTCCGCCTTCACGTAGATGCCGTGCCCGCCGAAGCCGCTGGCCGTCACGTCCCTCATCACGACGAACGCCCGGATCAGCAAGCCGTGAGCGCTGCTCGCGGCGTCGTTCGATCCTCTGAAGTCGATTCCCTCGATCCGGGTTCCGGCGCCGGTGGTCAGTCGATTCTCGTAGGCGAGGTAGGCCAGATTGTCGGTGTCGAAGCTGTCCAGGACGAGGCCCTGCGAGTTGAGCGGGAAGGTGAACATCGTGTTGTAATTGGCGCGGGTGCCGGCGCTGGACCCCTCCAGGCGAACCGCCTTGCGGATCCGGATCGGGCCGCTGAAATGATAGTTGCCGGGGGGAAAGTAGATGTGGGGGCCGGCGCCCCAATAATCGAGGCCGCCCGGGTTGGCGACGCTGGTATTGGCGATCAGGCTGTGGATCAGGGCGAGGTTGGCCGCGGCCGCGCTCGGATCGTTGGGGGTGCCGCCCGCGTCGACGAAATTGATCATATGTCCGTTCCCTTGCTGTCGGAAGCGATCGCGGCCGGGGATGCCGAGCCGCTCCCGTCCGGCGATTCGCCGAGGAACAGAAGTAGAACATGAAAAGTCCCGCAATAATCCTTCAATTTTCGCGGGAGCCGCAAAAATTCATCCCGGCGAAGGCCGGGACGACGGCGGCGCCTAAGCCGCGATGTCGTAGGGCTGGATCTCGCCGGTGAGATAGAGGCTTCGCGCCTTGGCGCGAGACAGCTTGCCCGAGCTGGTGCGCGGCAAGGTGCGCGGCGGAACGAGTTCGATGACGCAATTCATTCCGGTGATTGCTCTCACCCGCTCGCGGATGATTTCGCGAAGGCGCGACCGTTCCTCGATGTCGGAGGTCCGGCACTGGACGAGGACGGCGGGGGTCTCCTCGCCGCCCGGAGTGGTGATCGAGAAAGCGGCGATGTCGCCCGCCTTGAATCCGGGCAGTTGCTCCACCGCCCATTCGATGTCCTGGGGCCAGTGGTTCTTGCCGTTGATGATGATCATGTCCTTGGCCCGGCCGACGATGTAGAGATAGCCGTCGGACAGATAGCCCATGTCGCCCGTGTCCAGCCAGCCGTCCGGGTCCATGCAGGCCGCGGTCGCCTCCTCGTCGCGGAAATAGCCGACCATGACGGAAGGGCCGCGGCAATGGACCTTGCCGATCTCGCGGTTGCCGAGAGTCGCTCCGTCCTCGTCGCGAATCTCGATCTCCATGTCGCGCGCCGGCTTTCCGCAATTGACGATTGCGCGGTAGCGCTGCGGCCGGTCGCGGTGCATCTTGCCGTCGCCCGAAAGCGTGGTCTCCTCGACCAGCTCGACGACGATGCCCTCGCCCGGAGGCATGATCGTCACCGCCAGGGTCGCCTCGGCGAGGCCGTAGCTCGGGCAGAAGCTCTTGGCGTCGAAGCCGGCGGGCGCGAAGGCGTCGACGAAAGCCTGCATGACGTCGGGGCGGATCATGTCGGCGCCGTTGCCCGCGATCCGCCAGCGCGAAAGGTCGAAGCGCTCGGCGACGTTGGTCAGGCTGGAGACCCGGCGGGCGCAGATGTCGTAGCCGAAGGTCGGCGAATAGCTTCCGGTCGTGCCCTGGTTGCGGGTGATGAGGTCGAGCCAGGCGAGCGGGCGCCGGGCGAAATCCTCGGTCTTGAGGTAATCGGTCGAGATCTGGTTGGCCATTGGCGACAGCAGGCAGCCGACCAGCCCCATGTCGTGATAGAAGGGCAGCCAGGAGATGCAGCGATCGGTCTCGATCACCTCCATTCCGTGGCTGTGCGCGGCCAAATTGTTGAGCAGGCCGCGGTGAGTGACGGCGACCCCGTGCGGAAAGCGGGTCGAGCCGCTCGAATATTGGAGATAGGCGATATCGTCCGGCGCGGCCTTCGGAAGCTCCGCCTCGGGACCTTCACGAGTCGCGAAGCTCTCCCAGGATTCGCCGGCTACGCTCGCCGCCTCGGCCGCCGCGCCGGCCAAGGCGGCGAGCTCGGCCGGGTAGAAGAGATGGGTCGGCTCGGCGCTGGCGAGCTGCACCTTGAGTTGGTCGATATAGGAATCGCGGCCGCCGAACGAGGTGGGCAGCGGCAGCGGCACCGGCCAGGCACCGGCATAAACGGCGCCGAAGAACAGAGCCGCGAATTCCGGGCTGGTCTCGGCGACGATCGCGATCCGGTCCTTCGGCTTCACGCCCGCGGCGATCAGGCGACAGGCCGCGACGAGGGCATCCTCGCGCAATTCCCGATAAGGATAGGCTCGGACCAACATCCCGCGCGGATCGTGGAAATTGAGTCCGCGCTGACCCAGCGCCGCATAATCGAGGGCGTCCCCGAGCGTTTCGAAGTCGGCAAAGCGGCGCGGCAGATCGTCCGCGGTCGGCGTCGGGACCAAAGTCTCGGGCACTTGCTTAGCGGATCCTCTCTGGTGGCAGCCAGTTACGCGCGACAGTCTCCCGGGACGGGAGAGGTACGCGTTTATAATCGGGGCCGACTGTGGCACAATCATGGCGCGTGAGATCCAGACCCGACAGAAGGCCCCGGCCGCCCCTCGATGCAGAGGGGCTAGAGCGGCTCGGCCTGTTCTATGCCGGCCGCTACGCCACCACCCGTTCCAGGCTCGCGGCCTATCTTCGCCGCAAGCTCAGGGAGAGGGGATGGAGCGGCGCCGGCGACCCGCCGGTGGAGCGACTGGTCGAGCGTTTCGCGGAGCTCGGCTATGTCGACGACCGCGGCTTCGCCGCCGCGCGCAGCGCCTCGCTGCTTCGCCGGGGTTATGGAGAGCGGCGCGTGCAGTCGGCGCTCAGGGGTGCCGGCATCGCCGAGGAGGACAGCGCCGGAGCACGGGACATAAGCGAGGAGGAGGCACTGGCCGCCGCGCACCGTTTCGCCCGGCGCAGACGGCTCGGTCCCTATGCCGGGACCGTCCCGGACCGCTCCGCCCGCGACAAGGCGGCGGCAGCGATGCTTCGCGCCGGCCATCGCCTCGATCTGGTCCGCCGGGTGCTCGCCGCCTCCCCCGAAGACCTGCCCGAGCCCGATGTCCCATAAAGGCAGTCGTAAACTGTTCACAAATCGTCGAAAGGCGTGATAGTCACCGAAGTTTGGATGTGGATCGGCCGTTAATGACCTCGCGCCGTGGATTTACTGCTGGAAGCGACGCGCGGGACGACGAGGGCGCGGACGAATCTCCACGTCCGGAGGACGAGACCCTCATCCAGCTCACCGGCACGATGAAATGGTTCGACGCCACCCGCGGCTTCGGCTTCCTGGTCAGCGACCAGGCCAAGGGCGACATCCTCGTCCATTTCAGCGTTTTGAGGGAGCATGACCGCCGGAGCCTTCCAGAAGGCGCGGTCGTCGAATGCCTCGTCGCAGAGCAGGAACGCGGCCTCCAGGCTCGCAAGGTCCTCGCCATCGACCTCAGCCAGGCGGTGATGTCCGAGCCTCTTCGGCCTTCCGGGACCGGCACGGGCGAGCGTATCGATCCGTCCGCCTTGCTCGATCAGGCCGGGGCGTTCGAGCCGGTGCGGGTGAAATGGTTCAACCGTCTGAAGGGCTACGGCTTCCTCGTCCGCGACGAGGAGGATGGCGAGGACATCTTCGTCCATATGGAGACGGTCCGCCGCGGCGGCCTCGCCGACCTAAGCCCCGACCAGCCGCTCCGCGCCCGAATCGCCGCGGGCCGAAAGGGGCCGTTGGCGGTGGAGGTGGAGTCGGACTGAAGCCCTCCCCTCCCTGGAAGGGAGGGGCCGGGGGTGGGTAGGCGAGCGCAGCGAGACTTTCTGCTGACTCGGAGTTTCGGCCGCCTTCGGCGGACTCACCCCAACCCCTCCCTGAAAGGGAGGGAGGCCGTGCCGCCGCGAGGAGACGATCAGCCCGGCGTGAGCGCCGCGTCCCTCAGGCCGCGCCATATCCTGAGCGCCTGCACGGTCTCCGGAACGTCGTGGACCCGAAGCAGCTGGGCGCCCTGATCGACCGCCTTCAAGGCCAGGGCCAGCGAGCCTGGAAGACGCGAATCGGCAGGCGCCTCCGCCGACAGGGCCCCGATCATGCGCTTGCGGCTCGCCCCGACCATGATCGGGCAGCCGAGGCCGTGGAGCAAAGCGAGGCCGTTCATCAGGTCGAGATTGTGCTGCACATTCTTGCCGAAGCCGATTCCCGGATCGACGACGATCCTCGCCCGCTCAATCCCCGCCGCCTCGGCCGCCTTGATTCGGGACTCGAGCCAGTCGTAGACTTCGAGCAGGACCGGCCTGTCGTAGGCGGGAGCCTGCTGCATCGTTTCCGGTGAGCCCTTATGGTGCATCAGAACGACCGGGCAGCCCGCGCCGGCCACCAGCGCAGCGGCCGAATCGTCGTAGGTCAGCGCCGAAACGTCGTTGACCATCGCCGCTCCGGCGCCGAGCGCGGCCCCCATCACCGCCGACTTGCGGGTGTCGATCGAGACGGCGGTTCCGCCCGCGGCGAGCCGTGTCACCGTCGACAGGACCCTCTCGATTTCGTCGCCTTCCCAGACGGGCTTGGCTCCGGGCCGGGTCGATTCGCCGCCCACGTCGACGATCGCGGCTCCGGCCTCCGCCATGGCGAATCCGGCCTGGGCGGCGGAGTCGCCGCCGTCGAACCGGCCCCCGTCCGAAAAGCTGTCGGGCGTGACGTTCAGGATTCCGGCGACCTGCGGCTGATCGAGCCGCACCACGCGCTCGCGAAGCCGGAGGGGCGCGCGCGGCGAGGTCAAATTCCGCCAAGCCTGCTCTGTCTCGCTTCCGATCGCGAGCAATTCCTCCACCCGCTCGACCGGGACGAGCTCGGATGAGACCCGCCGGGCCCCGCCCATCGTCACCCGCTCGACCGCGGCGAACCAGAGCATTCCGCCGGCCAGGCGCGCCACCTTGCCGTCATGGCCGAAAGGGGCGTCGACGAAGGCGGTGGGCCGCAGATAGTGGCGAAGGGTCATGCAAGCCCGGCTAGCGCAAAATTCCTTCGACAGGAATCCCGAAGCTCGGGGACTAAGCGCCCCGACAAGCTGTGGCGGCGAGGGGAAAGGTGACGACCGCCTCTTATCGAAGGCCAGTAGGGTAACTGGACTCTCCGAGGCCCAGACCACCATGTGGGGCATGGTATCGGTCCGGACCCATCAACGCTCAAAGGGGCTCCCGCGCGTCTCCCGTGGTCAAAGGCGTGCGGGCGTTGAGCGTGAAGGGACGGTCGCCACCCTCAATGTGCCTTTGTTTCACGCTCCTGTCGAGTGGCAGGGTGCAACCTTTTTTGCTCGAAATGGGTCAGTCGAGGGTCAGCAGGTAGCGCTGGCGCAGCGTATCGAGCGGCGCCAGGGCGCCTTCTTCCTCGAAATGCCAGAAGGCCCAGCCGTTGCAGGCCGGCGCTCCCTGAGCGTGGGCGCCGATCCGGTGAATCGAGCCGGCCTCCCCCTCCATCTCGATCGACGCGTCGGCGCGGACCCGCGCCTGCCATCGCCGCTTCGAATCGGTCAGGATCGTCCCGGGCTGGATCATTCCGATTTCGAGGAGCGTTCCGAACGGCACCCGCGGCGCCGAGCGCTTCGACGCCATCGTCTTCATCGCGCTCTCGTCGAGCTCCAGGGTCGAATCGATCCGCTCGCGGGCGACCCGGACGTAGCGTTTCTCGCGCTCTATCCCGATCCAGTGCCGCCCAAGCCGCCGGGCCACGGCGCCGGTGGTTCCGGTGCCGAAGAACGGATCGAGGACGACGTCGCCCTTGTTGGTGCAGGCGAGCATCACCCGGTAGAGCAGGCTCTCCGGCTTCTGGGTGGGATGGGCCTTGGTACCGCCGTCCTTGACCCTCTCGCCGCCCGAGCAGATCGGAAGCAGCCAGTCGGACCGCATCTGAAGCTCGTCGTTCAGCGCCTTCATCGCCCGGTAGTTGAACGTGTAGCGGCTGTCCTCGCTCCGGCTCGCCCAGATCAGGGTCTCGTGAGCGTTGGTGAAGCGGGTGCCCCGGAAATTGGGCATCGGGTTCGACTTGCGCCAGATGATGTCGTTGAGGATCCAGTAACCGGCGTCCTGGAGCGCGGCGCCGACCCGGTAGATATTGTGATAGCTTCCGATCACCCAGAGGGTGCCGTTCGGCTTAAGGATCCGCCGCGCTTCCTTCAGCCAGGCCCGGGTGAACTCGTCATAAGCGGCGAAGGTGGCGAACTTGTCCCAATCGTCGTCGACCGCGTCGACGCGCCCTCCTTCGGGCCGGAACAGGTCGCCGCCGAGCTGCAGATTGTAGGGCGGATCGGCGAAGACCATGTCGACGCTTCCCGCGGGCAGGCGCGCCATCGCGGCGATGCAGTCTTCCTGGAGAATCTGGTCGAGCGGAAGCGCGGGATCCGGAACCGGCGCCGGTACGACCTTCGCCCTCGATCCCAAGCGCACATGTGCAGTCATTCGATACCGCCCCCCGGTTCGTCCAGACCGCCAGCCTGAGTCAGCCCGAGTCCGCGGTCAACAACAACGGCTTACGGACGGAGGTTGAGAATAGGGTTAACATGCCGGGAACGAAACGAGTCTCCCCTACTAATGGAGTCGGCATGGCCGGAGCGGCCTCTAGATGATGTGGGTGTGGCCGAAAGGACTCAGCCTGGGCGGAAGTGGATGACGGTACCGACTAAAGGTCGATCGGCTGCTGCGATCCCACCCTGGACGTCCCGTCCCGTATCGCCAGATAATGGCGCACCGGAGCGAAGCTCCGGCGGTGGAGCGGGGTCGGGCCGAGGGCGTCGAGGGCTCGATAATGTTGGGGCGTCGGATAGCCCTTGTTGGTTTCCCAGCCATAGCCCGGATGCTCCCGGGCATATTCCGCCATGATCCGGTCGCGGGTGACCTTGGCGACGATGGAGGCGGCGGCGATCGAGCGGCATTTGGTGTCGCCGGCGACGATCGACACGGACGGCCGTTCCCATTTCGGACAGCGATTGCCGTCGACCAGGACCATGGCCGGATCGAGCCCGAGCGCGTCGACCGCCCGGGTCATCGCAAGCATCCGGGCCCAGTAGATGTTGATCCGGTCGATCTCCTCGACGGTCGCGATCCCGACCCCGATTCGGGCGACCCGGTAGAGCTTCGCGCAGATCGACTCGCGGGTCGCGGCCGGCAGGGCCTTGGAATCGTCGATCCCGCGCGGGAATTTCGTCCGGTCGAGGATCACCGCCGCGGCCACGACCGGTCCCGCCAGCGGCGCGCAGCCGGCTTCGTCGACTCCCGCGACGGGGTCGGGATAGGCTTTCTCGAGCTTGAAGCAGGGCCGGGCCATCGCGTCGAGGCTAGAGGCGTCCGGAGCCAACCGCCAGAGGGGATTGGAGAAATCCGTGGAATATCCGTCAGTCGCGCTCGCCATATTGAAAGTCGGTGACGAATTGCTGCCCGAGCGGGCCGTGGCCCTGGCCGAGGCCGGGTGCTTCCAGCATCGCGATCCGGACGAAGCTGACCGCCCGCTCGAACGCTTCCTCGATCGGAAAGCCGGCGCCGAGCCCGCAGGCGAGTGCGCTGGCCAGCGTGCAGCCGGTGCCGTGCGTATCCGTCGTGTCGAAGCGCTTGCCGCGAAGCTCGCTTACCGGACCCGATGGGCCGATCAGGCGGTCGACGATCTCGCTGCCCTCGCCATGCCCGCCCTTGGCGAGAAGGTGGCAGCCGTGAGCGAGCACCGCCGCTTCGCCTCCCAGCGCCTCGAGCTCGGGCAGATTGGGAGTCACGACCGAGGCGATTCGCATCAGCCGGTGGAACGCGTCGATCGTGGCGGAGTCGGCGAGGACCGAGCCGCTGGTCGCGACCATCACCGGGTCGAACACGATCGGCACGGCGAGAAGCTCGAGCCGCCCGGCGACGGCATGAACGGTTTCGGCCGAACCGATCATTCCGATCTTCACGGCGTCGACTCCGATGTCGCCCACGACCGAATCGATCTGCTTCAGCACCATCTCGGCGGGGACGGCCATCACCGCCTGCACTCCGAGCGTGTTCTGCGCGGTGATCGCGGTGATCGCCGTCATGGCGTGACCGCCGAGCATCGTCACCGTCTTGATGTCGGCCTGGATTCCGGCCCCGCCGCCGCTGTCGGAGCCGGCGATGATGAGTATTCGCGGCACCGTCATCAAGCCGCCTTGACCGCCTCGCAGATGCTGTCGACGACTTCCTCGACCATCGCCTCATCCTCGCCCTCGGCCATGACCCGGATCAGCGGCTCGGTGCCGGACTTGCGGATGACGAGACGGCCGACGCCCTTGAGGCGCTGCTCGGCGGACTCGATCGCCGACTTGACGCCCGCCGACTCCAGCGGCGCTCCGCCGCCGAATCGGACATTCTTCAGGAGCTGGGGCAACGGGTCGAACTGATGGAGCATCTCGCTCGCCGGCCTTCCGTCCTCGACCAGGCAGGCGAGCACCTGGAGCGCCGCGATCAGGCCGTCGCCGGTGGTCGAATGATCGGACAGGATGATGTGGCCGGACTGCTCGCCGCCGACGTTGAAGCCGCGTTCCCGCATCGCTTCGAGCACGTAGCGGTCGCCGACCTTGGTGCGCACCAGCTCCAGACCGTTGGTCTCGAGGAAACGCTCGAGGCCGAGGTTCGACATCACCGTCGCGACCACTCCGTCCCCTTCGAGCAGGCCGCGCCTGGCGAAGAAGATGGCGATCAGCGCCATCAGCTGGTCGCCGTCGACGATCCGGCCCTGCTCGTCCACGATGATCAGCCGGTCGGCGTCGCCGTCCAGAGCGATGCCGATATGGGCGCCCTCTTCGACCACCCGCGCCTGAAGCGCGGCGGGAGCGGTGGAGCCGCAGCCGTCGTTGATGTTGAGGCCGTTGGGGCTGACCCCCATCGCCACCACGTCGGCGCCGAGCTCCCACAGGGCCGACGGCGCGACCTGGTAGGCGGCGCCGTTGGCGCAGTCGACGACGATCTTGAGGCCGTCGAGCCTGAGCTCCTCGGGGAAGGTCGACTTGGCGAAATGGATGTAGCGGCCGCGCGCATCCTCGATCTTGCGCGAGCGGCCGATCAGAGGCGCGTCGACCAGCCTGGGCTCGGTCTCGAGCAGAGCCTCGATCGCCGACTCGTCCTCGTCGGACAGCTTGTAGCCGTCCGGCCCGAACAATTTGATGCCGTTGTCGGTATAGGGATTGTGGCTGGCGGAGATCATCACTCCGAGATCGGCGCGCATCGAGCGGGTCAGCATGGCCACCGCGGGCGTCGGCACCGGCCCGACCATGACCACGTCCATCCCGACGCTGGTGAATCCGGAGATGAGCGCGGTCTCCATCATGTAGCCGGAAAGCCTGGTGTCCTTGCCGATGACGACCCGATGGCGATGATCGCCGCGCTGGAAATGCGCTCCGGCTGCCTGACCGACGCGCTGCGCCATCTCGGCGGTCATCGGATTCTGGTTGGTGCGGCCCCTGATCCCGTCGGTGCCGAAGAATTTGCGAGTCATGATGGTCCTTCGCGAGTTTGACTCGCATTAACGCGGCGGGCGCTTCTTGTCCTCCCCATCCACAGGTGCCTCGGCCGGGGAGGACTATTCGGCCCCCTCCCCTCTCGCTACACCCGCTCGAATGTCGCAAGCCACCCGCATCCTCGCCGCGCTCGCAATCGGGCTCCTGCTCGGCATCCTGACCGCCAATGCCGACTTCGCGCCCCGGGCGATCGCCGTCGCCGATCCGATCGGCGGCCTCTGGCTCGATGCCCTGAGGATGACGATCGTGCCGCTGATCGTCGCCCTTCTGATCAACGGAATCACCGCCTCCGCCGAAGCCGCCCGCTCCGGCCGGCTCGCAGGCCGGGCGGTCATCCTGTTCATGGTCGTATTGTGGACCGGCGCGATCATCTCCGTCCTCCTCACCCCGTTCCTCCTCCAGCTCTTCCCGATGCCCTCGGGCGCCGGCGAGGCGCTCAAGAGCGCGCTGTCCACGTCCGCCGGCGAGGTCGGCGAGATCCCAACCTTCGGCCAGTTCATCCGCTCCTTCGTCCCGACCAATCCGATCGCCGCCGCGGCCAACGACCATATCCTGCAACTGCTGGTCTTCACCGTGGTCTTCGCCTTCGCGATGACGAGGCTTCCCGAGGAGCCGCGCCGGCACCTCACCCTGTTCTTCCGGGCCGTCGGCGACGCCATGCTGGTGATCATCGGCTGGGTGCTCTGGCTGGCGCCGATCGGCGTGTTCGCCCTCGCCTACGTCGTCGGCGCCAAGGCAGGCGCAGCGGCCTTCGGCGCCCTGCTCCACTACATTTTGATCGTCTCGGCGGTCGGCTGCGTGATCTGGTTCCTGGCCTGGCCGCTGGCCGTCTTCGGAGGCCGATTCGGCTTCCTCGCCTTCACCCGGGCGGTCGGCCCGGCCCATGCGGTGGCGATCAGCACCCAATCCTCGCTCGCATCGCTTCCGGCCATGCTTCGAGGCGCCGAGAAGCTGGGCGTGCCGGTCGCTGCCTCGGGGGTGACCTTGCCCCTCGCGGTCGCCCTGTTCAGGGCCACCGGGCCGGCGATGAACCTGGCCGTCGCCATCTACGTCGCCAACTGGTTCGGGATCGAGCTGTCGCCGATGCAGATGGCCGCCGGGGTCGCCGTGGCCGCCACCACCACCTTGGGCTCGATCAGCCTTCCAGGCTCGATCAGCTTCATCAGCTCGATCGCCCCGATTTGCATCGCCATGGGAATCCCGATCGAGCCGCTGCTCCTCCTCCTCGCCGTGGAGACCCTTCCGGATATCGTCCGGACGACAGGCAACGTCGCGATGGACGTCGCCACCACCTCCACGATCGCCCGCCGGACCGGCTTCGACGAAGCCGAGCCGCTGACCGAGCAGGACCGTTTGCTCCAGGAGGGGGAGACCGCCGGGCTCCCCGGCGAAGGCCGGGGCCCAGCGGCGCCTGCGGAAAGACTGGATCCCGGCCTTCGCCGGGAAACATAGGGTCTACCGAGCCAGCGCCGCGATCGGCGACACTTCCGGGGCGTGGAGCCAGGTCACGGCCAGCCACAGCGCCAGGCCGAGCAGCACCGCCGGCCAGGCCTTGCCGAGGGCGCTCCACTTCACCCGGCCGGAGAGCAGGGCCCCGAACGGCACGAAGGACGTCCGCTCCATCCAGACCCGCCACGGCTCGCCGATCACGTTGAGCTTCTTATGGTCCTGGCCGATCGATCCGACCACGGCCAGCACCAGTATCCCGCCGGCGACGATGAGGTTGGGAACCGCCCCCCAAAGCGCGATATGGGCCAGCGCCCAGAGGATGAAGGCGATGTTCATCGGGTGGCGAGTCACCGCGAACACGCCGCTCGCGGCGCTCGGCATCCTGGGTTTCGCGCCCGGATGCGGGAAGGCCGGATTTCGGAAGAAGGATCCGGCGAGGAGAATGCAGGCGAGCAGCGTGAGCACCGCCGCGACCGGCTGAACCCAATCCGGCGCCATCCATAGAAAGTAGCTGTTCTCCGTCGCCCGATAGGCGAGAATCATCCAGCCCAGCGTGATAAAGGAGACGGCCGAATAAAGGATCGTGAACCATTGATCCCCGAGATTCTGCACCAGCCGTGTCCGAAGCGGATGCGACATGGCGAGGTGGGTGCCGACGAAGGCCAGCGTCGCCAATGCGAGGCTGACCGTGGCGATCACCTTTCATACGCCTTGGGAAGATCGCCTTCGGTCGCAATGCGGTAGCGGTCGCGCAGCTTGGTCTGGCGGTTGTCGAGCGGCTGCTGGACCCCGTCGATCAGGACGAGTTCGGCGGCGCTGCTGTTCTCGAACGGGTCGCCCGACCAGATGACGACGTCGGCGCGCCGTCCCGGCCGGAGCGAGCCGATCTCGCGGCCCATTCCGACCGCTTCCGCCGGCGCTGAGGTGATCGTGGCAAGCGCCTCGCCCCAGCTCAGTCCCGAAGCGCCGGGCACCCGCCCGACGGCGACCATGTTGCCCGCCTGCTGGCGCGCATTCCGCACCTGCCGAGCCTCGTCGTCGTTGATCATTCCGAGCGCGACGGGAATCCCGGCGGCCCGCATCCGGGCGACGTTGGACTGGGTGGCGGCCAGCTGCTCGAAGGTCGAAGGCAGGTCGTTGAGAGCGTTGGCGATCACCGGCACTCCCGCCGCGGCGATCCGGTCGGCGATGGTCCAGCCTTCGGTAGCGCCGACCAGCACCAGCCTCAGCCTCGGGAATTCCTTCTTCAGCGCAAGCACCTGGATGATGTCGCTGGCCCGCTCGACATGGACGAGGAGAAGCTGCCGGCCCTGAAGCACCGGCACCAGTGCGGCGGCGTCGAAGCGGGTGAGAAGGACGTCCTGGGTCCGGTTCGCGCCCGCCGAAAGCAGCCTGTTGTCGGGCACCTCCTCGAGCGGAAAGTCGCGCTGGTCGTTCGCCCGGGGCCCGCTCGCGACGCCGCTGCCCGAAATCGGCGACGCGAAGCGGCTGCCGAGATCGCGCGCCTCCCGCAGAGCGTTGCGGAACAGGACATGAGCCGCGGCCCGGCTTCCGCCGGCCTCGTCCGCTCCGGTCTCTCCCATTTCGACGAACTGGAAGGCGCGCGCCCTTGTCACCGCCTCCATGTCGTTGCCGAGGTCGATGACGGCGCCCTGACCGGCGAAGATGCTCTTCGCGGTGCCCGGAGCGACGATGGCGCGGGTGACCCCGCCGGTACGGTTGACCTGGATCGCCAGCGCCCGCGGGTTGATCGCCGGGGCGACGTCGATTGCGGCGCTGAACGGCGAATTGGCGGCGGAGACGTCGTTGGTCGCATTGACCGCGTCCACCTCGAGTAGCCCGACCCTCGAGAAGCCGGCGACGATCCCCGGAGTGACCCACTTGCCGGTGGCGTCGACCCTCTGTGCGTCCGCGGGGATCGAGACGTTGCGTCCGGCGGCGACGATCCGCCCGTTCCGGACGACGACCGTCCCGCCCTCGATCGGCTCCGAACCGTCGCCAAGCCCCACGGTGCCGCCGGTGATCGCGATCGTCTGGGCAAGAGCGGCGCTCGAGGCAAAGGAGAGGAGGAGCGCTGCGGCTCCCGACACGAGCCGCT
Source organism: Allosphingosinicella sp. (assembly GCA_049590095.1). Taxonomy (GTDB): domain Bacteria; phylum Pseudomonadota; class Alphaproteobacteria; order Sphingomonadales; family Sphingomonadaceae; genus Allosphingosinicella. The sequence goes on along the minus strand of JBAWCC010000187.1, from coordinate 8,238 downwards.
TCACTTCACATCCCCTTCGCCCGGCTGGCCGAGCTCGAAATCGCTGACCGGCCGGCGCCTCGGATCATTGGCGTCGTACATCAAGGCTCCGTCAACCCAGACCCGCTCGGGCCTGGTGTAGACGCTGAACGGATGGCCGTTCCAGAGCACCACGTCGGCCATCTTGCCGGCGCGAAGGCTGCCCGTCCTGTCGCCGATACCGAGCGCCCTGGCCGGGTTGATCCCGAGCCAGGTCCAGGCCGTCTCGTCTGAGATCTGGATCCCCATCCGCCGGCCGGCGGCGAGCGCCTTCGCGGCTTCCTGGTAGAGGCGCTGGATCCCGTTGGCGTCGTCGGAATGGACGATCGCGCAGGCCCCGGCATTGTGGACCAGCGGAATATTCTCCTGGATTCCGTCATAGGCTTCCATCTTGAAGCCGTACCAATCGGCCCACATCGCCGAGCAGGCGCCGTGCGCCTTCAGCAGATCGGCGATCTTGTAGCTCTCGACGGCATGGTGGAAGCTCGCCACCTTGTAGCCGAACTCATCGGCCATATCCATGATATTGGCCATCTCGTCTGCGCGATAGCAATGGTTCTGGACCGTGATCTCGCCGGCCAGCACTCCACGGAGGGTTTCCAGAGCGAGGTCGCGGCCGGGCATTTCGCCGCCGTCCCGCTCATATTTGTCCCACTTGCGGCGATATTCCTGGGCCCGGGCCCAGGTCTGCCGCATCAGGGCGATGTTCGCCATCCGGCTTCCGGGCATCTGGTTGCGGCCGCCATAGACCCGCTTGGGGTTCTCGCCGCACGCCATCTTCAGCGAATAAGGCGCGCCCGGAAACTTCATCCCCTGCTGGGTACGCGCCGGGACGTTCTTCAGGGTCACGCCCCGGCCGCCGAACAGATTGGCCGAGCCGGGAAGGATGTGGAGGCTGGTGACCCCGCCATTGACCAGCGCCCGGCTGAAGCCCGGATCCTGCGGCCAGACGCTGTGCTCGGCCCACACTTCGGGGCGGACCGGGCCGGTAATCTCGTTGCCGTCCTGATGCGCCTCGACGCTAGGGCTGGGATAGTCGCCGAGATGGCTGTGGATGTCGATGATCCCGGGGGTCACCCATTTGCCCGCGGCGTCGATCCGGGTCGCGCCCTCGGGAATGGCCGTGTCCGCTCCGCCGACCGCCTGGACAAGCCCGTCGGCCAGGACCACCACTCCATTGTCGATCCGCCCGCCTTCGCCGTCGAACACGGTGGCGCCGGTGATCGCCGTCACCGCGCCCGGATAGGGTTTGTAGGTCGAGGGGAAAGGATCCCTCGAATAGCTTTTGGGCGCGGTCCGGGGCGCTTGCGCGGATGCCGTCTGCGGCTTCTGCTGGTTGTCGGTACAGGCGGAAAGGGTGGCGGCCGAAAGAACGGCCGCCCAGGTCAGTGATCGCATTCGACTCCTTTGCCCCGGACGGGGGTCAGATCTGCCGGTCATCCGGCTTGGTTTCGCGCTGCGGGAACATGCCGACGTCCTGGCCTCGATCCCCGCCGATTTCCTTGTAGCCGGCAAGCTCCTCGTCCTCATTGTCGCGAAGCGTGTCGAGATGCATCAGCTTCTTCACGAGCGGCGAGACGAGAACCACGAGAACGCCGAAGCCGATCGCGATCCATCCGACCGTCGAATAGACGTCGAGCACCGTTTCCTTGCCCGCGGCCTCGCCTTCGAGCCCCTCCGCTCCGGTCGCGGCGGCGATCAGGCCGGCGGCGAAATTGCCGGTCGCCGAGGCGAAGAACCAGGTTCCCATGATCAGCGACGCCATGTGCGCCGGAGCCAGCCGGTTCATCGCCGACAGGCCGACCGGCGACAGGCAAAGCTCGCCGGTGGTGTGGAGCAGGTAGATGAGGAAGATGAAGACGACGGGGGTCAATTCGCCCAGCCCCGCCGCCTGGCTGCCCCATACGAGGACGAGGAAGCCGAGGCCGAGCTGGAGCATCGCGAGCCCGAACTTCGCCGGCGCCGACGGCTCCAGCCCGGCCCGGCCGAGCTTGGTCCAAAGCAAGGCGAAAATCGGCGCCAGCAGGACGATGTAGATCGCGTTGATCGACTGGAACATCGAGGCCGGTACCCCGGCGCGGTCGACGTGACGGTCGGTGAACAGGTTGAGCGAGGAGCCCGCCTGCTCGAACAGGGCCCAGAAAAGGATGGAGCCGAGAATCAGGAACATGGCCGCGAAGATTCGGTCCCGGTCCTCCTTGGGAAGCTTCGTCACCGCGGTCGTCAGCACGTAGCCGACCAGGATGATTCCGGCGACGAGCAGCAGCCAGCCGACGACCTCCTGATACTGGATGAGCTGCCAGATGCCGATCACGGCCGCGAAGCCCACCAGGTAGATCAGCCATTCGAAGCGAATGCCCATCACGCTGCTGCGCAGGCGTGCCGGATCGCGCGCCTCGCCGCGGCCCATCAGCAGGGGCTTGCCCCACATGAAGACGATGAGGCCGAGCAGCATTCCCACTCCGGCGGCGCCGAAGCCGTAGCTCCAGCCGTAGGTCTGGCCGAGATAGCCGCAAAGCAGCGAGCCGAGCGCCGCTCCGAGGTTAATTCCCATGTAGAAGATGGTGTAGGCGCCGTCGCGGCGGACGTCGGTGCGCGGATAGAGCTGGCCGACGATCACCGAGATGTTCGCCTTCAGGAAGCCCGAGCCGACGATGATGAACGAAAGCGCGAGCCAGAAGAGGCTGATCGTGCTCGAATCCTGGCCGCCGGTTCCCTCGAAGCCCATGAGGAAGTGGCCGAAGGTGAGCAGCACGGCGCCGTAGAGCACCGCCTTGCGCTGACCGATATAACGGTCCGCGAGATAGCCGCCGAGCACGGGGGTGATGTACACGAGCGCGGTATAGGCGCCGTAGATGACTCCCGAGCGCTCGTCCGAGAACAGCCAATGCTGAGTGAGGTAGAAAATCAGCAGCGCCCGCATGCCGTAATAGGAGAAGCGCTCCCACATTTCGGCGAAGAACAGCACGAACAGGCCGCGCGGGTGTCCAAGGAACTCCTTGGTATCGTATCCGCCGGGCTGTTCCGAGGGGGCGGTGGTGGCCATCGGGCTTACACTCCTAAACTGGCGGCGGCCTCTGACGGGCGCCTACAAAGCGCGGGCACAGTAGCGGGGAAAACGCCGATGTGAAGCCGATTGTTGCACCTCCGCAAGGCTGCTAGCGCCGCCGCCTATGTTGAACGACCGCTCTTCCATCCGCTCCTACCTCGCGACCCGCCGCTCCTGCCGCCCCCGAGACCTCGTCGAGCCCGGCCCGGATTCGGCGCAGTTGCGGCACATTCTCGAGATCGCGGCCCGGACGCCCGACCATGGCAAGCTCTTCCCCTGGCGCTTCGTCCATATCGCGAAAGACCGCCGCTCCGCCTTCTCCGAAAGGCTCCAGGCGGCCTATCGCGTCGGCAAGGGGGAGGCGCCGTCGAGGCCCGAGATCGAGGCGGTGCAGCGCTTCGCCATCCAGGCGCCGGAGCTGGTCGTCCTCCTCTCGAGCCCGATAGAGGGGCACAAGATCCCGGTCTGGGAGCAGGAGCTGTCCTGCGGCGCGGTCGCCATGAACCTTCTCCACGCCGCCGCTTCGCTCGGCTTCGGCGGCGGCTGGGTAACCGGCTGGGCCGCTTACTCGCTCGAGGTGCTGGAGACGCTCGGCGGCCGCCCGCCGGAGCGAATCGCCGGCTTCTTCTTCCTGGGCACCGCCGCGGTGGAGCCGGAGGAGAGGCCGCGACCTGCGCTTGACGACATAGTTCGGGATTGGTGACCTCTCGCCGGCAGGGCGGCAAACACGCCTTGACTGCCGCACTGTATTAGCTCACTATAGCGCCGTGTCCGAAGAACGTCCCGTCTATCTGCGCCTGCGCGACAACATCGCCGCGATGATCCTCGAAGGACAGGCCTGCGACGGCGATCCGCTACCGTCGGTGCGGAGCCTCGCCGCCGAGTTCGGAGCCAATCCGCTCACCGTCGCCAAGGCCTATCAGAGCTTCCAGGACGAAGGCCTGGTGCTGGTCCGCAGGGGAGTCGGGATGTTCGTCGCCGCCGGCGCCACCGACCGGCTGCGCAAGTCCGGCCGCGACGACTTCCTCAACCATCGCTGGCCCGAGATCGCCGCCCAGATCCGCCGCCTCGGCCTAAGCGCCGAAGAGCTGCTGGAGCGCATTCCGGCTTAACCGTCATTCCCGCGAAAGCGGGAATCCATTCAGACTCGATGCGGGGCGATGACCCGGCATGGATTCCCGCCTTCGCGGGAATGACGACGAAGCTGACACAATTGACACCAACTTCCCCATTTCCCGGCATCGCGCGGACACGCGCCGCGGCCAGAAAGGCGATGCGGCTCCGGTCGGCGGCGTATTGCCCCCTCCGCTTGCTGGCCGGAGCCGCATCCGACCTCAAGATTTCCAAGGGACGATCTCATGCATCCGGTCCGCGCCTTCTTCGCTTCGCTGTCGATGAGCCTGCTGGTGCTGACCTTGAGCTATCAGGCCTCCGCCATCCCTGCCGCCCTGACCCCGCCCATCCAGAATCCGAAGAGCGACGCCTGGATGGACCACACGTCGGCGGTCAAGATGAAGAAGGGCCAGGACAAGGACGACATGTCCGAGCTGGTCCCGATCCTCAGCGCTTCGTAAATTCCGCCTCCCGGCGAAAGCCGGGGCCGGGGGGTGAAGACGGAAGCCCTTCACCCCCCGGACCCGAGCCTTCGCCGGGGTGACGGCCCGGCCCGGGCGCCGCCTTCTTCCGCTCACCTACGCCCGAACGTCACCCCGAACTTGTTTCAGGGTCCGGTTCTCCACCCGCACAGCTGCTGGTCGCTCGGATGCTGAAACAAGTTCGGCATGACGCCCATGGTCCACGGATCGAGGCATCGCCAGGACCGTAACAATTGACACCGAAAAGCGCCCCCGGCGGCATGAAGCCGTCACCCGCCCCCGTCATTGAACGGGGCACAGGCTCCGGCCGGCAGCGCTTTTGCCCCCTCGCGCGCCGGCCGGGCCTACCCCTCAAAAAATGGAGGACCCTGTGTTCGGTCTCTACCATCAGATCGCCCTCGCGCTTTTCGCGGGCTTCGTTCTCGCCGAGATCGTCCTGCCCGGCCGCGCCTTTCCCAGGCTTCGACTGTGGCGACTCCGGGCAGCGCTTTCCACGATCGCCTATTTCGCGGTCGCGACCTTTGCGCCTCTGGTCTGGGACGGGGCGCTCGGGGCCCACCGTCTCTTCGACGCCACCGCCCTTCCCCTCTGGGCGCAGGCGCTCGGCGGCTTTCTCGCGCTCCAGCTCGGAATCTACGCCTGGCACCGGACGATGCATAACGTTCACCCGCTCTGGCGCTGGTTCCACCAGATGCATCACAGCGCCGAGCGCGTCGACATCTGGGGCGCCTTCTATTTCTCGCCGCTCGACATGCTGGGCTTCGCCTTCCTCGGAAGCCTCGTCCTGGTGCTCGGCTTCGGACTCAGCGGCGAGGCGGCGCTGGTCGTGGGAGTTTTCGTGACCTTCCTCGGAATGTTCCAGCACGCCAATATCCGAACGCCCCACTGGCTCGGCTATCTGATCATCCGCCCCGAAAGCCACGCCGCGCACCACGAGCGCGGAGTGCACGCTTTCAATTATTGCGACCTTCCGCTCTGGGACATCCTCTTCGGCACGTTCAGGAACCCGCGCGAGTTCGAAGGCCAGGCCGGCTTCTGGGACGGCGCCTCGGGCCGGATCGGACCGATGCTGATGGGCAGGGACGTGGCCTGGGGTCCTTCGAATCCGCCGTCATGATGTGAAAAGGGGCGCCGAAGCGCCCCTTCCCTTACCAGATGCTCACCCGCTCCTCGGGCGGCAGGTACAGATCGTCGCCGGGCTTCACGTCGAACGCCTTGTACCAGGCGTCGACGTTGCGGACGATCCCGTTGACCCGCTGCTCGGGCGGGCTGTGCGGATCGGTCAGCAGCCGCTCGCGCATCGCCCCTTCCCGCACCTTCGAGCGCCAGCTCTGGCCGTAGGCGATGAAGAAGCGCTGGTCGCCGGTCAGCCCGTTCAGAACCTTGGGCTCGCCATGCTTGGCGGTGTAGCGCTTGTAGGCGGCATAGGCCATTTCGAGGCCTCCGAGATCGCCGATATTCTCGCCCATGGTAAGCTTGCCGTTGATCTTGGTGCCCGGGATCGGCTCATATTGATCGAACTGCTTGCCCAGCTTCTCGGCCCGCTTGGTGAATTCCGTGCCCGAGCTCGCCGACCACCAGTCGCGGATCCGCCCCGTCGCGTCGAACTGACGGCCCTGGTCGTCGAAGCCGTGGCCGATCTCGTGGCCGATGATCGCTCCGATGGAGCCGTAATTGATCGCCGGATCCGCCTTCGGGTCGAAATAAGGCGGCTGCAGGATCGCGGCCGGGAAGGTGATCTGGTTCATCAGCGGGTTGTAATAAGCGTTCACCGTCTGCGGGGTCATGTCCCACAGGGCCCGGTCGACCGGCTTGCCGAGCCTGGAGAGCTGAAGCTCGTGGCCGAACTTCTCCGTCCGGACCACGTTGCCGAGCAGGTCGCCTCGCTTCACCTCCAGGTTCGAATAGTCGATCCACTTGGTCGGATGGCCGATCCGCGGGTCGAAGGCGGCGAGCTTGGCGCGCGCCTGCTCCTTGGTCGCGGCGTCCATCCAGGGCGAGGCCGCGATCCGGGTCTCGAGCCCGGCCCGGAGGTTCGCGATCAGCTCCGACATCTGGCGGTTGCTTTCCGCCGGATAATGGCGGTCGACATAGACCCGGCCGACCGCTTCGCCCAGCGAGCCGTTGATGATCTGGACGCCGCGCTTCCAGCGCTCGCGCTGCTGCGGCACGCCGCGCAGGGTCTTCGAGAAGAAGTCGAAATTCGCCTGGTCGAAGGCCTTGGGCAGGAAGGCGGCGTGGCTGCTGACGAAGTGGAAGGCGAGATAGTCCTTCCAGGTCTGAAGCGGCACCGTCTCGAGCATCCCGGCGGTCGCGGTGATCGCGCTCTTCTCGGCGGCGATCACGGTCGGAACGCTGGCGAGGCCGGCCGCGTCGAGGAACAGCGGCCAGTCGACCTGCGGCGCCAGCTCGGCGAGCTGGGCGCGGTTCATCGGATTGTAGATCTGCTTGATGTCGCGCTGGCGCGCCGGCTCCCAATGGACCTTGGCGAGCGCGGTCTCGAGCGCGATGATCCGGTCGGCCTTGGCTTCGGCGTCGGCGATTCCCGCCAGCTTCTGCATCTTCACGATATAGTCGCGATAGGCCTTGCGGATGGTATCGTATTTCTCCCCCTCGAGCAGGTAATAGTCGCGGTTGGGAAGGCCCAGGCCGCCCTGGCCGGTGGCGGCGATGTAGCGGGTGGGATCGGCCGGATCGGGCAGGATTCCGACCCCGAGCGGGCTCATGATGCCCGGCTGGGCGAAGGCGCGCAGGAGGTCGGCGCGGCTGGAGATGGAGTCGATCCGGGCGAGATGCGGCTTCAGCGGAGCGGTGCCCGCGGCCTCGATCCCGGCCTCGTCCATCCAGCTGGCGTAGAAGTCGCCGACCTGCTGGCCGACCTTGCCCGACTTGCCCGGATCCTTCGCCAGATCCTCGACGATCGCGCGCACCTGGGCCTCGGCCTCGTCGACCAGGAGCACTCCGGCGCCGGCGCTGGTGCGGTCGGCGGCGATCGGCGTGTTCTTGTCCCAATTGCCGTTGACGAAATGCCAGAAGCTGTCGCCCGGATCCACCGACCGGTCCATCGCGGTGAGATCGAGTCCGAAATCGCCGTAGCGCGGCTTGTCTGCGGAATGACCCGCATGCCCGGCATGGCCGCTCTGGGCGATGACCGGCGCCGCGGCGGTGCCGAGCAAAAGGGCCGCCGCGAAGGCGAGACTGAGATTGCGCATATTTGAATTCCCTCCCGAGCCGAGATTCGGCCGTCGCGGCGACGATTACCAAGCCCCGCCGCGCCGGGCAATATCGCGGCAACATCATGGATGAATGAGCAATTCCCGTGAGCGAAAGGCGAAGCTCGCGGAGCCGGCGGCAATATACTGGTTCTGGCCGTTGACCGAATAAGGCCGGTTCACGGCGACGCTGCCCGTCCAGGCATAGGCATCGTTGGTCCGGGTCTCGCCGCTGATCTGGCTCGCCGGATTGTAGGCGAAGGTGGAGGCGGTGGCGCCGCCGATGATGCCATGCTCGAGGCCCGAGAGCCGGCCGGCCGGATCGTAGGCATAATTGGTCGCCGAGCCCCAGCGGCGGCCGAAC
>JBAWCC010000186.1:0-2572 GCA_049590095.1 Allosphingosinicella sp. | reverse complement strand
GCCAAGCCGGAGCCGGCCGGGCGCAAGGCGCCGATCACGATCGTCACTCCGTCCGCCGCCGGCGCCCGGGAAGTCTATCGCCGCGAGGGACGGGCGACGGCCGACGCGGTCGCCTTCACCCGCGATCTCATCACCGAGCCGGCGAACGCCGTCTATCCGGAAAGCTTCGTCGAGCGCACCCGGGAGGCGTTCCGCGGAGTGCCCGACGTCGCCATCGAGGCGCTCGACGTGCCGGCGATGGAGCGGCTGGGCATGGGCGCGATCCTTGGGGTCGGCAAGGGCTCCGAGCGGCCGCCCCGGATGCTGATCGTCCACTATCGCGGCGGCGGCGGGCAGCCGGTGGTCCTGGCCGGCAAGGGCATCACCTTCGACAGCGGCGGCGTCTCGCTGAAGCCGGGCAACGGCATGTGGCTGATGAAGGACGACATGTCCGGCGCCGCCGCGGTCGTCGGGACGGTGCTGGCGCTGGCGAAGAGCCGGGCCGACGTGAACGTCGTCGCGATCGCCGCCCTGGCGGAGAACATGCCCGACGGCGGCGCCACCCGCCCGGGCGACGTCGTCAAGGCCCATAACGGCAAGACGATCGAGATCCTCAACACCGACGCGGAAGGCCGCCTGGTCCTCGCCGACGCCGTCTCCTATGCGGACAAGCGCTTCCGGCCCGCGGCGATCGTCGACGTCGCCACCCTCACCGGAGCGGTCGTCGGTGCGCTCGGCGACGAATATGCGGGGCTTCTGACCCGCCACGATCCGCTCGCCGACCAGCTTCTGGCGGCCGGGCGGGCGAGCGGCGAGGAGCTGTGGCGCCTGCCGCTTCACGAAAATTACGCCGAGGACATGAAATCCGACATCGCCGACATCAAGAACGTCGTCGAAGGCGGCGGTCCCGGCGCCGGCCTCGGCGGGCATTTCATCGGCTATTTCGTCGACAAGTCGACCCCCTGGGCCCATCTCGACATCGCCGGCACGGCGTGGCGCAAGGAGGCGAGTCCGACGGTTCCGAAAGGCGCCGCGGGCTTCGGAGTTCGACTGCTCGAACGCTTCGTCCGCGATTTCCGCCCGATCCCCGCGACCGGCGCCGGCAAGTAAGGCGCGCCGCCGTCGCATGACGCCTTCGCTCACCCTTCTGCGCAAGCGGCGCTTCCTGCCGCTGTTCGTCACCCAGTTCCTGGGGGCGTTCAACGACAATCTCTACAAGTCGGCGATGGTGATCCTGGTCACCTACGCCATCTACTCGGACCCGACCAAGGAGGCGACGTTCAACGCCGTCGCCGGCGGCCTGTTCATCCTGCCCTTCTTCCTCTTCTCGGCGCTCGCCGGCCAGCTCGCCGACGGCGGCGACAAGGCCCGGATCATCCGGATCGTCAAGACCGCCGAGATCTTCATCATGATCGGCGGAGCGATCGGCCTGCTCCTCCACAACATCCCGATCCTGCTCGCCGGGCTGTTCGCGATGGGCGTCCACTCGAGCTTCTTCGGGCCGATCAAATACGCCATCCTCCCCCAGCATCTTCGCTCCGACGAGGTTCTCGCCGGCACCGGCCTGGTCGAGGCTGGCACCTACATCGCCATCCTTCTCGGAACCATCGCGGGCGGACTTCTCGGCGCCGATTACACCCACATCGCCGCCGCCGGGGTTCTCCTCGTCGCCGCGGCCGGCTGGTTCGCCGGACGCCAGGTGCCGGCCGCTCCGCCGGAGCCCGATGCTCCGCCCGCCAAGATGGACTGGCATATCGTGCGGGCCTCGGTGACCCTGGTCAGCGCGACCCTCCACATCCCGCGCCTGTTCCTCGCCATCGTCTGCATCAGCTTCTTCTGGATGATGGGGGCGATTCTCGCCGCCCAGTTCCCGCCCCTGGTCAAGAACGTGCTCCACGCCGACGAGCAGGTGGCGACCCTGTTCCTCGCCGTCTTCTCGGTCGGGGTCGGGCTCGGCTCCGTCCTGATCAACCGGCTCCTGAAGGGCCGGGTCCTCGCGATCTATTCGCCGGCCGCGGCGCTCGCCATGGGCGTGTTCATCTGCCACCTCTACTGGAACGTGAGGAACTGGCCGGTCGCCGGTGGCGAGCTGATGAACCTTTCCACCTTCGTCATGATGCCCCGCGCCGAATGGGTGATGTTCGATCTTTTCGGGGTGGCGGTGTCGGGCGGGATGTTCGTCGTGCCCCTCTACGCCTTCCTCACCACGACCGTGCCCAAGTCGCAGACCGCCCGCACGGTCGCGGCGAACAACATCGTCAATTCCGGCGGAATGGTCCTCGCCGCGCTGATCCTCACCGGGCTCGTCCAGATCGGAGTCTCGGTCGAGGAGACCCTGCTGATGGTGGCGGTGGCGAGCATCATCTCGGCGGCCCTCGCCTGGAAGCTCCACAAGGCCTGCGACTAGAGCGGCATCGCTTCAGCCCGGATCCCTTCCGTCATGCCGGCGCAGGCCGGCATCCATGCTGAGTCGGCATGGACCCCAGCTTTCGCGGGACGTTTGCATAACGCTTGCGAGGCGCGCGGGGCTAAGATCCGGCGGCTTATGCAAAGGTCCAGCCTTCGCTGGGGTGACGAGGGTGCCGAGCAGGCT
>JBAWCC010000185.1:0-3518 GCA_049590095.1 Allosphingosinicella sp. | reverse complement strand
GAGCAGGGGCAGCAGCCAGCGCGGATCGGCGTTGTGGCGGCGGCCTATGTCCATCCGGAACCAGATCGTGTCCTCGAAGCCGGGCCGCGGCCCCTGGGGCGGACGAACGTCGCCGGCGCTTCCGCTGTCCACCATCTCCTCGGGCGCCGGCATCCGCGCCCGGTGCGCCTGGACAAGCGCCGCGGCGATTTCCTCGGGAGGCCGGGCCTCCATCAGCCGGCGGGCGAGGTCGCGATCCTCATCCTCGATCTCGACGGGCTCGAGCAATTGGGCGAGCAGACGGTCGTGGTCGCTCTTCCGGATATCCTCCGGAGTCGGCGGCTTGATCCACTCGACCTCGATCCGGGCGCCGCGCATGACCTGCTCGACCCGCTTGCGGCGCGGATAGGGAACGACGAGAACCGCGATCCCCTTCTTCCCCGCCCGCCCCGTGCGGCCCGAGCGGTGCTGGAGGGTCTCTGCGTCCCTGGGAAGCTCGACATGGACGACGAGGCTGAGGTTCGGCAGGTCGATCCCGCGAGCCGCGACGTCGGTCGCCACCAGCACCCGGGCCCGACCGTCCCTCAGCGCCTGGAGCGCCTGGTTGCGCTCGTTCTGGCTATGCTCGCCCGACAGGGCCACCGCGCTGAAGCCGCGCTCGACCAGCGAGCTGTGCAGCCGCCGGACGTTCTCCCGGGTCGCGCAGAACAGCAGGGCGCTCTCGGCCTCGTGCAGCCGAAGCAGGTTGACCACGCTATGCTCGATGTCGGCCGGCGCCACCGTCATCGCCTGATAGGCGATATCGCCATGGCCGCGTTCCTCGCCGACCGTCGAGATCCGAAGCGCATCCTTCTGGTAGCGCTTGGCGAGGGCCACGATCGGCCGCGGCATGGTCGCCGAGAAAAGCAGGGTGCGCCGAGCCGGCGGAGTCGCGTCGAGTATCTCCTCGAGATCCTCGCGGAAGCCCATGTCGAGCATTTCGTCCGCCTCGTCGAGGACGACCGCCCGAAGCTTGGACAGATCGAGAGCGCCCCGCTCGAGATGGTCGCGAAGCCGCCCGGGAGTGCCGACGACGATATGGGTGCCGTGCTGGAGAGCCCGCCTTTCCTTCGAAGCGTCCATTCCGCCGACGCAGGTGGCGATCCGGGCTCCGGTGGAAGCGTAGAGCCAGGCGAGCTCTCGGCTGACCTGGAGCGCCAGCTCGCGGGTCGGAGCGATGATCAGCGCGAGCGGCTCGCGGGCGAACCCGGCTCCGCCGTCGTCGCCGAGCAGCTGCGGAGCCATCGCGAGGCCGAAGGCGACCGTCTTGCCGGACCCGGTCTGGGCCGAGACGACCAGGTCCCGCCCCTCCGCCTCCGGCTCGATCACGGCGGCCTGGACGGGGGTGGGCTCGGCATAGCCGCGCTCGGACAGCGCCCCGGCGAGGCGCGAAGGAAGGTTGTTGAAGGGCATGGAGGCCATGTGGGCGGTAAAGGTGGCGGGGGCAAGGCACCGGAGGCAGACTCAGGCCCAAGGCTACCGTCCCGGTGACACAATTGAAACACAGATCGCGCTTCCGCGGCATCCTGTCGTGACGCCGACGGTCCAATTCGGCTTCATCCGCTGGAGAAGTCCGATGAAGTCCATGATCGCCGGTTTCCTGACCACCGCCTTGCTGCTGGCTCTGCACGTCGCGCCGTCGCCCGAGACGCTCCAGACCATCAGCCCGACCGACAAGGCCTTCGCCGAGCGCCACGAGAAGGAATCGCGGGAAGCCATCAGGGCCGAACTGGGCCTCGAAGCGCGCTGAGGCGCTCGGCCCCTCCATTTCGGACCGTGTGGAGCTTGACTGATCCCGGGTCCCCGATAAGTCTCGAAGCGTTCAGGAGAGAAAATCCATGCGAATCAATTCCATTCTCGCAGCCCTCGCGGCGACATCCATGGCCGCCGCGCCGGTCGTCGCGGCTCCGAAGCCCGCGGCCGAAATCGCGCCGGCCGCCGAGACGGTCGACGGCGAGCAGATTCGCGGCGGGTTCCTGCTGCCGCTGGCGATCATCATCGCCATCATCATCGGCGTGATCCTCCTGACCAACGACGACGACGACGAACCGGTCAGCCCGTAAGAGGCCCTGCGCCTCGCGCTTCCGCCGGCGCGGATCGTCAATCCCGCGAAAGCGGGAATCCATACAGCCTGGCCACGGCCTCGACGCCCGCCGGTCCCCGCTTGCCGCGGGGATGACGCCATGCCTTTCACCGCTGCTCCGCCACGCTCCGCCGCGCCCGTTGCGACGGACGGAGCCCGAAGCGGCGCGAAATTCATTGTGCCTCTGACATGAAACCGCACCCCGCCCCACTCGCCCGCGCCGCCGCGCTCCTCCTTGCCGCCGCCGCGCTCCCGCTCACCCCCGCGATCGCCCAGAACACGGCGGCACCCGCCGAGACCGAGGTCCCGCCGCCCGACGCCACCATTTCGATCCCGCCGCCGGAAGCGACGACACCGGTGCAGGAGACCGAGACGGTATCGCCCGCTCCGGTCACCGAAGCCGAGGCGGCTCGGGAAGCGGCCCCGGCCCCGACCCGGACCACGACCCGCCGCACCACAACCCGCACGGCGACCACCCGGGCACCGGCAACCGTCGTCGCGCCCGCCCCGGTCGCATCCGCTCCGGTCGCCGTCGTCCCGGTCCCGATCGAGACCCTGCCGCCGGTTTCGACCACTGCGCTGCCGCCGCCGGTGGCCCAGACCCCGCCGGTCGAGGTGCTTCCCGAGATTCCGCCGGCCCCGGCGACGACGACGGTGGAAACCGGGGACAGCCGCGATTCCTTCCTGCCCTGGCTGCTCGGCGGGCTGCTGCTCCTCGGCGCCATCGCCTTCTTCGCGCTTCGCGGCCGCCGCCGGACCGCCGTCCTCGACGAACGGACCTACGAACCCGCGCCCGCTCCGACCGTCGTCCCGGTCGCCGCAGCGCCGGTCGTCACGCCCGCCGAGACGGTGATCCCCGCCGGCCGTCCCGAGCTGGAGCTGGCGATGCGCCCGCGCCGCGCCGGGGTCAGCGGCGACGACGCCCGGGTCGAGTTCGAGCTCACCGTCGGCAACAAAGGCCCGGTCGCGGCCGAGAACGTCCGGATCTCGACCTGGATGCTCGCCGCCGGCTCCTCCGAAGCGGAGAGCGCGCTGATCGTTCCGCGCGACCATGCCGACACCGCGCCGGTCACGATCGGCGCCGGCGAATCGCGCGTGATGGAGGCTTCGGTGGCGTTGCCCACCGCCGAGGTCGACGGGGATTCCGTCCTCCCGGTGGTCGTCGCCGACGCCCGCTACCGCCTGCCCGACGGAAGCGAGGGCCGGACCTCCGCCTCGTTCGCGGTCGGAGTTCCCGACGGGGAGGCGCTCGCCCATTTCGGGATCGAAAACCCGTCGGGGCTCCACGAGGGCGTCGTCGCCAGGCCGCTGCGCGAGCCCGAACGGGTCTGACCCGCACGAATTGAACGGAAAGGGGCGGCCCCCTCGCGGGAGCCGCCCCTTTCTTCTTACGTCACCCCAGCGAAGGCTGGGGTCC
>JBAWCC010000184.1:0-23189 GCA_049590095.1 Allosphingosinicella sp. | reverse complement strand
GCCTTGGGCGGTGCAGGCGGGACCTTCGCCGCGGCGGGCGCCTTGGTCGCCGCCGGTGCCGCTGCCGCGGTCGCGGCAGGCGCAGCTTCCCCGCTCAGCATCCGCTCCAGCTCGCCGATCTCCTTCGTCTGGTCAGCCTTCGTCTTCTCGGCCATGCGCCGGACCTCGCCGGCGGCGCCGTTGGCGAGGACGACGTTCGACATCTCGACGCCGCCGCGATGGTGCTCGATCATCTTGCGGATCCAGGTCTCCGAAGCATCGGTGCCCTTGGCCGCCATCATGCGCTCATGCATCTGCTGCCCGCCAGCGCGGTAAGGCTCCGCCGACGCCGGATCGGGCGCGCCCTGCTTCGCCAGCTTCTCGAGCTCCTGGATCTCCCGGCCCTGCTTCGAGATCGTCATCTCCGCCATGGCCCGGGCCGCCGGGGTCGGGTTCTGCGACAGAAGGACATTCGACATGTCGACGGCGCCGCGATGATGCTCGATCATCTTCTTCACCCAAGTGTCCGAGACGTCGGTGCCGACCGCCGCCATCATAGCGTCGTTCATCTTCATCTCGGACTGGCCGTAAGGGTTCGAGGGATCGGACATCATCGAATTGCCCATGGCCTCGTTGCCCATCATGGCGTGATCGTTTCCAGCATGATTGCCGGAGCCGCCGTCTCCGCAGGCGGCCAGACCCGCCAGCAGCACCGCCGCCAGGCTCGTTTTCCAAATCGTCTTCATCACTCTCTCCTTCTCGAGCCCCCGGCCCAAATCGATTTTCACCAGTCCATGTGGTCGATGCCATGCACCAGCGCCCCGCCGAACCATCCCTGGACGATGATCGCCGCCGTGATTCCCGCGAGCGCCGCGATCATGCCCGGGCCCCGGTCCTGCTCCGGGCGCTTCCAGGCCCAGATCGCCAGTGCGAGGCCCGAGAGGCCGATGGCGGTCCCCAGCCAGCGATGGACGCGAAGCAGCGGGTCGGTGTCCGTCAGTGTCAGCCCGCCCGTGAACCACCCGAGCACCATTGCGACGGGGGCAATCAGGCCCCCCGCCACCACCAGGAACTGAACCGGCTTGCCGAATGCAGGCCGCCTCCTGCCGACCACCGCCGTGAACAGAGCGGTCGGGAAGAAGGCGATCGGGAAATGGATGATGATCGGATGCAGGCGCCCGAGCCAATCCAGGAAGCGCTCGAACGTCGACATCTCCGCTCGATCCGCAGCCATCTTCTCCATCATGTCGTCCATGTCATGGCCGGCCATGGGAGCCTCGGGCGAGGCCGCAGCTCCCGGCGCTGCCTGCTGCTGAGCCGCCGCCGGCGGAGCATGCCTCTCCTTCTTGTGCGCAGCCGCGGGCGACACGCCCAGGGACAAGGCCAGCACCCAAAGCGCTAGCAGGGCTGCCAGCCGCTTCAGAACCACGCCCGCACTCCCACCAGGAAGTTGAAGCCGCCTGCCTTGTCGCCGGCCGCACGGCGGAAGCCGGCCGTGTCGCCGAAGGCGCGCTCGTAGGCGACGCCTACATAGGGGGCGAACTCCGGCTTGATCTCGTAGCGGAGGCGCAGCCCGAGCTCGGCGGTGGAAAGGCCGGATCCGACACCGATCTCCGGCACATCCTGGGCGGCCAGGTCCAGCTCGATCCGCGGCTGGAGGATCAGTCTCTGACTGAGGCGAAGGTCATTTTCCACCTCGACGCGCGCCGAGACGTCGCCCTTGTTCGAGACGAACGCCGCGGCATCGACCTCGAACCAGTATGGCGCCAGCCCCTCGACCCCAAGGACGAGATAAGCTCGCTCGGGATCGGGCCGGAAGTCGTAGCGAACGCCCGCCTGCAGGTTCCACCACGGGTCGATCGCCAGGCTGTAGAGCGCCTGAACCTCGGCCTGCTCGGGGCTGTGGCCGAACTCGCCCTCGATCTCCGTCTTGAGCCAGAACCTGTTGATGTCGCCGCCGTACCAGGCCTCCGCGTTCAGGAAGTAGCCGTCGCGGCCGTTCCTGATCCGCGCCTCGAGCTGATCGATCAGAAACCTCGAGGTCACAATCGATCCGTGTTCCCGCCGTAGCTCCTCCCGCGCCTGGGCCATGGCCTCTCGGCCGAAGAGTGCGTCGGCGGCATGAGCGGGACCCGAAAGCGCGCCGGCCGGCGGAGGGGCGACCGGTGGGACAGGCGTCTCCCCGCCCATCGCGTGGCCCGCATGCGGATCGGAGACTACAGGGGCGGCCTCGGCGGGTAGCCTGCAATGACCCATGGCCGCATGCTCGGCCGAGCAGGTCGCTGCCGGTGCTGGAGGCGGGGCCGGTGCCGGGGCCGGAGCCGGGGTGGGCAGCTTGCAATGCCCCAACGCAGCGTGTTCGGGCGAGCAGGCCTGAGCCGGCGGTGGAGCCGGCGCTGTCGCAGCCGAGGCCGGAGCGGGCAGCTTGCAGTGGCCCATCGCAGCGTGCTCAGGCGAGCAAGCCTGCGCTGGAATTGGAGCCGGAGCAGGCATGGCATGGCCCGCGTGAGGATCGGTCGCCGCCTCAGCCGGCTTGGCCTCCTCCTTCGGCGGCGCCGCCGTGGAGTGGCCCTCATGCTGGGCAAGCGCAGGCGCCGAGACGGAGGCCGCGAACAGCAGGAACAGGATCTTCTTCATGCCGCGTCTCCATCGAGCGGACGGACCGTCACCACGCGCATCATCCCGGCGTGCATGTGGAGCAGCAGGTGGCAGTGGAACGCCCAGTCGCCGGGCGCATCCGCGGTCATGTCGAAGCTCAGCTTCGCTCCCGGAAGCACCATCACTGTATGCTTGATCGGCTTGGCCTCCTGCCCGTTCACCACCTCGAAGAAATGGCCGTGAATGTGCATCGGGTGGGTCATCATCGAGTGATTGATCATCGTCACCCGGGCCCGCTCGTTCCGCTCGAAGCGGATCGGCTCGGGATTCTCGCTGAACTTCTCGCCGTCGATCGACCACATGAAACGCTCCATGTTGCCGGTCAGATGGACCTCGACGGTCCTCGCAGGGACGCGCGTATCGGTGCTCGGGGTAAGCGCCTTCAGGTCGCGATAGGTCAGCACCTTGTGGCCGACGTTCTCGAGGCCGAGGCCCGGATCGCCGGTGCGGTCCACCGGCGCCATCGCGATCGAGTCGACGCCCACCCCCACCTTCACATGCGGCGGCACCTTCGACTTGTCGCGCCTGTTCATGCCGCTCATGTCCATCGGAGCCGCCGAGGACGCGCCGCCGCTCGACGAGGCGGAGTGGCTGCCGTGATCCATGCCCGCCATGGCGCCGCCCGCGGCCGTGCCAGCGCCGTGGTCCATGCCCGACATCGAGCCGTGGTCCATGCCGCCCATGCCCATGTCCTTCATCGTCAGAACCGGGCGCTGCCGGAGCGCCGGGACCGCCGCGGCCATGCCCATCCGAGGCGCCAAGGTGGCCCGGCCCATTCCGGACCGGTCCATAGACTCCGCGACGAAGGTGTAGGCTTGGTCCCCCGGTGTCACGACCACGTCATAGGTCTCGGCATTGCCAATCTGGAGCTCTTCGACGTCGACCGACTGGACGTTCTGGCCGTCGGCGCTCACCACCTTCATGACCAGGCCGGGAATTCGGATGTTGAAAATGGTCATCGCAGCCGCATTGATGATCCGCAGCCGGACCCGCTCGCCGGGCTGGAACAGCCCGGTCCAGTTGTCGGCCGGGCCATGGCCGTTGATGAGATAGGTGTAGGCGGCCGAGGTCACATCGAGGATGTCGGTCGGGTCCATCCGCATCTTCGAGAACATCGCCCGGTCGGCGGCCGGCATCTGCTGCTCAGGATCGCCGCTGAGGCGCCCGAGCAGGGTCATCTTCTGCCGGTTGAAATAGCCACCCTCCTTCTTCAGCTTGGTGATCAGCTCGTGAGGATGCCGGAAGGTCCAGTCCGAAAGCACGATCACATGCTCGCGGTCGTAGCCGGCCGGGTCGGCGCTGGCTGGATCGATTACGATTGGGCCGTAATGGCCGAGCTGCTCCTGGAGTCCCGAATGGCTGTGGTACCAGTAGGTGCCCGACTGCCGGACGGGGAACTCGTAAACGAAGGTGGACTTCGCCTTGATGCCGGGGAAGCTCACTCCCGGTACTCCGTCCATCTGGAAAGGCAGGATGAAGCCGTGCCAGTGGATGGAGGTGTCCTCGTCCAGCCGGTTGTTGACGGCGATCCTGACGTTCTGCCCCTCGCGCAGCCGCAGCAGCGGGCCCGGGATGGTGCCGTTGATCATCACGGCCTTGCCGGTGCGGCCGCCTAGCGTGAACGGCTTCATGCCGATCTCGAGCTCGATATTCTCGCCTGAAAGCGTCGGCAGCGTCGGGGCCAGGCCGCTTGTCCCATTCTGAGCCCAGGCCGGGAACAGGCCCTGCATGCCGAGGCCAAAGGTGCCGAGCGCTCCGGCGCGGAGCAAAGTCCGGCGGTCTACTGAAATCTGATTCATGATCGTCCTCACAGGCGCGTGCCGCATCCGGCACGCGCAGGGCGTCAGGCAGAGCCGGAGGCGGCGCGCAGGCGCCGCCCCCTAACTCCTCATTGCTTATTGATTGGGCTGCTGGTGCTGGCTCATGTCGTGGTCGGCATGCTCGCCGCTACCGGGCTTGCCTTTGCCGTGCTCGTCGCAGCAGTCCATCTTCATGCCCATCTTGTCGCAGCAGCACTTCTTCTTCGCCTGCGCGGGCGCGGGCGCCGTCTGGGCGTGGGCGACACCGGGAATCGCGATCGCAAGCGCGAGCGCAGCAAACATCATCTTCATCGAATCTACTCCTGAAAAATCGAGAAAAAGTCTCAGATCTTCAGGAGGCCTCGGGGAGGGGGAGTCGCGGCCTCGGGCACGAGGCCGTGCGGAACCGACACCAGGGTTGGCACCTGCTGCGGGCCATGGTCGAGAAGCTGCGGCCCAAGCTGGCCGCCGATGGCCGGAATCGCCGGGACGGCGGCGCAAGCCTTGACGCAGTCGCTGGAATCGGAACCGCAAGGCTGATCCTTCGACTTGCCGTCCATGTCCTGGCAGGCGGCCATGGAGGCGTCGTCGGCCATGTCGTGGCTCATCATCTGATGATCGGCCGTCGGCGAGGCGGAGGCGGTCATCGCTGCGTGGTGCGCCGCGGCCGAGGCCGGCGCCACGCCGATCGCCGCGAGCGGCGACATGGCCAGCGCGATGATGGCCAGGAGCCGGAAGAGGCGCGTCAGCAGCACGGGGCGCAAATAGGCCCCCGGTCGGCCGGTTGCAATGGTCCGAAACCGGATGTTCATGACGCCTTCCCTTCGAGCCCGCCCAGGATCGGGCAGTCAGGGCGATCGTCACCGTGGCAATTGGCCGCCAGATGCTCGAGCGAGCGCCGCATGTCGTCCAGCTCCTTCGCCTTGCGCTTGAGCTCGGCCGCCCTGGCCAGCGCCAGGGCTTTGACGTCGGCGCTCGCCCGGCCTCGGTCCTGCCAGAGCGCCAGCAGCTTGCCGATCTCCTCGATCGGGAACCCCAAGTCCCGAGCCCGACGGATGAAGCGAAGGGTATGGATGTCGCGCTCGTCATAATCGCGATAGCCCGAGTCCCGACGCGCCGCCCTACCGATGAGCCCTATCGTCTCATAGTGGCGGATCATCCGCTGGCTGACGCCGGATTCGAGCGAGGCCTGACCAATCTTCATAGCCGCACTCCTCTCAGCCGGAGCGAGTTGCCGATCACTGCGACCGAGCTCAGGGCCATGGCCGCGCCCGCGATCATCGGGCTCAGCAGCAGCCCGAACAGCGGGTAGAAGACCCCAGCCGCGATCGGCACCCCGGCCCCGTTGAACACGAACGAGAAGAACAGGTTCTGGCGGATGTTGCGCATCACCGCCCGGCTAAGGCGCCGGGCACGGACGATTCCCCCGAGGTCGCCCTTCACCAAAGTCACCGCCGCGCTCTCCATGGCGACATCCGTACCAGTGCCCATGGCGATGCCGACGTCGGCGGCGGCCAGCGCAGGAGCGTCGTTGATCCCGTCGCCTGCCATGCCGACACGGCGGCCTGAGGCCTTCAGACGCTCGACGACCGCCTGCTTTTGGTCGGGAAGGACATCCGCGATGACCTCGTCGATGCCGCCCACCTGACGGGCCACCGCCTCGGCGGTCCGCTGATTGTCGCCGGTCAGCATCACCACCCGGACGCCGTCGCGCCGAAGCTCGGCGATGGCGGCGGCAGCGCTCTCCTTGATCGGGTCGGCGACCGCGATAAGCCCCGCCAGCCTGCCGTCGAGGGCCACGAACATCACGCCCTGGCCCTCCGACCGCAGCTCGTCGGCCCTCGCCATCAGCGGGGAGGGATCGATGCCGAGATCGGCGAGCAGGACCTTGTTGCCCAGCGCCACCTGTCGGCCCTCGACGGAGCCGCTGACGCCCTTGCCGGTATGCGAAGCGAAGTCCGTCGTCGGCGACAAGACGAGGCCGCGCTCCTCGGCGCCTTCGACGATGGCCGCCGCCAAGGGATGCTCGCTGCCGCGCTCCAGGGAGGCGGCGAGGCGCAGCACGTCGCCCTCGTCGACGCCAGCCGCCGGAACGACGGCCGTCAGCCTGGGCTTCCCGAGCGTCAGAGTGCCGGTCTTGTCGACGACCAAAGTATCGATCCGCTCCATCAGCTCGAGCGCCTGGGCATTCTTGACCAGAACGCCCGCCGTGGCGCCGCGGCCAGTCCCGACCATGATCGACATCGGCGTCGCGAGGCCCAGCGCACAGGGACAGGCGATGATCAGCACGGCGACCGCATTGACGATGGCGAAGCTCATCGCCGGCTCGGGACCGAAGATCGCCCAGACGACGAACGAGAGGATGGCGATCAGGATAACCGCGGGCACGAACCAGGCGGAGACTTTGTCGGCGAGGGCCTGAATAGGAGCTCGGGAGCGCTGCGCCTCGGCCACCATCCGGACGATCTGCGAAAGCATCGTGTCCTGGCCGACGCGCTCGGCCCGCATCAGCAGGCTGCCGGTGCCGTTGACGGTGGCGCCGGTCACCTTCTCGCCCGGCACCTTCTCGACGGGGACCGGCTCGCCGCTGATCATCGACTCGTCCACCGACGAACGACCTTCGACGACCACGCCGTCGACCGGCACCTTCTCGCCGGGCCGCACCCGAAGCAGATCGCCGGCATGGACATGGCCAAGGTCGATGTCCTCCTCGCGGCCGTCCTCACGGACGATCCTCGCCGTCTTCGGCGCAAGCCCGAGCAGCGCGCGGATCGCCTTGCCGGTCGCGGACCGGGCCCGCAGCTCGAGAACCTGGCCGAGCAGCACCAGGGTCGTGATGACCGCCGCTGCCTCGAAATAGACCGGGACCATGCCGCCCATCGTATGGAAGGAGGGGGGGAACAGGTTGGGCGCCAGAGTCGCGATCAGGCTGTAGGAATAAGCGACACCGACGCCGAGGCTGATCAGCGTGAACATGTTCAGATTGCGGCTCTTCAGCGACGCCCAGCCGCGCTCGAAGAAGGGCCAGCCGCCCCAGAGGACGACCGGAGTCGCGAGAGCGAGCTGCACCCAGACCGAGGTCCGCATCGGCAGCCGGTGCCAGCCGAGCAGCTCCGAGCCCATCGCGAGGACGAACAGCGGCACCGACAAGGCTGCGCTCACCCAGAAGCGGCGGCTCATGGCGATCAGCTCAGGGTTCGGCCCCTCGTCGAGGGTCGGCATCTCAGGCTCGAGCGCCATCCCGCAGATAGGGCAGCTGCCCGGTCCCCCCTGGCGAATCTGCGGATGCATCGGGCAAGTCCAGATCGCGCCCTCCGGCACAGCGGCCGCCGCGGCAACCGCCTCATCCTTCGGATGCAGGTAGCGATGCGGATCGGCGATGAACTTCGTCCGGCAGCCGGCGCTGCAGAAATGAAAGGTCGCCCCCTCGTGCTCGTGGTGATGAGCCGTGGTCTCCGGATCGACGGTCATGCCGCAGACCGGGTCCTTTACCGCCGCCGGCGGCGCCGCCCCCACATGATCGTGATGGCAATGTCGGGCATGGTGATGATGGGCGTCCACAACACTGGTCCTTTGCAAATGTGGAGCTCCGCCGCGTGAGGACAACAACTCCTGGAACCGGCTTTCCGCTTCACCTCCCGCCTGTTTGGGAATGCGATTCGGCACCTGTGGAGCCTCACATGGTGTTTGACACCATGTCAGAGTCAAGCGCCGCTGGCCCGCAACCCGACTGGACCGGTTCAAGGCCGGCTGTATCTTCGGAGACCTGGGGCGGCCGGCGGCACTCGGCATGAGGAAAGCAAGAGCATGACGACAGCATTTCTTGTGGGCGCTGCCCTGGCCCTCGGAGTCGGGGTCTTCGCCACTCTCGTCGGCCTGGACCGCGACCGCGCCTTCTATGCAACCGTGCTGATCGTCATCGCCGCCGTCTACGAGCTCTTCGCGGTAATGGGCGGCTCCGGTGCCGCCCTCAAAGCCGAGAGCGTCGCCTTCGCCGGCTTCGCTTGCCTCGCCGTCATCGGCTTCAGGATGAGCCTGTGGCTCATTGTCCTGGGGCTGGCCGCCCACGGCCTTTTCGACTTCTTCCGAGGCGACCTCATCGCCAACCCCGGCGTACCGGACTGGTGGCCGATGTTCTGCCTGGCCTACGATCTCGTGGCAGCTGCCTATCTTGCATGGCTGCTCGTTCGACGCGCCAAAAGGGAGAGCAGCCCTTCGATCGGTAGGTGAGGGGGCCGGAGCCCCTGTGTTGATGATACGCTCCGGCCCCACCCCCGCCGATCATGGCGAGGGTATCTGCGAGCTAGAGCGCCAGCGCAATGCTGGGCATACGGCTTCCCCTGCGTCACCGCTCCACCCGGAAAGCCGGGTGGTTCGTCGCGCGAGGACACAGGGAACCGCGCCCTGCATATTTCCCGAAGGTATTTTATTCCGCAGGCCACCCGACCGAAGCCGGAGCCTGTGTCCACCGCGATTGCGGACGCCCCCTCACGACGAAGATCGGGTGCGCGAGAGGGAGTTACGCCGATGCTGGCCAGCGAGCAAGCGGTCCCTCCACTGGCGGGGCTGGGTCCCTGGCCTCAGCCCACCAAAGAGAGGTCAGCATATACGATTTCTGTATTTGCGTTGACTCGGACTCGACAAGCCTGCGGATTTGCATAATCCAAAACGGACCTTTCGTCTGGAAACTATCAAATGCCACCCTCCGAAAACGCTCCCGCAGGCCCCGTTGAAGAAGCTCGCCGCCTTTTCCGGCTGCGGCGCATGCGCGACCAGGCGTTCGGCCCGGAACTCTTCGGCGAACCGGCGTGGGATCTGCTCCTCGACCTCTACGTCGCCGCCAGCGAACCGCGACCGGTCTCAATCGTCGCCACCTCCATAGCCGCGTCGACAGATGACGTCCGCTGGCTCGATCTCCTGGAAGAGCACGGCCTGGTGGATCTGGTGCATGCTGGAAGCGAGATGAGCCAAGCGATCGTCACTCTGTCCCAAACCGCCTTCGACCAAATGACGCGCCTTCTGGAAGAACACCGGGAGCGGCCGAGTTGATCGCTCCTCGAGCTGCCGCCGCGTCATCCGCATATGGATTCGCACGGCACCCCATCACCGTCTCCGTCCAGACGCGAAACTCCGCATTCCTCCAGATAGAAATTCGCCTCGGCACAGCTGTCCATCTCGCCGCAGGTGCGCTTGCCGCTGCATTGCAGAGGCCGCTCACGCTTCGCCCGGGTCGCCGCCCGCGGGGCAGGCGTATATGAGATCGGCTCACGCGCTCGGACCGGATAGGCCTCCGCCAAATAGCGGCTCGCCATCCAGCATGGAGTACCCGCCGCATCGACTTGCGACCAGCCATCCTTCTCCTGCCGAACCGTCACGCTGTCGCCGAAGGCAAAGCGCGATATCACCCCCGCCGAGACGCGGGCCGCGCTGCGGCAGTTCAGGGCATCCGATGAGACGAACCGCCTCTTTCCCGGCGCAGCAGATGTCGCTCCAGGCACTGTCACCGAATTGTCCGGCCCGGATGACCCGTCGCCACCGCTGCATTTGCCGATCGAGACCACAATAATCAGGATGACCATCAACAGAAGACACCCGCCGGGGTCTTGCTTCGCTGGCGGCCGGCGGCGCCTCAAGGCTTCAGCTTCGCGTCGCCCCGGCTGTCGCGGCGACGAACATGCAGCTCGATAGTCCAGACTCGCCTAGACGGGGTCCCTCGCGTGGCGACCATGAGAGCCGAGCGATCACCACGCTGTCGACAACGCGCGGCCGACTGAATGCCACGACTCTTGAACAAGGGCATCTGCCCCCGCATTATGGATACACTGCGCTCGTTGCTCACGACAC
The DNA here is from genome assembly GCA_049590095.1 of Allosphingosinicella sp. Taxonomy (GTDB): domain Bacteria; phylum Pseudomonadota; class Alphaproteobacteria; order Sphingomonadales; family Sphingomonadaceae; genus Allosphingosinicella. Next base: position 12,909 of record JBAWCC010000184.1, on the reverse strand, counting down.
TGCGACCCGTAGAAAGGAAATATAAGACGAAAAGCGTGGGCGAAATTTCTCCCACGGAGGAAAGCTTGCGCTCCTCAGCCTTTGCCTTAATCGCCTGCCTCCTGCTCTGGACCTGGCCTCTCCCGGCCAGCCCAACGAGAGTGGGGCAGGGCCACCCGCGCCAGACGGTAACGAGCCACCAGCGAGCCGACCACAGTTCATTCCCCTTTGCCCCAACGGTCGATCGTTTGGCGCTGCGTGGCAATAGCAATAAGCAACCCTATGACAGCGAAGGCGACCGAAAACAGGGTGAAAACTGTCCCCCACCTGTTCACCCACAATGTCCGGTCGGCGATCACCAAGGCATCGGCCGCCATACAGTAGCTTCTCAGCCGATCTTGATAGTTTTCTTTGGCCTGCTTACGCTTGGTCTCTTGGGCGCTTCCCTCGTCCTCGGCCTGAACCAACCCAGGCGGCAAGCGCGCTGCGCAGCTGCATACCTGGCGAGCGCAATCTGCTTCTGGATTACTATCTACATCGCCGCCGATTAAGATGAACAAGCTGCCGATCACCGCCATCAGGACGGCGCCAATGCCCAGGCCATAAGCTGCCAGATTTCTGCGCAAGTGAGGTGTCACCATTTCCTCCCCGTTTTTTGTAGCGAAGTGACACGTCCCGACAAGACCGGCCAGATAAAATTAGCAATAGAAATGGCTTCAGCCAATAACGGGATTGAAAGGATCGAAGGGCAAAGAACCGACCATGATCAGGTTCTTCGGCATCTTCGCACGCCTTGCGACCCCACCTTTCATAGGTGCGTTCCTGATGCCATCACTCCTCGAAAAGTTAGCCGCGCTCGGGTTCGCCCCCGACATGTCAAAGATCTTGGGTCGAATCTGGGATGTGCTGACATCACCCTTGATGTTCGGTCTTGGAATGTTTCTTCTAGGGTGGTGGTGTGCCACCATCTACCTCGAACTCAACGACCGACGAGATCACGATCTCACGCTACTCGAGCAGTCCCGCGTGCGGGCAATTCTCGGGCGCTCGAGGCATGCCCTCTCCTGGTTTCTTATTCCATACGGCCTACGCAACTACCAGACGAACAGGACTAACGAGGCTCTGGAAGTAGTCGGATTCGCCACCCCAGCCGGCTTGGAGCCTGAAGACGAAACACCGCAGGCCCGCCATTCTAAGGCCCTCCTCGCCTACTATGAGATTCTGCGAATCCTCATCAAACGAGTCGGCTTCCAATCGGCACGAGAGTGGAGCCCGAGCATCAAGCGCCTCCTCTTTACAGAGGATGGCCCCGGGCCTTGCCGATCCGAAGGAGGCGACAACGAGGCGCCAGATTCCGCCACGGCGTGATCCGCCGGAGCGCCAAAACCTTGCCGAATCGCTGGCCATTGCGATCAGTCCGGTTCCCGAAATGCCTCTGGATTCCTTTCGATCGCCTCTAATACCGCGGCGATGGCGAGAGCCGGAGAAGCAGACAACTCGTTCGCCGAGAACTCTGGAAGCAACGACACCAGGCGCTCGACTCTCTCCCCGGCATGGCCGTCCAGGCCTGGCCGAGCCGCGCGGCCCACGACCCACGGGAGGAACTCGAAAAGGGCGATCTCATGAGCCCGGCGATAGAAGCAGGCCTCCCGAACCTCAGGGTGATCGGCATCGCCGGCGAACTCGTCTACGCTGCGTATGGTCGGATGCCGCTTCCGCCAGCGAGCGATCCATGCCGCCTCCCGCGGAAAGCCGTGGGTCGCGAAATGGAGCGCCGGATCCTCGACGATGCGGCGGCGCGAAGCCGTCGCCTGGGCCGGATTGACCCGGAGCTTCTCCACCCCGTGGCGCAGATGGGCCCGGATGAACAGCCGCGTCGTCTCGGCGTGGATCTCGCTCCCACCCGCGTCATACTCGCGGAAATGGCCGCCCCAGGCCAGATAGTCGGCGAGGAGATAGCCGCACGCCTTGTCGTCGACGACGACGTCGTCGGCATCCTCGACCGCATCACGCTCGAGCTCCTCGTCGACCAGCCGCTCCAGCGCTCGATATCCGGCATGCTCCGCGTCGAAGTCAGCGGACCGCCGCAATGCCCCCTCGAGCAGCAGGCCACGCCTTCCCTCGAGGCGATCCCACATCCACTGGGCATAATCGGGCCAGTAGACGGTATCGGCGTCGGCCTGCAGGATGAGCAGGCGATCGACCGGAATCCCTCTCTCCGTGGCCATTTCCGCCGCCAGGGCCACACCGCGGCGCCGTGGAGGGACGAAACCTCGCTCAGGCTCGGAAACCACATGTACGGTCCCCGGCCGCGAAGCCGCGGCGATCGCCTGCATGAGAGCCGGTGTGCCGTCGATAGACCCGTTATCGACGAGGATCAGATGGACGTCGTCGTCTGCCCTGAAGGCGGCACCTTCACCAAAACCCAATGAAGCCGCCGCCGCCGGCAGATACCCCTCCTCGTTGAGACAGGGAATGACGAAGGCGACAGGCATCTCAGCGCAGCTTCGGCCGCAGCCCGCCAGCCCCTTTCGGGCCGATCCGGTCCCGGAGATGGAGCGCCATCACTAGAGAGGGACGACATTGCGCCGAACAGGGGACATGGCTGATCAAGGCGTCGCCCGAGCCATAGCCCCCCGGCCGAATGAGCTGGAACAGCCCCACAAACGACTTCTGGGAGAGCGATGCAGACCAGGAGTCCAGACCTTCCTCCAAGCGCCGCGCAGCCGCCAGGCAGCAACAAAGCGGATAACCAAGCAGCCGGCCGAGCGCCACCATATGGCGGCCCGGCCGCGAGTCGGTCCGAAAGGTTCGGCGAACGGTCGAGGAATCCGGCGCGAGTGCGAAGAAACCGTTCTTGTCGGCGACGAGATACAAGCCCCGCCGGCGGGCCCACTGCCTCACCCGAACCAAGTCAGGACGTCCGGCGAATTCGCTGCGGATGACCGGCCGAATGCCTCCGTCCAGCTGGGCCAGATCGACCCGGGCCGAAGGGCGCATCCACGAAGGCGCAGCCCCGAGCCGCCTCACTGGCGCTTCCTCTCCCACTTCATGATCAGCTGAGTAAAGCCGGGTGGCGAGACGTCGACAAAACCGGCCTCCTCGGCCGCCCGACGAGAGGCGACATTGGCCTTGCGCATATGGGCATAGACCTCGTCATACTGGCTGGCTTCGCTGGCCAGCCGATAGGCTACCCGGCCGACGCCGCGGCCCTGGCTCTTCTGATTGAGGAAGATCTGGATCGAGGCGTGCTTCCCGACGGGCGGCTCGTCGATGAAATTGATGTAGATCACACCGGCCCGCTCGCCGCCCGCCATGATCACCCAGGAATGGCCTCCCGGCCCGCCGCCCTTCCCCGGCGTGCCCTTCGTGGGAACGAGCTCCACCTCCGCAGGCGAGACCTTTTCGAGGTTGGGCTTCGGCTTCGCCACCTTGGGCTTTGGCGTCGGCCGCTTAGGAGTGCGGGGCCGTGGGGGAGCCTTGCGCTTCTCAGCCATAGAGCTCCTCCAAGCCCTTCTGCAGCTTCCGGTCGGCCGGCTCCCACAGCTCCGCGGGGAAGAATCCGGGCGAGAACGCGATGACGGCATCGCCGATCCGCGGCACGACCCCGGCGCGTCTCAGAGTGGCCGTGACCCGCTCCACCTCCGCCAACACCTCGTTCACTGCAGGGTCCAGCACTTTCGCGCGCTCGCGCCAGTCGCCGTCCCCGTCGTAGCGGTTGTTGAAATAATCCATGTCGATGTGGAGCAGCACCGGCCCGGGCCGGACATCTTCGACCCATCGCGCCGGGTCGTCCGTTATCCGGTAGCGCCCAGGCCCGGCGCCTTCGACGCCTTCCTGCAGCCTGACCGCCGGCCGCTCAGCGCCCGGCTTCAGCAGGTTATCCGCCTCTGTCGTGAGCTCCACCCGATAATCCGTCGTCCCCGTAACCTTGGGCGCTTGCCCCAGCTGACGCACATCGGCCTCCGGGAAACGATGGAGCACGGGAGTGAGGAAGCTGCCCATGCCGACCGCGCCGCTCTCGATCGCCGAACGGACGCTTGCAGGATCGTCAAACTCGAAGACTTGTCCCGTGATCGGATCCAGCCAATCCCCGCCCTTCCGGAACAGCCGCGGCGAGCCCAGGTCGCGGTGATCGTCGATATGAAGGATCGTCAGCGTCTCACCCGAAGCAATGGCCGCGCCGGCGAACCACTCGCTCCAGCTATGCAGGGTCCAGGTATCGTAAAGCGCCCTCAGCACCCGGCCGCTGCGCCGCTGCGCCATCGCCATCTGGTTGAGGTCGATATCACCCCAGAGCCTCAGGCCCTCTTCCAGCTTCGGGTCGACATGACGCTCCTTGCCCCCCGGCCAGAAAAGCTTCAGCTCCCAGCCGTCTCCGTTGCGAACCGCCTCAGCATCCTTGTCGCAAAAATAATCGCGAAGGGCCCCATGACACTCGGCGGCCTCCTCGGGCAGGCGATCGAGCGGGACCTTCAGCATCTTCACGCCGCCAGCGGCTGGCGAGCCCGCTGCCCCTCGAGCAGGCCGGCAAGAGCGCGCCCCGCCGGCGTCAGCGGGCAAGCGCGCAACGTCTCATAGGCCTCGACCAGATTGCGCTCGGTATCGACAAGCTGATTGAGCGCTCGCCGCCGAAGCCGCTCAGCCCCGTCGTCGCGAACATGCTCCCAGAAACGGCGAAGCTCAACGAAGACGAAGATGGCATGGAGCAGCCCCGAGGCAGGCCGCAGGTCCTCCCGCCATGGCGACACGACGAGCTCGCCCGGCTCGGTCGTCGGGAAGCGCCGCTCGAGGAGGTAGAGCTTCTGGTGACGATGCTCGTGGATCAGCGAGTCCGCAAGATCGTAAGCATCGATCACGCGATCGCCCTGCATCACCGAGACGAAGAGGGCCCCGGGTACCGAATTGTCGCTGAACGAGACGATCTTCTCGGGATGCGCCGAGGGATCGCGCACGAACTGAACCGCCCTGCAGATCCGCGACATCTCACCGTGGAGCGCGGGGCGCCATGCCCGGACGATCTCCAGCGCCTCGGCAACCACCGGGGCCGCACTCTCGGTGACGTCAGCACCCTCGAAATGGATCGACGAGCCGAACGGGAGCCGGAGCCATTCGTCGTCCTCGCCGATCCGCAGATCTGCCTGGACCGGCCGATCGAGAACCTTCTCGAGATAGGAGAGGTCCGGCACCAGCGAACCCCCGTCCATATCATAAACACGCCGGCCGGCCCGCGCAGCCAGGAAGGCCCGCTGCCACGCGATAAGGCCAGGCTCAGCCGCCAAGGCACGCTTCGCCCCCGGCGTCAGCGCCTCGATGCGGGCGCGCAACGCGGCGCTCCCGAGCTCCCCCGTCCGTATTTCATCGAAGACAGTCTCCAGAGCCGCTTCATTTTCGGCACAAGCCTCAGCCCAGAGGTCCTCCACGACCGGCGTTGCCTGCTCGGCCAGCTCAAACTGCGCCAGATCGATGTCGAGCTCTCGGACAGGGGCGGCGGCGGCCACGGCCAAGCCGCCCTCGAGGCGCATGCGGACATGGGCGATCAGCGCCTTCATCTCACCGCAGTAGATGGTCGGGTTCTCGAAACCCTCGCCCCCGAAACGATGAGGGACAGATCCCCCGCCACAAATGTCCACCACCTCGCAGCCGCGACAGGTGGCGCTCAAACCCTCCTTCGTGAGCAACCGGCGATGCGCCGCGATCGCCGCCGAAGCCGCCACGGCCGAGATCGGAGTGTCCCGAACCGAACCCTCCAGCCGAGTCGCGCCGTCGCCAACCACCTTCAGCACGTCGAGATCGTGATAAGTCCCATCGGTCTCGATCGTGATCAGGCTGACGTCTCCGAGGCCGAAGGCGTCGGTGCCCGAGTTCAACCCCGTGATCGAGTCGAGCAGCGCCTCGAACGTGCGAACCGGCAGCTCCGGATACTCATCGAACCAGATGTCGAACGCCTCGATCAGCCACCGCTCGTAAAGCCCGGGATCCGCCTTCCGGCCCGGCGGGAGCCGGCCATGGTGCGAATCCGGCAGCAGGAAATCGAGCTTCGGAGGGCGGTGGCCGGCAAAATATTCGAATAAGGTTCGCGGCGGCACACCGGCATCGATCACCGAAATGACGCCCGCGAAGGTATCAGGCCTGGCCTTCAGGCGATCGAGAGCCGCCTCCACCTTGTCGAAGCTGGACCGACCGCGGCGGGTGGTACGATGGAGATCGTTCACCTCCCTGGGCCCATCGAGGCTCAGCGAGACGGCAATGCGCTCGCCCTCCAGGAGGTTGAGAACCGCGTCGGTCAGGAGCAGGCCGTTCGTCTGGATGCCGACTTCGAGGTCGACCTCAGGGCCGACGGCCGCCCTCAAGTCACGGGTGAATTCGACGATCGTCTCGGCGCCGGCCAGGAGCGGCTCTCCGCCGTGGTAGATCACCGCGGCCCGCTTCAGGCCCGCCTCGCGCGCATACTCGGCCAGCCGCGCCGCAAAAGCAGCGCGGTCCTCGGCCGAGAGCAGTTTCGGCAACGATCGCCACCCCTGGTCGGCGTGGTGATAGACGTAGCAATAGTCGCAATCGAGGTTGCACCTCGATGCGAGCTTGACGAGGAACGACGTTATCCTCGCCGCGGCCATGGAGCCGCTCCTACGAGCGGCTGTGGCGGTGATGCATCCGGTCGTAGCTGGTGATCACCTCGCTGGCCTCGGCCTCGGCCAGGACTCGCTGCTGAAGGCGCTGCAGGGCCGGATTCTCGGGACGGGCACCGAGGACGGCGGAACGGAGGGAAGCAGACGCTGCGGACATGGTTCGTTCTCCTATACGGGAGGCGACCCTAATCCCCCAATCCAGCGACCGCAACCGCGGCGAACGAGTTTTCCACGAGAATCTTCGCCTTTTCGAAAATAAACCCCGCTTAGCACCGCTGGCGACCACGGTTCGGGACGACATCACGCGAGTCGGACCATCACTGTCACATAGACCCGCCACCCTGCGAATCATGTGCAGTCAGATTCCGGGCAAAGGCTTCAGCCAAAGCGGTGGGGCGAGAGGCTAGGAAAGTTTCGATCTATGATAGCGCAACAACGACGCCCCTCTTTGCTACAAGCTTCATCGGGGAAAGGTCACGTAGTATGCGAATATCCGATAGTCTTAACGCCGGGGAGCCAGAAACATTAAAGGTCGTCTGGATATCAGGAATTCGATTATTTGATGCGCGCTTTCTACGATATGATTGCCGCAAGCCTCATTCGTCCAGCAGGTGCTCGCCGACCCGAATTCGAGTTCCGACTTCTTCGTCCGCGGAGTTGGTGAGGCTCACGAAGCCTTCGGGGTCAAGGTCCGCGCTCCTGCGCCTCACCATCTTCCCGAGCAGCAACGCAGCCTCCTGATCGTTGGCAGCAGAAATGGCCTCGAGCGGCGAATGCCCGCCATGGGGTGAGGCATACCAAGCCTGATATCGATCCTTCGTCATCGGGGCGATATGGTCCTGCCGTCCGCCGTATCAAGCCGGCCTGCGGCAGGGTCGCCAGCGGCCTCCTGCTACAAGCGCCAGACACTCCGGCTGAAGCGGCAGGTCCCCTCTCGGCGACCCGCCTGCCGGCAGTCCGTGAGGAATCCGTAACGCTGAAAATCCCGCCCCTCGGAAGGTCGGGGGCCGCTTGCCAGGGCAGGGTTGATGCGCCAATTCCCCTGCGCTCCACCGCGCGAGTCGCCCCAATGTCGACTACTCTTGAAGCCTATCGCATCTTCATCGCCTCGCCCGGAGGCCTCAAGGACATACGCGAATGTTTCCGGTCAACGACTGAGAAATACAACGAGACCGATGCGAACCGCCGCGGTGTGACATTCATCCCCGTCGGCTGGGAGGCGACGCTCGGCGGGATTGGCCGCCCCCAGGCGATCATCAACGACGACCTCGCCGAGTGCGATTACTGCGTGCTCGTGCTCCACGATCGCTGGGGGACCCCCGCCTCCGATGAGCCAAACGCGCTCACCGGAACCGAAGAAGAGTTCCAGCTGGCGATGAAGCTCATCGAGGACCCCAACAGCCCGATGCAGCGCATCGTCGTCTTCTTCGTTGCGGTCGACCCCGGCAAAATGAGCGACCCGGGCCCCCAACTCCAGAAGGTCCTCGATTTCAGGAAGCAGATCGAGGCCGAAAGGAAGCTCCTCTACCAGCAGGTTGAAGGTGAGCGGGACTTCGCCGACGAGCTGCGCAAGCATCTCGCGCAATGGGTTCGCGACCATGAAGCGCGAAAGGGCGGCGGCGCCGTCGACGAACAGTTCGAGGCTGCAGGAGCGCAGCCAGCGCTGCCCGCACCTGCACCCTCCACCAGCACGGCGGGCGAACCGCAGGGAGCTATAGCCGAAGCCGCGAAGCTGATGAGCGAGGCCAACTTCACCGAAGCAGAACGCCTGCTCGCGACAGCCGCGGCAAAAAACGACAATCCCGCCGCGCTCCTCGCCTACGCCGAACTGCTGGCCCGCCTGAATCGCAGACGACAGGCGATCGACACGTACGAGGCGACGGTCGGCCTGGCCGATGATGCCGGCGAGCCGGCAATCGGAGCCCAAGCCCTTCTCGCTCTTGCTAGGCTGCGCGACGACCTAGGAATGGGCGACGCAGCAGAAGAAGCCGCCCACCGGGCGATCGAGCTCTATTCGAGGATCGACGACCAAGGCGGGGCCGCAAGAAGCTACATCCTCCTGGGTGAACGCAGTCGCCGCGTCGGCGCCTTCCGAGACGCGGAAAAGCTATATCGAACCGCGATCGACCTCTCGGAGCGCGCCGGCGATCGAGCAGTCGAAGCCGACGCCCTGATCGGCCTCAGCGAGGTCTATCGCGACGAAAGCGAAACCTCCCGCGACACGGCACGCCTCGAAGAGGCGCGGGAAGCGCTTTGCCGAGGCATTGCGCTGAAGCAGGAAGATGGCGCGACAGACCTCGGTGATGCCCACGCGGCGCTGGGAGCGATCCTGGAACGCCTCAACGACGAGGAGGGAGCGGACAACCACTATCGGATGAGCCTCAACCTGTTTCGGGAAAAGGGAGATCGCTCAGGCATGGCCGATGCGGCCGACCATCTTGCCCAGGTCTGCGAGCGCCGCGGTGCGCTCGACGACGCGGAAGACGCATTCCGCGAAAGCGCATCTATGTTCGAGGTACTTCAGAACACCGAAGGCGCCGCCGACGCGTACCTCAGCCTTGGCCGCATCCAGATTGCCAAAGGCGATCGAGAGGGAGCCGAAGCGTCACTCCGGTCGGCGCTCTCTCTCGCGGATCGCCGCCGCGGAGATGCCGCGCGGGCCCTTCAGGAAGAAATCACAGACCTGCTGACGCAAATTCTGGGGCCGGAAGAGGCTCCTCAGCAAGCCTAGCACCTCAATCCCCTTGCCCCTACCCTCGCGAGTTCCAGCAGCCCTTGACGGCGACCAGGGCCGACTTGAACGTCACCCCTATTCGGCCGTACGGGGACCATCAGATGACCACGCCGCAGGCGATCGCTCAATGGATGCTGACCGAGGTCCCTGTATCCGGGTTCCTCAGCCAAAGCCGCGTCGCCCGGGTCGTCCGCACGACCTGGGGCGAGGATTTCGTTTATAAGAACAAGAACCGTAACTGGGCCATATGGCCCGACATCCTCGAGGCATTTCGCGCCCTTACCGAAGGCCAGCTGATGTGGAGCCGCTCCCGACAAGCCTGGCGGCGGCGGCGCCCCGGGGATCCTGAAGGCCGCATGATTCGATAGGGGCCTTCCGGTGGCTGCTGCCGACTCACGCGCAAAGCCGAGCTTGGCGATCGATAGCAGCCGGCCCGGGTTGCCGACCTATTTTTCGTGGGGGTTTCTCCGGGCCACCGGATTCTGGTTGCCGACTTTCCTCCACACATTAGCAGATTTTCAACAATCTCAGTTGCCGGCTTTATTAAATGCCTTCACCTTTCTTCTACTTTTCCTCGAACGCCGCCATCTGTCCCGCCAGCGCCCGCTGAAAGGCGGGACGCGTTTCGCAGCGCGCCAGATAATTCGTCAGCCCGGCCTCCGCGACCAGCCCGGTATGGCGAAGGATCCTCAGCACCGTCGCCATCATCAGGTCGCCCACGGTGAAGCGGGTGCCGTCGATATACGACCCCTCGCCGAGCGCCGCCGCGAGCTCGGCAAGCCGCTTCCGCACCGCCGCCTCGGCTTCCGGCCGGCGAAGCTTCGCCCATTCCTCGTCGGCGTGGAACAGGTCTATCCCGGCCAAGTTCTGAATGGGCGGCTCGATCGTGTTCAGCGCCGCGAACATCCATTCCACCGCCCGGGCCCGAGCCGCCGGATCGCCGGGCAGCAGATTCTCGCTCCGGTCGGCGATCCGGAGCGCGATCGCTCCAGATTCGAACAGCTTCAGCCCGTTCTCCTCATAGGCCGGCACCTGCCCGAACGGCTGCCAGGCGCGATATTCGGCGCCGTCCTTCTCGCCGTCCTCGAGAAGCTTTACCTCGTAGCGAAGCCCGGCTTCCTCGAGCGCCCAGCGCACGCGCAGATCGCGCACCAGCCCCTGCGCGAAAGGCGGCACCCATTTGAAGGCGGTGAGCGTGATCATGGCGGACCTTTCGAGACGGCGCTTCGCCTATCCTAATCGGGTCGACCGTCTTTCCCTAATCGGGAACAAATGCAACTTAATGGTTGCACGTCTTTGGCGGCACGACTAGGAGCGCAACCAGGAGGTTGCCTGTCATGACCGATCGGATCGAAAAGAGCATCGTGATCGCCGCGCCCGTCGAACGGGTGTGGCGGGCATTGACCGACCATGAGGAGTTCGGGGCCTGGTTCCGGGTGAAGCTGGAGGGGCCGTTCGTCCTGGGCGAAACCTCGCGTGGACGAGTCACCCACCCCGGTTACGAGCATGTGAGGTGGGAAGCGCAAGTGGTGGCGATGGAGGCGCCGAGCCTCTTCGCTTATACTTGGCATCCCTATGCGGTCGATCCCGATAAGGATTATTCGGCCGAGCCGCGGACCCGGGTCGAGTTCCGGCTCGAGCCGGCGGGCGAAGGCACCAACCTGACGGTCGTCGAGAGCGGCTTCGACGCCCTTCCGGCCGACCGCCGCGACGAGGCGCTGAGGATGAACACGGGCGGCTGGGAGGCGCAGGTGAAGAACGTCAAGGCCCATGCCGAGCGCTGAGACGGCGGCGCCGCTGTTCGCGGCGCTCGCCGACCCGACCCGGCTGGCGCTTCTGAAGCGGCTCGCGGACGGCGAGGCGCGGCCGATCGTCGCCCTCGCCTCGGCGAGCATTCTCACCCGCCAGGCGGTCAGCAAGCATCTCGCCGTGCTCAGCGGCGCCGGCCTGGTCGTCCGCCGCCCGAAAGGCCGCGAGACGCTCTACGCGCTTCGGCCGCAACGGCTCGCCGAGGCCCGGGCCTGGCTGGACGAGGTCGAGGCGCAGTGGGAAGCCGCGCTCGGCCGACTGAAGGCGCATGCGGAGGGTTAGACTGTAGCGGCGTTCACGGAGGTGCGAGGATATTCGTCATTCCCGCGAAGGCGGGAATGACGAGGAAGGGACTCGAACTAAGCCTGGCTGCCCTCGCCGGCGGCAGCCGCGCTGTCCTTGGCCTGCGCCTCCCAAACCCGCCTCAGATCCTTGCGGATCGAGGGACCGGCCAGATGCGCGTCGACGGATTCGTGACGCTCGCCCTTCAGGGCCGCGACGATGTCGGGAAGATTGTCGCATTCGCCCGAGCTGGCGAGCTCGAAGGCGCGCTCGACGGTGGTTCGGCGGGGAGGTGATGTCTGCAAGGCTGGCCTTTCGGGCTGCAAGCGGGAGCTCAGGAGGTTTCCGAGTCACGCGAGGCTCGCGGGAACACGGTCGGGGCGGTGAAACCTATATAGGGGCTCAGCCGCACGATTGCGAGGGCGGAACGATCCTCACTCGCAGAGGCGCTTCCAGGCGATCTCCATCACCGTCCCGGCCTCGATCGCCAGCGGCTGCTGCCAGGCCGCCGTATAATCCTCATGCTGGGCGATCTTGCCGTCGGAATCATATTTGCGGGCCGCGGTGGGGGTGATGGTGCGGCCGGGACAGTCGACCCTCAGGCGATAGGCGTCGAGACTCGGGGCCGTCTCGCCGGGATTGGAGAGCCGGAACCAGCCTTCGCGCCTCTCCGCCGTCATGACCACCGAGGTGATGTCGATGGCGATTCGCTGGCCGGTATCGGCGGCGCCGAGATCGATCCAGCGCAGAGGCTGGGGCGCAGGCGCGCCGGGCTCGAGGCCCTGGCTCGGCCCAGTCTGCGACGCTCCGGAAGCCGACGCCGGGACGGCGGCCCCGGTCGTCGCGCCGCAAGCCTCGAGAGTGGCCTTCACCTCCGGGCCGACCTTCGGGTCCTGGACCAGGCCGGCGACGTAGGCGAGGTCGCGCGGGGCGAGCGGATTGGCCGACCTGGGCTCCAGCCGCCCGGCGATGTCGGTAAGCTGGCGAAGCTGCCAGACGCTGAGGTTCGCGGTGAGCCGCTCGCCGACGCAACGGCTCTGCGCCGCGGTGATCCCGTAGCGGGGCAGCTGGGGTGCGATCAGGCTGTTCTTCGGCTTCCAATAATCCGCCGCATAGCCCGCGCAGCCCCCCAACAGGCCTAGGATCGCCAGGCTGAGGGGAAGCAGGGCTAAACCGAATCTACGCACTTCAACGCCCTCTCGCTGACGAATTCGGGGCGCGATAGCCCATGCGAAGCGGTCGGTGAAGCCCGCGCTCACGCCCGGCGACGGGCCGAGCGCCGCTCGTCGCGGGCATAGACGTCCCGCTGAAGCACCACTCCCCGGGCGGGATCGGGCAACGCGGTCAGATAGGTGATGTAGACCGGCACCGGCTCGGGCAGGTCGACCCTTTGCTCGGGGGCGGGACCGGCGGCGCCCGGCGCCGGGCCGCCGAACAGGAAGCGGGCGAGGCGGGGCGCATCCTCGAGCCGGACGC
>JBAWCC010000183.1:0-17487 GCA_049590095.1 Allosphingosinicella sp. | reverse complement strand
AGGCGAGCTGCTGGAGCCCGATGCCGGCCTCGCCCGGGCGGCGCCGGCGCCGGGAAGCTATCGGTGCCGCTACGTCCGGCCCGGCGGCCGCAGATGGGTGAGCTCGGTCCGGGGCTTTTGCTATATCGGAGTCGAGGCGGGCCGGCTGAGCCTGGCCACGGAGCTTCGCGGCCTTCGCCTGGGCGGTTATCTGTGGGAGCTGAAGGACGGGGAGCGGCTCGTCTTCCTCGGCGGCGCGGTGCCCTCCGGAGCCAAGACGGCCGCCGCTTATGGCGAGGATCCCTCCCGCGACACGGCCGGTCTGGTAGAGCGTATCGGCGAGTTCCGCTACCGGCTGACCCTGCCGGAACCGTCGCCCGGGGCCGGCCTCACGATCGTCGAACTGGTCGCGGCGCCCCGAGCATAAAAAAGGCCGCCCGGAGGCGGCCTTTTCGATTCGAAGGCTTTCGGCTCAGCAATTGCCGGGCTGGCCGTCGGCGCAGTCGGTGGTCGATTCGACGTCGCTCGCGGCGCCGCGAACGGTATTGCAGGCGCTGAGGGTCAGGCCGGTGGCGACGAAGGCGAGGGTGATAAGCTTACGCATGTTCGGTCTCCTCGAATGCTCCGCCGGACGCATCGCGCGTTCGGAGTCGCAAGGTAGAAGGGAAATGCCGTGGCGGGTGCATTGTTCCGCTCGCCTCGTTCCCGCGAGCGCGCAATTCCGGCAGGCGGTCGCGCCGGCGTCGGCAAGCGCAGGCCCGCTTTCGCGGGAATGTCGGAATGAAGCGAGCTGGAAAAATTTGAGCCCGGAGGCGCCACCGGGGGGGGGGGGAGGTTGGCGCGTCCGGGCTCATGTCGTGGATAGCGAGAGCGGGGGGGCAAAAGGTCACTATCCGAACTGCATAACGGCGCAGCGGCGGAGGGGTTCCCGCCAATCCTCAAAAAAATGCAGGTCCTGCGAATTTTTCGAAACCGGGCCGCCCTCCCGCCGGTTCAGTGGGCGAAGAGGAGCCCAATATCGTGAGCAAGCCGCCGAAATCCACTCCGCACAGCGACATCGACGGCGTCCACCGGGACGAGAAGCCCAACGTCGAAACCGCCGTCGAAGCGGGGCAGGACAATGAGGATCTGGCCCGTGCCAGCAGGGAGAGCGTGGGGCGGCCGGATCATTCGGAGGACGTGAAGAACAAGGACGACAGGAGCTCCTGAATTCTTCCCCGCGATTTCGCGGGAAGGAATTAGTCACCGCTCCGCTTTGTCCACCACCGTGACGGCGAGGGTATAGCGGCCGGCTTCCGGATCGCGGTCGATCGTCGAGCGGAGCTGACGCGACAGGCCGGTGACGATTCGGTCGAACCGCTCGGTCAGGATCGAATCGCAAGGCGCTCCAGGGCGAAGGCTGTCCGATTCGATGGCGAGCTGGGCGGTGCCGGCCTTCGCGCCCTCGCCGGTCAAGGCGATGTTGACCGCCCCCGCCCCGCACAGCATCGCATATTCGGCGATTTCGGTGATCAGGAAGGCGACCGAAACGGCGACGTCCTGGGTCACGTAATAAGGCTCGAGCCCGAGCCGGATGTTCATCCCGAGGGCCGAGGCCGGGGCGGTAGCCCGAAGATTGGCGGCGAGCTCGGAGATAAGCGGCTTCAGGGCGACCCCGCGATTCTCCTCGAGCTCGGCGAAATGGTTGCGGTGAACGACGGCGAGCGCGTCGACCCGGCGCTGGATCGAGGCGTAGGCGGCGGCGACGTCCTCGTTGGGCGAGCCGCGCGAGTGGATGTTGAGCAGCGAGGCGACGACCTGGAGGTTGTTCTTCACCCGGTGATGGACCTCGCGCACCAGCTTGGTCTGGCGCTCGACCGCGGCTTCGAGCTCGGCCTCATGATGGGCGAGGGTGCGGACCGCCCGGTCGAACGCCTCGCCCAGCTCCCGTATCTCCCGCGCCGGAGTGGCGACGTGGGGGAGGGCGAGCTCGCGGTCGCCGGGCCGGTAGGCCGCGACCGCCCGTTCCATCCGCGCCAGCGGCCGAAGCAGGAGGCGATTGAGGATCAGCCAGCCGATCAGGGTCGCGAAGACCCACATCAGCACCGGCAGGAGGATAAGCGCCACGTCGGCCAGGGTGATCGGCATCGCCGAGAGCAGGATGCTGAGCCGGAGCTGGCCTCCGGCGACCGGCTCGGTGCCCTCCACCCTCTGCCGCCACGCGCCGCCCTTGAAATCGGAGCGAAGCACCATGGCGCGCTCGCCGTCGCTGAGGTCGAGATTGAAGTCGCGGCTGGTGCCCGGAATGTAGGTCAGGTCGCTCAGATCCTGACGATCATATTCGGCGACGCCTTCGAGCTGGCCGCCGCCGCCGAAGACGAACAGGTTGAGCGCGGAGCCGTCGGGATGCAGCCGGGCGATGGTGCCGGAGCGGCGGGCCCGGGCGTCCTCGACCGACGGCTCGAAGCCGGCGCTGGCGCAGCGCAGGCTGCCGTCGCCGGCAAAAAGGGCGTAGCGGACCGGCACCGGTCCCTGCTCGAGCTGCCTGAGCGTCGTCTGGCACACCCTCGAGGCCGCCGGGGTGAGCGAAATGGCGACGCTGGCGGTGTTGATGGTGAGGACGCTTCGCGAGAAAGCGGAATTGAGCCGTTGCGCCTTGAGCTCGAGCCGAGAGAGCGTCTCCTCCCTGCGATCGGCCTTTTTCTGATCGGCGCTCTGGATCGAAACCAGGATCGCGATCAGCCCGATCGGGAACAGGGCCGCGCTGAAGATGAGCGCCATCTTGAGCCCGGTCGAGAGCCGGGCGAACCGGGATCCAAGCCAGCCTTTCGATTCAGTCGCCACGCCGTTCCGATACCGCCGAGCGGCGCCTCAGGTAAGTAGGAATCCTAACCGAGCCGGCCCAGCAGATCGAGAAATTCGGGCGGGACGGTCTCGTCCACGGCGTCGCTATAGGCCTGGCGCAACGCCTGGCCGATTTCGCTGTTGGAACCTCGTCTCTTCCGGCTTTTCACAGGCATGTCTTCACTATCGGCCGGAAGAGCGGGTTCGCTTTTGCGCCGGCGATCGCTCTCGTTCTCGAAGCTCAAATCGTCTACCCCTCGCGACTCCGGCGCCGCGCCCGCAGCATTTTCAACAGACGTCCCCGCGGTCTCGACCTGAATCGAAAACCTGATGCGCAGGACCCACCCCGCGGCCAGATACTGGCCCGCAGTCGCCGTGGAAACAAAAAACTCGCTGATTGGTTCCACTGCCGCGTGAGGAGCGGGCCGGGCCGGAAATTCCTCCTGTTCGCGGTCGATGCGGTCGCCGGAAGGCGGGTTGCAAAGCGCGGGCACAACCTCAATAGGACCCGGATCGAACAGGAGTCGAAACGAACATGTCGCTTGGTCAGGATCTCGCGCCGCACCTCCCCTTCCTGAGGCGCTACGCGCGCGCTCTCACCGGTACTCAGGGCCATGGCGACGCCTTCGTCAAAGCCACGCTGGAGGCGATCGTCGCCGCGCCGAACGAATTCCCCCGCGACGTCGACCCGCGCCTCGGCCTCTACCGGACCTTCCATGCCATCTGGTCCTCGGCCAATATCGAGGAGGATCCGCACGGCGCCGAGGCGGCCGACCCCGAAGGGATCGCCCAGGCGCGGCTCGCCAGGATCACTCCGCTGTCGCGCCAGGCCCTGCTTCTGACCGCGATGGAAGGCTTCACGCCCGAAGACGCCGGCTATCTGATCGGCGCTTCCGCCGACGACGTGGAACGGCTGGTTTCCGAAGCGCTCGCCGAGATCGAGCGGCAGACCCGGGCGGAAGTGCTGATCATCGAGGACGAGCCGATCATCGCCATGGACATCGAGACGATCGTCCGCGACCTCGGCCACAGCGTCACCGGAGTCGCGGTGACCCGGGACGAGGCGGTGGCGCAGGCGATGGCGCGCCGCCCCGGCCTCGTCCTCGCCGACATCCAGCTCGCCGACGACAGCAGCGGTATCGATGCGGTGAAGGACATTCTCCAGGAATTCCAGGTGCCGGTCATCTTCATCACGGCTTTCCCGGAGCGCCTGTTGACCGGGGAGCGGCCCGAGCCGACTTTCCTCATCACCAAGCCGTTCCAGCGCTCGACGGTGAAGGCGGCGATCGCCCAGGCCCTGTTCTTCGACAGCGCGACCTTGCCGGCCTAGGCCTAAGCGAGGGGCCCAGGGAACCGGCCCCCGCAGCGGGCGTTGCGCCCACATAACGAGATGAACCGAGGGATCATGGAAGAGCGCGAAAAGCATATCGACACGACGAGTGCGCGCGCGGGATCAACCCCGCACATGACTCGTTATATCCTGCCGATATCGCTGGGGCTCGTCGTCCTGGTGTTCCTGCTCTTGTTGTTTCTCTGGCGGTAGAGGCTTACATCCTTGAACGTAGAGGGGAGGGGCTCCGGCCCGTCCGCACCGCATGAGCGACAGTCTAGCGTATAACGGGGGCAGCTTGGTTCAGCAGCCGGAATCGGACGAGGACGACAAAGAGGCGCCGCGCGTGGAGTGGGCGCCTCTGCCGGACGACGAGTTCAAGGACCAGCTCGCGCAGGTCATCCCCCATCTGCGCGCCTTCGGGCGTTCGCTTTCGGGCAGCCGGGACCTCGCCGACGATCTCGTCCAGGAAACGCTTCTCAAGGCCTGGGCGGCGCGCAAGCGCTTCCAGGCGGGCACCAACATGCGGGCCTGGACCTTCATCATCCTCCGCAACCTGTTCCTCAGCCAGATGCGCCGGGCGCGCTTCAAGGGCGAATGGGACGAGATCACCGCATCCAAGATGCTCGCCGCTCCGGCGAGCCAGGACCGGCATGTCGAGCTGACCGACATGCAGCGCGCGCTGCTGCACCTGCCGCAGCCGCAGCGCGAGGCCCTGATCCTGGTCGGCGCCGGCGGCTTCGCCTATGAGGAGGCGGCCGAGATTTGCGGCTGCGCGGTCGGAACGATCAAGAGCCGGGTCGCCCGCGGCCGGGTCGCACTCGAGGCCCTGCTCACCGACGGCAAGCTTCCGTCCCGCCGCGAGCATGAGAATGAGGGCGGCCGATCCGCCCTGCAGAGCATCATGAGCGAAGTGGACGAACTGAGCCGGGATCGCGATCCCGGGATCTAATGGCTCGTCGCCCCAGACAAGGCTGGGGCCCCGTGGGGTGATAATCTCGGTGTCTTTAACGCGCTGGGATCCCAGCCTTCGCTGGGATGACGGACCTACGCCTGATCGAGCCGGACGAGCAATTCTTCGAACATGTCGAGCGAGCGCACTTCGCCGTCCATGGCGAAAGCCTCGCGCAGGGCTTCGCCGACTCCGGCATGCACCGTCGGCGGCGCGACCTTCACGAAGCGCCTTGAGGAAGCATGGACCATGGCTTCTAATCTCGGATTCATTGTATTCACGAGTGTCAGAACGCGCCGGGAACGGTGGAGTTTCAACCGTTGCGCCTCCTCAACATTAGTCTGGCCGGCTGTGGTATGAATGAGACACAGGGTGAAGAAGGAGTTAAGGACGCTCTCGCCAGAGCGCGGGCGCACTCGCCGTTTCTCAGGCTTCAGCTCGAGCGTTTTCCCGAGGTAACCGAGGCACTTGAGGCGGGCCGGGCCGAGGAAGCGGTGGCTCGAGCGCTCCGGGCGGGCGAGGGGGCGAAGACTCTCGCCGCTGCACTCAGGCGCGAGCGAAGCGCGCTCGCGGCGGCTCTTGCGGTGGCCGATCTCGGCGGCGCCATCCCTCTCGAGCGGCTCATGGAAACTCTCTCCGACCTTGCCGATCGGGCCCTGAGCCGGGCGCTGGCGGCGGCCTTCGCGGAGCGGACCCCGGACGATCCGCCGCTCGGTTTCGCGGTCATCGCGCTCGGCAAGCATGGCAGCCGCGAGCTCAATTATTCGTCCGACGTGGACCTGCTCTTCCTCTACGACCCCGCGACCCTTCCGCTCAAGCCGCGCGAGGAAGCGGGGCAGGGGGCGCTGAGGATCGGCAACCGGCTGGTCGAGCTTCTCCAGAAGCGCGATCCGGAAGGCTATGTCTTCCGCGTCGACCTTCGCCTCAGGCCCTCGCCGGAAGCGACTCCGATCGCGCTCCCGGTCGACGCCGCCATTTCCTATTACGAATCCTCCGCTTTGCCCTGGGAGCGGGCGGCGTTCGTCCGGGCCCGGCAGGTCGCCGGGGACGAGAAGGTGGGGCGTTATTTCCTCGAGGCGCTCCACCCCTTCGTGTGGCGCCGATCGCTCGATTTCGGAGCGATCGGGGAGGTCCAGTCGATTACCCGCCGGATCCGGGACCATTATTCGAAAGGCCAGGTCTTCGGACCCGGATTCGACGTGAAGCGCGGCCGCGGCGGAATCCGCGAGATCGAGTTCTTCGCCCAGATACATCAGCTCATCCACGGCGGCCGCGAGCCGGCGCTGCGGGCCCCGGCGACGCTCGACGCGCTCGCCGCGCTGAAGAAGGCGGGCCGGATCCCGGCCGACGCCGCCGACGATTTGGCGGAGACTTACAGGCTGCTTCGGACGGTGGAGCACCGGCTGCAGATGGTCGACGACCGGCAGACCCATGCCCTGCCCGCCGAAAGGGAAGCGCTCGACAATGTCGCTCGGCTGCACGGCCTATCCTGGGGCGAGGCTTTGCTCGCTATGCTCGAGGCACCGATAAGCCGGTGCGGCGAGCTTTACGACGGCCTGGCCGGCGATGGCGAGGACAGAGTGCCGTTGAATCCGGAGGCGCTGGAATCGCATCTACGCCAGGCCGGCTTCGGCGATCCCGTCTCTGCGCGGCTTCGAGTGGAAGGCTGGCGGGGCGGCAGGGCGCGCTCCCTTCGCACCGCCGCCGCCGGCGAGGCGTTCGAGGCGATGCTGCCCGTGCTGATCGAGGCCTTCGGCCGGGCGCCCGATCCGATGCGGGCGATGAACCGGTTCGACGATGTCGTCACCAAGCTTCCGAGCGGAGTGAATTTCTACAGGCTGCTGGAGGCCCGCCCCGGCCTGACCGACCATCTCGGAACCGTCCTCAGCCATGCCCCGGCTTTGGCCGAGCAGCTCGGCCGCCGGCCCCAGCTGCTCGACGGGCTGGTCGACTCCTCGGCCTTCGAGCCGGCGCCGCCGGTCGAGGCGCTGATCCGCGACTTCTCCCGCTCCGAGCGAGCGGGCGAGGATTACCAGCTGGTGCTCGACCGGGTACGGCGGCGGGTCAACGAACGCCGCTTCGCGCTCGGCGTTCAACTGATCGTCGCCCATTCCGATCCGATCGAGGCGGCGGAAGGCTATTCGCGGGTCGCGGAAGCCGCGGTCAACGTCCTCGCCGACGCCGCGGTGTCCGAGTTCGAGGCCCGGCACGGGCGGGTGCCGGGGTCTGAGCTGCTGGTCATGGGCCTCGGCCGGCTCGGCGGAGAGGCCCTGACCCATGCGTCCGACCTCGACCTCGTCTATCTGTTCAGCGGCACCCACGAGGCGGAATCGGACGGCCCCCGGCCGCTTCGGGCCACCGATTATTTCAACCGGCTGGCGCCGCGGGTCACCGCCGCGCTGAGCGTTCCGACCGTCTCGGGCCCGCTCTATGAAGTCGACACCCGGCTCCGCCCCTCCGGCGCCGACGGAATGCTCGCGGTGAGCCTCGAAAGCTTCGCCCGCTACCAGGCCGAGAAGGCCTGGACATGGGAGCATATGGCGCTCACCCGCGCCCGGCCGGTCTTCGGCTCCGCGGAGGGACGCGCCGAGCTGCAGGCGGTGATCGACTCGACCCTGGGGAAGAAGCGCGACCCGGCGCAGCTGGTCGCCGACGCGGTCGCGATGCGGGCCGAGATGACGGCGCACAAGGCGCCGCGGGGTCGGTTCGACATCAAGCTCGGCCCGGGCGGGCTGGTCGACCTCGAATTCGCCGTCCATACGCTCCAGCTCAAGCACAATATAGGCCTCTCTCCCCGTCTCGAGGATGCGATCGAGGCGCTGGCCGCGGCCGGCCTGGTGTCGGAAGAGATCGACCCGGCGCTGCGGCTCCTGACCCGGATGCTGGTCATGTTCCGGCTCGTCTCTCCGGCCTCGGACGAGCCGCCCGACCAGACCAAGCCCCTGGTCGCCGCCGCCTGCGGCCTTGCCGGCTGGAACGCTTTGCTTGCGGCCCACGACGCGGCGCGGCAGAGGGTTGCGGAGCTTTGGCGCCGGGTGGCGTCGGGAGAATGAAATGCTGAGCGAAGGCGACAAGGTTCCGGACGTCACTCTGGCGAGTATCGATGGCAAGGCGATCAGCCCGGCCGATTTCGGCGGCCAGAAGCTGGTGATCTATTTCTATCCAAAGGACGATACTTCGGGCTGCACCGCAGAGGCTCAGGCCTTCACCGCCCTGGCCGACGAGTTCAAGAATGCCGGCACCTGGATCCTCGGCGTGTCCAGGGACGACGCCAGGAAGCATATGAAGTTCATCGAGAAATACGGCCTCAAGATTCCCCTCGCCACCGATGCCGACGGCTCGGCCTGCGAGGCGTTCGGGACCTGGATCGAGAAATCGATGTACGGCCGCAAATATATGGGGATCGAGCGCGCCACCTTCCTCGTCGACCGCGACGGAGTGGTGAAGCGCGTCTGGCGCAAGGTGAAGGTGCCGGGGCATGCCGAGGAAGTGCTGAAGGCGGCGCGGGAGCTTCCTTGATCCGTCGCCCCAGCGCAGGCTGGGGGCCCGGGGGGGTGATGAACTCCGCGCCTTTCACCCGCCGGGATCCCGGCCTGCGCCGGGATGACGATCAGCGCCCGCTCAGAGCGTTGACAAAATCCGCCACGTAGGTCAGCCTTCCAACCATGAAGCCGATGCGCGCCTCCGCCGCTCTCGACAACGCGACGCTCCGTGCCGCGGCTTCCAGCTATTATTATTACGGATTCGCTCGGGCGGGACCGGAATAGCGCGCGCTTAACAAGCCTCAGCTCAAACCGACCCCGTCCGGACCTCCGGGCGGGGTTTTTCACGTGGAGAGACCGAATGTTCACCGACTTTACCGAAACCCTGCCGCCGCCGCCGGCGGTGCGTCCGCCGGGCACGGCCGCGGACTGGACGATCCCCCAGCGCTGGGAGCGTTTCGGGGTCGAACAGCACCGGGTCTGGGACATTCTCTACGCCCGTCAGCGCCGCAAGCTCGCCGGGCGCGCCGTCGCCGCCTTCGAGAACGGGCTCGACTCGCTGCTCCTGTCGCGCTCGGGAATCCCCCATTTCGCCGATCTGAGCGAGCGGCTGTTCGCCCGCTCCGGCTGGACGGTGGTTGCGGTTCCGGGCCTTCTGCCCGACGAGATTTTCTTCGCCCATCTCGCCCGACGCCAGTTTCCCGCAGGCAATTTCATCCGGCCCGCCTCCAGCCTCGACTATCTGGAGGAGCCGGACGTCTTCCACGACGTGTTCGGTCATGTTCCCCTGCTGGCCGACCCGTGGTTCGCCGATTTCATGCAGCGGCTGGGCGAGGAAGGGCTGAAAGCGGTAGCCAAGGGCAAGGTCGCCATATTCTCGCGACTCTACTGGTTCACCGTCGAGTTCGGAATGGCGCTGGAGGACGGCGCCCTGAAACTTTACGGCGCCGGCCTCGCCTCCAGCTTCGGCGAGGCGGCCTATGCGCTGGACAGCGCCAGGCCGGAGCGCCTGCCCTTCGATCTCGAGCGGGTGCTTCGAACGCCGTACCGCTCCGACTCGATCCAGCCTCGCTACTTCGTGATCGACGGCCTCGACGCGCTGCGCACCGGGATCGACCTGACACGGCTGGAGGAGAGCCTCGACTCGCTGTAGGCTTGTTTCCCGGCGAAGGCCGGGACCCAGCCCTTCCATCCGCGTAACTGGCCGCGCAACTGCCCCCCGGCCTTCGCCGGGGAGCATCTTTGCGCTAACGCCGCACTATGTCCCGAGCACCCTCGACCGTCGCCCAGGCCGCCCGCTCCGTCCTCCTTGCCGCCGATCCGCCGGCGAAGGTGCGCTCTGCCCGCGCCGCCGCCCGTGCCTGGCGCCGGGGCGACCTCGATCACCTCTTCGACGTGGCGATGCCGGACTCGCCGGTCCGGCCCGCCCGACCGCCGCTCCTGTCGCCTTCGCAAATGCCCAAGCGCGGTCGCGGGGGCTCCGAGCGGGGCCGGATCGCGATGCTCCACGCGCTCGCCCATATCGAATTTTCCGCGATCGACCTCGCCTTCGACCTGGCCGGGCGGTTCGGAGCGGGCTTCCCCCGCGACTTCATCGACGACTGGTTCGGGGTCGGCGCCGACGAGGCGATTCATTTCGCTCTGCTCGACCGGCGCCTGAAGTCGCTCGGCTCGGCTTATGGCGATCTTCCCGCCCATGACGGTCTGTGGGAAGCGGCGGCGGAAACGGCCGGCGATCCGCTCGCGCGTCTCGCGGTCGTGCCGATGGTGCTCGAGGCGCGCGGGCTCGACGTCACTCCGGCGGCGGTGGCCCGGTTCGAGGCGGCCGGCGACGCCCGTTCGGCGGCGATCCTCGGCCGGATCTACCGCGACGAGATTCGCCATGTCGCGGCGGGTTCGAAATGGTTCCGACGGGGCTGTGAATCGCTCGGAATCGAGCCGGTTTCGACCTGGAAACAACTGGTCGGCACGCATTTCAGAGGCAGCCTGAAGCCTCCATTCAACGATTCGGCGCGCGATGAAGCCGGTCTGTCCCGCGATTACTACACGGCGCTTGCCGTGGCAGGAGATGTTTAACAGTCTCCGGCCATCACGTCGCGGAGGGGGCCTTCCCTGACGTCATCGAGGGGGCGGAAACGCCTTGAATTTAATGATTTCGGTCGCGCTTGCGCGTGGCCGCGCCCAGCAAGGGGCGGCCAGTCGGGGAATTGATAGTGCTGACTAAGACAAACAATGCGGGACCGATCGGAATGTTCCGCACCATGTTCAAGCCGCGCGACATTTTTCTCCACGACGGCAAGGCCTTGCGCCGGGTCCGCATCGGTTCCGGGATCCAGGTCGCGGGCGCCTTCACCGCTCTCATGCTGCTCTTCTGGTCGCTCTTCGCCGCCGCCCAGCTCGCCGGCGCTTCTTCCAGCGCCGAAGTCGCCCGGATGGAGCGCCAGGTCGCCGCGATGCAGGCCGACGTCGCCGCGATCAAGGAAGCCGCCCAGCGCCGCTACCAGCTGACCGCCAGCGAAGTCCGCCGCCTCGGCCTCGACCCGAGCCGCCTCCACCACAGCGGCGTCGGCGGGCCGTTCGAAGCGGTCGAGACGGTCCGCGCCGCCGACCCCAGCTTCAAGGCTCTCTTCAACAGCTGGACCAAGCTCGACCAGCTCGAGCAGGGCACCGTCGCCATTCCCTCGACCGAGCCGGTCCGGGGCACCCGCTTCACCTCGGGCTACGGAGTCCGCTCCGATCCGTTCCGCGGCCGGGCCGCGATGCACGCCGGGATCGATCTCGCCGGCCCGGTCGGAACTCCGATCTACGCCACCGCCGACGCGACCGTGGGCCGTTCCGAATATAATAGCGGCGGCTACGGCAACCTCGTCGAGCTCGAGCACGGCCACGGCATCCAGACCCGCTACGGCCACCTTTCCAAGTCGCTGGTCAGGTCCGGCCAGCGCGTCAAGCGCGGCGACATGATCGGCCTGATGGGCTCGACCGGCCGCTCGACCGGAAGCCACCTCCATTACGAAGTCCGCATCGACGGCAAGGCGGTCAACCCGATCCCCTTCCTTCAGTCGACCAACTATCTGCAGTCGGTCCAGCAGCGCGCCGCCGCGGCCAGCCGGATCGCCATGGGCGGCCCCGTCGCCGGCAATTGATCCAGGCTTAGTAGAGGCCGAAAGGCCCAGGGCCCCGCCGGAAACGGCGGGGCTTTTTTTGTGCAACATCCGAAGCGGATCAAATCACGGGGCGCTTCCGACCGGATTGGATTTGCAATGTAGGATTTTTCATGTTCTTATGATGTTCCAGCGAGTCGGGTGGGGTTTTCCGAGTCGCCGCTATCGGGGGGGCTGATGAACCGACGCGGTCATTATCTGCCGGCCTGCTCGGCTATCGCCTTGGCCAGCGCGGCCAACGCGGGCGAGACCGTCACCTACACCTACGACGCGCTCGGACGGCTGACGGCCACGACGAGCAGCGGCACCGTCAACAACGGGGTCGCCACATCGATCGGCTACGACCCGGCGGGCAATCGTTCGGTCTACAACGTGACCGGCGCCGGCAGCGCTCCGCCGCCGCCTCCTCCGCCTCCTCCGCCTCCGCCTCCTCCGCCTCCGCCGCCTCCGCCGCCTCCGCCGCCTCCGCCGCCTCCTCCGCCGCCTCCTCCGCCTCCGCCTGGCAATCAACCGCCGGTGGCGGTGGCCGACAGCTTTCAGGTGCAGGGCTGCGCGGCCGGGACCTTCGATCCGCTCGCCAACGATACGGATCCGGACGGCCATGCGCTCGCCCTGACCTCCGTCTCAGGAGCGGCCACGCAGATCGGGCTGATGGTCATCGCGAACAACCGGCTGACCTGGAGCCCGAGCTGGTCGACCGGCATTTTCTCCGGCTCCTACGCGATCGGGGACGGCCAGGGCGGCACCGCCACCGGCAGCTTCACCGTCCAGGTCGGCCCTGGAGGCTGCTGATGGGCGCCCTCATGACGATATTGTCCGGATTGCGGATCCTGAGCCTGCTCCTCGCCCTCTTCTTCGCCGCCCCGGCCTTCGCCCAGTACGAGCCGCCCAAGCAGATGACCCTGAGCCCGCTCGGAGTCGACCTTTCGGACGGGCGCTTCGCCTACAAGGCCACCGACCTGTCGATCGGGCCGTTCACGCTGGAGCGTTCGTTCCTCGGCGGCAACACGATCGACGGAAGCAATTATTTCGGGCCCAACTGGACCCACAATTACGCGATCTACGTCGTCGAGAAGAACCGTTCAAAGACCGACGGAATCTACGTCGTCCTCGGCCGCGGTCTCGTCCACTTCACCGCCAGCGTCCATTCCGCCACCGGCTATGCCTGCCTGAACCCGGACTGCGACGGAGCGACCCTGGCCGTGGTCAACGGCGCTTTCGTCTACACCGACGCCCAGGGCAATGTTTACACGTTCAACATGTCGGTGAACGCCTTCACGCCTTATTCCAACATCACTCCGGCGCTTCGCAACCCGCGCGTTGCCCGGATCGATTACGCCGACGGGCACAGGCTCACCTATACCTACAGCGGATCGCAGCTTCGCCAGATCGCGAGCAATTACGGCTATTCGCTGGTCTTCGAATATTCGGGTTCGACGAACTCGATCTCGAAGGCCTGCGGCTACAATCGCGCCGTCACTTATGTAACGGCGGCGACGACCTGCGCCGGCGCCGCTCCGGCGGTGAGCTACGGCTATGGGGCCTCGGCCAACCTCGCCAATGTCGTCGACGTCCTGGGCCGGAGCTGGGGCTATGACTACGGGGCGAGCGCGATGCAGCTCACCTGCGTCAGGCAGGTCGATTCTCCCGCCTGCCGGGTCGCCAATTTCTATGCCTCGGGCGGCCGGCCCCGCGAAGTCTCGAAGCAGACGACTCCCGACGGCGCGGCCTGGAACTATCTCTACCAGCCGGCCGATTCGGATCCGGACAATCCGCAATTGCCGGGCCAGCCGCCGCCCCAGAGCTATGGGAGCTTCAGCGGTCCGGAGGGCATCCAGGTCGGCGCCGAGTTCGGCGGCGGGCTTCTCAATCTCTACAACCAGAACGGCCGGCACACCCTGTTGCAGTGGGACGGTATCGAACTGATGCGGCTCCACCATCCGGAAGGCAATAACGTCACCTACGGCTGGCGCGGCGGTCAGAAGGTCTCTGAAACCTGGCAGGCCAAGCCCGCTTCCGGGACCGCGACGATCGCCACCGGCTCGGGCTTTCCGGACTGGCAGTCGGCGGAGTGCGCGACTCCGCCTCGCAGGCTCTGCAACCGGCCGATCTGGCGCAAGGACTATAAGGGCAACCAGACCGATTACACCTACGACCCCGTTCACGGCGGAGTGCTGACCGAGACCGGTCCGGCGGTGAACGGAATCCGCCCGCAGATACGCTACGAATATGCCGCGCGCCGGGCCTGGGTCGGCACCGGCGGCGGCTATGCGCAGGAGGCCGCGGCGATCCACCTGCCGGTGAAGAAGAGCTTCTGCGCCTCCGGACCGGCCTCGGGATCGGGATGCGCGGTTCCCGGCGACGAGGTCGTCACGACCTACGATTACGGCCCCGACAGCGGCCCCAACACTCTGACCCTGCGCGGCGAGGCGGTGAGTTCGGGCGGAATCACCTTACGCACCTGCTACGGCTATGACGGCCTCGGGCGAAGGATCAGCCAGACCAGCCCCAACGCCGATCTCGCCGCCTGCTCGGCGGCCGCTCCGGCGGCGGCCTCGGCCTATACCGCCTCGGTGCGCTACGATTTGATCGGCCGGATCACGGGCAGGATCGCGCCGTTCGACGGAAGCGGCTTCCCCGCCATTCGCAACAGCTACGATCCGGCGGGCAATCCGACGAAGGTCGAGCAAGGCGCACTCTCCGCCTGGCAGGCCGAGTCCGTCGCTCCGGCGGACTGGACCGGGTTCACCCTTCACCGCAAGGTCGACACCGCTTTCGATTCGATGGGCCGCAAGACCCGCGATACGGTGAGCGGCGGCAACGGAGCGGCGACGGGAGTCACCGAATATGGCTACGATCTGGCCGGCCGCCTCAAATGCACGGCGGTTCGGATGAACCCGGGCGTGTGGGCCACTCCGCTCCCCGACAAATGCGTGCCCGGAGCGGCGCATCCCGCCTTCGGCCCGGACCGGATCTCGCGCAACGGCTACACCGTCCACGGCGAGCTTCTGAAGGTCGAGAAGGCGGTCGGGACCGGCCTCGCCCAGGTCTATGCGGCCTACACCTATTCGCCCAACGGCAGGCAGGCGAGCGTCACCGACGCCAACGGCAACCGCGCCGAGCTGGGCTGGGACGGGCTCGACCGGCAGAAGCGCTGGATCTTCCCGTCGAAGACGGCGCCGGGATCGGCGAACCCGGCCGATTACGAGGAATATGGCTACGATTCCAACGCCAACCGGACGAGCCTCAGGAAGCGCGACGGCTCCACCCTGACTTATCAATATGATGCGCTGAACCGGATGACCGTGAAGATCGTGCCGGAGCGGGCCGGGCTGAGCACCGCGCATACCCGCGACGTCTATTACGATTACGATCTTCGCGGCCTCCAGACCAAGGCCCGGTTCGGCAGCCTGGCGGGGCAAGGCATCACCACCCTATATGACGGGTTCGGGCGAGTGACCTCGTCCACTCTCGACATGGAAGGGACGAGCCGGACTCTCTCCTGGCTCTACGACCGCGACGGCAAGCGCATCCGGATCACGCATGCCGACGGGGCGGCGTTCGGCTATGGCTACGATCCGCTCGGCCGGACGATCCTGGTCCACGACCATGCCGCGCTCGGCCATGTCGACGATTATGTCGTCCGCTATTCCTACCATCCGACCGGCGCCCGCTTCGTTGCGTT
Source organism: Allosphingosinicella sp. (assembly GCA_049590095.1). GTDB lineage: Bacteria > Pseudomonadota > Alphaproteobacteria > Sphingomonadales > Sphingomonadaceae > Allosphingosinicella. The sequence goes on along the minus strand of JBAWCC010000183.1, from coordinate 2,072 downwards.
GCGCGGGCTCGGCCCGGGCGGGTTCAGCACCGTCTATTATTACGATCCGGCCGGCCGGCCCCACTCGATCAACGACGATCTGTCCGGAACGGCGGGCGACGTCTCGCTCACTTTCGCCTACAATCCGGCGAGCCAGATCGTCGGCCGAACCGTCACCAACGATGCTTACGCGGCGCCTCCGGCCTACGACGTCAGCCGCGCCTATGCGGCGAACGGGCTCAACCAATATACCTCCGCCGGCCCGGCGGCGTTCGCCTACGACGCCAACGGCAATCTGACCTCCGACGGCTCGACCAGCTTCGTCTACGACGTCGAGAACCGGCTGGTATCGGCGAGCGGGGAGAAGATCGCGACTCTCTACTACGACCCGCTCGGACGGCTGTTCCAGACCTCGGGCGGGACTGCGGGCGTGACCCGCTTCCTCTACGACGGCGACGCTTTGGTCGCGGAATATGCCGGTGCCACCGGAGCTCTACTTCGCCGCTACGTCCACGGCCCCGGGACCGACGAGCCGGTCGCGGTCTACGAAGGCGCCGCGCTCGGCCTCGCCGGCCGCCGCTACATGCTCCCCGACGAACGCGGCTCGATCGCCGCCCTCGTCAACGCCGGCGGCACGCCCTCCGTCATCAACCGCTACGACCCGTGGGGGATACCCGGCGCGGGCAACCAGGGCCGGTTCGGCTATACCGGCCAGGCGTGGGTGCCCGAGCTGGGTCTGTGGTATTACAAGGCGAGGTTCTACTCGCCGACGCTGGGGCGGTTCCTGCAGGTGGACCCGATCGGGTATGGAGATGGCATGAATTTATATGCCTACGTGGGCAATGATCCCGTCAATGGCGTGGATCCCAGTGGGCTCGCGAGAGTCTGCGCACCGGCAACAGGAACCAATGTTCCAGCTTGCGTCGGCGTAGACGCAAACGGGGATGGAAACACGAAAGACAATGACCTTACACGGGGTCAGAGCAGGAGCATGGGTCGTGCTTTCTCAGGTTTCATTAGTCGGAACAGAGGGGCAGACCTCTCGCGGAGCGGCGCACGGGTCAGCGGCGCAAACGGTGCAACAACTGCTCAAGTCAGCTATGTTCGAGCCGTCACCCAGTTCACCGGCCATACATTTCGAGGCGCGTGGGGAGACTCGGAGGTTGTAGTGGACGGCGGTCTCTCCGCCGACATTGCCGGAGACACAATCTATCTTAAAAGCGACAGACTAGGTTCGATAACGACGCATAGAATTAATCCAAATTTCATGGACCACGCAAATAACCCAAGTTCTGTTGCACGAACAGTGATGCACGAATTTGGGCATCGGCGCGACTTGGGTGGGCCAGTTACTTCTACGGGTAATCAGCAACACCAAGTCATCGATACGTTTGCTAGAAACTGGATCATGAGCAAAGGACTTGGCGGAGGCGGGTGCCCGGCGATCGGCGGCGGTCTGTGGGGCCTGCTTCCTTCTGACTACCCCGGATGCTAGTAGTTGGCTAAGAACTTCACAAGCCGGAACGCAGCGCCACGTTCGTTCGGAGCTACTCAGGAGGGAACTGTCGATGTTGTTCAACCGAATAAAAAGTTATCGACGGTCGGAACTGCTGACGGCATTGCTCGCGATCCTCCTCATCGGAGCATTGATCGCCGTGGCGGTCTGTTACCCAAGAGCGACGCGGCCCCTCGTAGCTGAGCACCAGCGGGTTCTTGTGGAGCGGGCTCAGCGGGACGCCGCGGTTTTCTTCGGCGGAAAGTCCACCGGGATAAAGGAGAATTCGTTTGCAGTCGTCATGCGTCTCTCAGACCGAACCTGCGTCGAGCTTAAGCCGCTCCGCCGCGGCAACGGCGGCTATCTAGCTTGCTACGACGAGCGGAGCGGCCGGATTGTTGAGGAGCTGGCACACAGTGCTGACTTCGGAATTTAAAAGATTATGTCGTCCGCTATTCCTACCATCCGACCGGCGCCCGCTTCATCGCGTTGCGCGGGATCGGCCCGGGCGGGTTCAGCACCGTCTATTATTACGATCCGGCCGGCCGGCCCCACTCGATCAACGACGATCTGTCCGGAACGGCGGGCGACGTCTCGC
>JBAWCC010000182.1:0-20350 GCA_049590095.1 Allosphingosinicella sp. | reverse complement strand
GCTGCGCATGGTCCCCCTCCCCGAGCAAGCTCGGGGAGGAATTTGCCGCGAGGAAGGCGTCGGCCGGCTGGTTCTGCTTCGCCGCGAAATCCCTCACCTCCTGAGTGATCTTCATCGAGCAGAATTTCGGGCCGCACATCGAGCAGAAGTGGGCGGTCTTGGCGCCTTCCGCCGGGAGGGTCTGGTCGTGATATTGTTCGGCCGTGTCCGGGTCCAGGCTCAGGTTGAACTGGTCGCGCCGGCGGAATTCGCGCTGGCGCGGCCTCATCCCGACTTTCTAGCCTCTTCCTCGATAAAGCGGCGCAGGGCCTGGTTGATGCGAGTCTGATAACCGCCACCCCTGGCATGGGTCTTGAACCAATGGACGACGTCCGCGTCGAGCCTGAGGGTCAGCTGCTGCTTGACCGGGCGGTAGAATTTGCCGCGTTCGGCGTTCGTCCAGTCGAGCTTCTCGGGCATATCGCTGAGGTCGATCGTCTCATCCGACATGGCCGCCAGACGCTCGGCCTCGGCCTGGAGATGGGGCGGCAGCTTGCGGTTAGCCTTCTTCATATCGCTTTCTCTCATGCCTCGTCGCGCGGCGGGCGCTGATGATTCGGCCGAACGCAAAGTCCGGCTCGAGAAGCGTGTGAACGACGTACAGCATCACCGGCCCTGCGCATCCGATCGTCGTCCAGCGATCGCCGTCAGGGTGCGGGTCGGGCTCGCTGAGGTGGAGAGGGTCGCTGAACACTTCCGCCGCGAGATCAAACGACACGCCATGCTTCGTCTGGTTCGACGCATCCTTGCGCGGATCCCATGTCCATGCCATCTCTGTAGTTACAGATATGACGTTACAATGAGCCTGTCAATCATTCGGCGGCAGGGACGTAGATCTCGCCGCCCGTGTCACGGAAACGTTCGCTCATCGCCGCCATCCCCTCCTCGGCCCCTCCTGCAGCGAGAACGAATCACCGCCCGCATTCCGCTCATCCGCGAAGTCCGTCACCTCCTGCGTGATCTTCATCGAGCAGAATTTCGGCCGGCACATCGAGCAGAAGTGGGCGGTCTTCGCTCCCTCCGCCGGGAGGGTCTGGACGTGGTACTGCTCGGCCGCGTCGGGGTCGAGACTGAGGCGGAACCGGTCGCGCCAGCTTCCTCCGCTCCTTACCCCCCGCAGCATTTCTTGTACTTCTTTCCCGAGCCGCAGGGGCAGGGTTCGTTGCGGCCGATCTTGGACGAGACGGCTGGCATCGGCGGCGGCAGGTCGTCGGTCAGGACGACTCGCTCCAGCCCCTGCTGGCGGCGGTAGAGGGTCTCGACGAAATAGGGGAGAAGGTCCGGGGCGTCTTCGGTGAGGTCGCCGAGCTCGCTCAGGTCCCGATCCTCCTCCTCGGACAGGGCGTCGCGGAAGCCGGGGAGGGTGGCGAGCAAGCTCATCAGCCCCATTGCCGCCGCGCCGACATCCTCGTCCTCGGAAGCGATCATCGCCTCCCAATGCTCGGGATGGAGCGTTAGAGCGCCGCTCAGGCCCAGCAGCCAGAGCTGCCAGACGCAGGCCCCCTTCTCATCCGACTCGTAGACGGGCGCGAAGACGCCGCCGCCTTCCAGCAGCTCGGCGGCGATTTCCGACTGGCGGTCCTGGAGCAGCCGGGCGAGCCGGGGGGCGTCCGCCGGATCGTCGAACCGGGCCTCGGGACCGGCCCGGAGGCGGGGCAGCCATTCCTCGGGGGGAACGGGCCGCGGGGCGAGCAGCAGACCGGCGAGCGCGCCGTCGACATAGCTGATGCTCGGCGCCTCTTCGCCGTCCGGATGCCTGAGGTAGAGGTCCTCGATGGCCTCGACCAGCGCGTCGCCGGCGAGCATCGGGCCTACTCCGCCGCCGGGAGGTAGATCTCCCCGCCCTTCTCGCGGAACTTCTCGCTCATCTCGGCCATGCCCTTCTCCGCTTCAGCCTCCACCTCCGTTCGGGCTGAGCCTGTCGAAGTTCCTTCCTGTCCGCCATGGGAAGCGAAGGGAGGTCCTTCGACAGGCTCAGGACGAATGGTGGGGGTGGCAGTGGCTTCGAGGAAGATGTCGGCGCTGGAATTCTGCTTTGCGGCGAAGTCGCGGACCTCCTGGGTGATCTTCATCGAGCAGAACTTCGGCCCACACATCGAGCAGAAATGCGCCGTCTTGGCGCCCTCCGCCGGCAACGTCTGGTCGTGATATTGCTCCGCCGTGTCCGGGTCCAAAGAGAGGTGGAACTGGTCGCGCCAGCGGAATTCGAACCTCGCCCGCGAGAGGGCGTCGTCGCGCATTTTCGCCGCCGGGTGGCCCTTCGCCAAATCCGCGGCGTGGGCGGCGAGCTTGTAGGTGACTACCCCCACCTTCACGTCGTCCCGGTCGGGGAGGCCGAGATGCTCCTTCGGCGTGACGTAGCAGAGCATTGCGGTTCCGAACCAGCCGATCATCGCGGCGCCGATCGCCGACGTGATGTGGTCGTAGCCCGGCGCGATGTCCGTGGTCAGCGGCCCCAATGTGTAGAAGGGCGCCTCGCCGCAGGCTTCCAGCTGCTTGTCCATATTGGCCTTGATCTTGTGCATCGGCACGTGGCCGGGGCCTTCGATCATGACCTGGACGTCGTGCTTCCAGGCGATCCGGGTCAGCTCGCCCAGGGTGGCGAGTTCGGCGAACTGGGCTTCGTCATTGGCATCCGCGATGCTTCCCGGGCGCAACCCGTCGCCCAAACTGAAGGCGATGTCGTAGGACTTCATGATCTCGCAGATTTCCTCGAAGCGGGTGTAGAGGAAGCTCTCCTTGTGGTGGCTGAGGCACCATTTCGCCATGATCGAGCCGCCGCGCGACACGATCCCCGTCACCCTTTTCGCCGTCATCGGGATGTAGGGCAGGCGCACTCCGGCGTGGATGGTGAAATAGTCGACGCCCTGCTCGGCCTGTTCGATGAGCGTGTCGCGGTAAATTTCCCAGGTGAGGTCCTCGGCGACTCCGCCGACCTTCTCCAGCGCCTGGTAGATGGGGACGGTGCCGATCGGCACGGGCGAGTTGCGGATGATCCATTCGCGGGTGTCGTGGATGTTTCGCCCCGTCGAGAGGTCCATGACCGTGTCGGCGCCCCAGCGGATCGACCAGACCATCTTGTCGACCTCCGCGGCGACGTCGGAGGCGACGGCGGAATTGCCGATATTGGCGTTGATCTTGACGAGGAAGTTGCGGCCGATCGCCATCGGCTCGCTTTCCGGGTGGTTGATGTTGGAAGGGATGATGGCCCGGCCCCTCGCCACTTCGTCGCGGACGAATTCCGGGGTGACGTAATCGGGGATCGAGGCTCCGAAATCCTGGCCGTCCCGGACCTGCGCGGCGAGCTGCTCGCGGCCGAGATTCTCGCGGACCGCGACATATTCCATCTCGGGGGTGACGATGCCGCGGCGGGCGTAGTGCATTTGCGAGACGTTCGAGCCGGCCTTGGCACGGAGCACCGTCCTGCGCACGTTGGGGAAGGCCTGGACCCCGCCGGATCGGTCGGGGCCGAGCTGGCCATTATCCTCGGGCCTGACCTCGCGCTGGAGGACTTCCTCGACGTCGCCGCGGCCGCGGATCCAGTCGCGGCGAAGCTCGGGAAGGCCGCTCATGATGTCGATGCGGGCGTCGCCGTCGGTATAAGGGCCGGACGGATCGTAGACTCGCAAGGGGGGCTCGCCGCAGCCCGGCTCGAGGACGATCTCGCGCATCGCCACGCGCATATCGGGGAAATTGGCCGTCCCGACATGGACCTTTCGGCTGCCCCGGATCGGGCCGGTGGTCACCTTGAGTTCGGTTCGCGCGGGAATGTCGGCCATGAATCGCTCTCCAAAATCGGACGGAGAGCGGGAAGGCCCGCGCTCCCTCCCTACGCCGGTGTCAGCCGGATCAGGTTCGACGGGTCGGAGGCTGCGGGGTCCCACGAAAAGTAATATTTTCGTGGGTACCCATGCCTCCCTCTCAACCGCGCTGAGCGGTCCCCCGGGGATGGACGCGGCATAGGCGCTTCGCCTTCGGGGCGGAAGCGGAAATCGGGTGGACGCGTCGCGGCGGCGCGGCGGCGGACGCGAAAAGGGCGGCCCCGAAGGACCGCCCTTTCCGCTGTGCGCTGTTCGCTCAGTAGCGGCTCTTGTCGATCTCCTCGAAGCTGTCGCTCGGCTTGCGCTCCTCGCCGGTCCCGCTTCCGCCGGTCCCGGCCCGGGCGGTGCCGCCGAAGCTACCGAAGGCGGAGCGGCCGGCGGTCTCGCGGACGCCCGCGTCGTCGTCGGCCTCGGTCCGGCCGAGATCTCCGGTTCCGGTCCCGGTCTCGCGGTCCTCGAGCATTCCGCTCTGCATGTCGGTCTCGGACACCGGCCCGTCGATCGGGCGCTGCCCGACGCTGAGGGGCTCCCCGCCGGCCGGGGCTCCGGCGACGTAGGAGCGCACCCGCGCTCCGCCACGCTCGGCCTCGCGCCGGCCGAATTGCGGCTGTTCCCCGGCAACCGGGCTGCGTTCCCCGGGGACGGTGCGCCCGCTCTCGCCGAAGCCGGCGGTCCCGCCGCTCTCCCGATAGGGGCTCCAGCCTTCGCTGCGCCAGCTCGTCTCGCGCGCGTCGAAATCGACGCTGCCGCTTTCGTCGAGGATTCGGATCGCCTCGTCGGCGCAATCCTCGTCGACCCGGGCGCAGAGCAGGTAGCCGCCGCGGCGCAGGCCTTCCTCATAGGCATGGCTGTCCTCGGGCGGGATGAAGGCGGACTTGATCGCCGACCACAGGCCATGGCCCTCGCCGGAATTCGAATCCGAGGAAGCGGAAGCGCCCTGGTCGACGATCCGGACGTCGTCGGTGTCGATCCGGGACTGGGTGAGCCGATCGCGGGCGGCCTCGGCCTGGCTCCGGCTGTCGAACATGGCGGTTACGGTACGCGACATAGGTCCTTGCTCCTCGCTTGCTGGTTCAATTTCCCGCTCGTTCGTCCGGCGCCCGGCGAAGGCACACGTCTCCATGAGAGCCCGGATCGCGAGATCCCGGCTTGTCGTTTCCCTTTGATGTCCGTGTGTTGCGGTCGCGGGATCAATGGTTCGGAGGCGGCGGCGTTCCAGTCCCGGCGGGCGTATCAGGCGCATAAGCCACCGAAGCGAGACGCTGACGCGCCGAGCTGAGTCTGAACCGAGGCCAGCGCGGCAGGGCCGACCCGTTGAACCCCCGGCGAGCTGCCGCGTTCGCTCTTCGTGCATCTCATCGAAATCCTGCTCCCCTTGTCGGACAAGGAGGGTAAGCCGTTCGCGGCGGACCTCCTCGAAGCCGTGCGCGACGAGCTGGTCGAGCATTTCGGCGGGGTCACCGCCTTCACCCGAAGCCCGGCCGAAGGGCTTTGGAAGGAGGGCGGCGGCGAACCGGACCGCGACGACATCGTCATCCTCGAGGTGATGGCAGACTGGCTCGACCGCGGCTGGTGGAGCGTCTACCGGGCCGGGCTCGAGCGCCGCTTCCGACAGGACGAGATCGTCATCCGGGCGCGCGAGGTCGAATTGCTCTAGGGGCGTCCGCTCCCTTAAGATCCGTGAAACAGCTGGGCGTAAGGAAATCATATGGGTTCGAGGCCGATTCCCCCGGCGCCACGAAAGGTGCTTCTGCTCGGCTCCTACGCCCCCTCGCTGATCAACTTCCGGGGCCCGCTGATCGCGGCGATGGTGGAGCGCGGTCACGAGGTGTTCGCCGCCGCGCCCGATATCGACCCGGACGTGGCCGCCAAGCTGGTCGCGCTGGGCGCGACTCCGGTGCCGGTCGTGCTCGGGCGGACCAGCCTCAATCCGGTCGCGACCTGGCGGAGCGGCCGACAGCTGCGCGCGCTGGTCGAGCGGATCGCGCCCGACGTGATGATCGCCTACACGATCAAGCCGGTCGTTCTCGGGGCGGCGGCGGCCCGGGCGGCGCGGGTCCCCTTCTTCGCGGCGATGATCACCGGAATGGGCTATGCCTTCCTGGGCGGGCTCAACCCGAAGCGCCTCGCCATCCGCCTCGTCGCGATGCTGATGTACCGGCGCGCTTTGGCCGCGTCGCAGCTCGCCATCTTCCAGAACGAGGACGACCGGAGCGACTTTCGCCGGATGCGCCTGTTGCCGGCCGCAAGGCCGACGCTCATCGTCAACGGCTCCGGGGTCGATCTCGATCATTTCACTCCGGAGCCGGTGCCGGAGCAACCCTGCTTCCTGATGATCGCGCGCTATCTGCGCGACAAGGGGATCCGGGAATATGGCGCCGCCGCGGCCCGGCTCAAGGCGGAATTCCCCGAGGTTCGGGTCAGGCTGGCGGGGTGGCTCGACGAGGCTCCCGACGCCATCGGTCAGGCCGAGCTGGATTCGATCGTGGCCGGCGGGGTCGAGGATCTCGGCATGCTGGCCGACGTCCGCCCCGCCATCGCCGAGGCGAGCGTCTACGTCCTTCCCTCCTACCGCGAGGGCACGCCGCGCACCGTGCTCGAGGCGATGGCGCTGGGCCGTGCCGCGATCACCACGGACGCTCCGGGCTGCCGAAACACCGTCGTCGACGGGGAGAACGGATTCCTCGTGCCGGTGGGCGATTCGGAGGCGCTGTACCGGGCGATGCGGCGCTTCGTGGAGGAGCCGGCTTTGGCGGTGAGGATGGGCGGGAAGTCGCTGCGCATCGTTCAGGAGAAGTTCGACGTGAACAAGGTCAATGCTGCGATATTGGAGGGTACGGGGCTTTAAACCCCTCTCCCTGAAGGGGAGAGGGAGGGGCCCGCCGCCGCAGGCGGTGGGAGGGTGAGGGCCTGGAACGAGGCCACGCCCTCACCCTGGCGAGCTTCGCTCGCCTGTCCCTCTCCCCTACAGGGAGAGGGATCCTCAAACCAACGGCAGCTCCAGCTCGACCGGCCTCGACGCCCGCCGTTCCTCCTCGCCGAGACCGGAAAGCCCCAGGCCGAGCAGCCGGATGCTCTTCACCGGCGGGAAGACGCTTCGCAGAAGCTGAGAGCCCATCTCCAGAAACTCGGCTTCGCCGCCGACCGGTCGGTCCAGGGAGCGGGCGCGGGTGACGATCTGGAAGTCGCCATATTTGACCTTGAGGTTGACCGTCCGGCCGGACAGCCCCTTGGCCTGGATACGCTGCCAGACGTGGCGGCCGATCCGCTCGAGCTCGGCGAGCAGGGCCTCCTCGTCCGACAGATCGGTGAGGAAAGTATCCTCGGCGCTCACCGATTTATAGGGCCGGTCCGCCTTGACCTGGCGGTGGCAGATGCCGCGGGCGAGGTCGTAATAATAGCGGGCGCTCGATCCGAAATGGGTGGCGAGGAATTCGAGGCTCCTCGACTTGAGGTCGGCGCCGGTCTCGATTCCGAGCCTGGCCATCTTCTCGGCGGTCTTCGGACCGACTCCGTGGAAGCGCTTGACCGGAAGTCCCTCGACGAAGGCCGGGCCTCGGGCGGGGGTGACGACGCAGAGGCCGTCGGGCTTGTTCTGGTCGGAGGCGAGCTTGGCGAGGAACTTGTTGTAGCTGACCCCCGCGGACGCGGTGAGGCCGGTTTCGGCCTCGATCCGGGCCCTGATCTCCCGGGCGATTTCGGTCGCGATTCCGACGCCCTTCAGATCTTCGGTGACGTCGAGATAGGCCTCGTCCAGGGAGAGCGGCTCGACATGGGGGGTGTAATCGAGAAAGATCGCCCGGATCTGCTGCGAAACGACACGATAGGCGTCGAAACGCGGCTTGACGAAGATGAGCTCGGGGCAGAGCCGGCGGGCGGTGACGGCGGGCATGGCCGACCGGATTCCGAATTTGCGCGACTCGTAGCTGGCCGCCGCGACGACTCCGCGGACTCCGCCGCCGACGGCAAGAGGCTTGCCCCTAAGCTCCGGATTGTCGCGCTGCTCGACCGACGCGTAGAAGGCATCCATGTCGACATGGATGATCTTGCGGATCGCCCCTTCGGCCGGAGTGTCGTTCACGCCATGTTCCTAGCGCGGATGGGGAACGGGGAAAAGGGGTAAGCGGATAATTTGGTTTCCCGGCGAAGGCCAGGACCCAGGTCCGGAAGTGTCTGGGCCCCGGCCTTCGCCGGGGAGCAGCCTTCTTAGAACCTTAGACTCATCCCCACCGCCGCGACCCGGGTGCCTGAGTTGCCGAGCATCTCGCGGGCCGGGTCGAGACGGCGGCGCATCTGCTCCTTCTCGGTCGCTCCGACGACGGAGAAGAGGCCGATTCCGACGGCCAGATTGTCGGCGACCGGAAGGCTTCCGAACAGGCGCGGCTCCGACGGGTCCTCCGAGGGGAGTGGGTCCATCGAGTCGAGCGCGACATTTTGCGGAATCAATTGCGGAATCAAAGTGCCTGCCCGGCTCTGCGCCGGCACGGCATCGAAGCTTCTTGCCTCGCCGCCCTCCACCGATCGGTCCAGCGCCGCGGCAGGCGACGCGAGGACCAGCATCATCCCCGATACGGCGAGCCCGGCATAACCTCTCATCGCGGGCTCCATATTCTGCTGTTGCCCATATAGCGCTCGACTATGCCGGGTGGTTCCGGCCCTGTCACTAGCCATGATCCTCTTCGCCGCGGATCGGAGGATTTCCGAAAAAGCGTGTCGTTTTGGGCCTTTCGCGACAGGCGGGTCACGCGGGCATGGCCTCGCGGCCACTCGGGCGATAAGCATGCGGCGATGCGCAGGGGCAAAAATTGCGGGCTGCTGATCGCCGGCGGCGGAGTCGCGGGGTGTTTCGCCGCGCTCGCCATGGCACGCCTGAGGCCCGAGACCGCGATGGTGCTGGTCGGCGAGGAAGCGCGCCTCGGCGGCGGCAGCGCGTTGCTGGTGCTCGATCCCGGGCTCTCGGCCGAGGAGCGCGGCCTGCTCGCCCCGGTGATCTCGAAGAGCTGGGACTCCTGCTACGTCGCCCTTCCCTCCCGCAGTCGCAAGCTCAGGCTCGCCAGCCACCTGGTCACGACCGAGGCGATCCACCAGGTCGTCGCCGACGCGCTTCCGGACCGGTGCGCCCGCAACGCCAAGGTGGTGGCGATTCGCGACGACAGCCTGCTCCTGCCCGGCGGCGAGACCCTCGCCGGCACCGGCGCCGTCGATGCCCGCGGCTGGGCGCAGCAGACGACCCTGGAGATCGCCTGGCGGCATCGCACGGCCCGAATGTGCCGCTTCGCCGACCCGCACCGGGTCGACCTGCCGGTGCTCGCCGACCTTACTCTGGAGACGGGGGGCTGCGGCCATTTCTCCTGCATCCCGATCGACGAGCATAGTTTGAGGATCGAACGGATCGACTATTCGCGAAGCCCGGAAGGCGGCGCCGACGGAGCCGACCGGATCGCGGAATATGTCGCCCGCCGGGGCTGGCACGACGGCGAGCCCCGCAAGGCGGAATCCTCCTCCCGCCCGATCGTGCTGGGCGGCGACTTCGCGGCGTATTGGCGGATCGGCGGCGCCCGGGTGGCGAAGCTGGGAGCGCGTGGCGGCTTCGCCCACCCGTTCACCGGCTCGGCCCTTCCGGACGCGCTTCGAACCAGCCTGACTCTCACCCGGCAAAAGGATCTTTCCGGGGCGGCGCTCCACGATCTGTTCGAGGCGGAAGCGGCGGCCTTGTGGAAGCGTCGCGAATTCCACCGAAGCGTCAACCGGCTCCTGCTCGACCAGGGCGCTCCGGCGCTGTCCGCCTTGTACGATCTCGATTCGGCCCTGCTCGAGCGATTCTTCGCCGAGGAGCTGCGCCTGTTCGACCGGCGCAAGATCCTGGCAGCGCTGGGGGGGTGACCTCTTCCGTCATCCCGGCGAAGGCCGGGATCCCGGTGGGTGAAAGACGCCGAGTTTTTCACCCCCCGCGGCCCCGGCCTTCGCTGGGGCGACGTGACCTCATCGGCGACCGATCCTGCGAAGCTCCCTCGATATGCTCAACAGCATCAGCACGCCGAGCGCTCCGACGCCGACCAGGGCAATGAGCGCGTAGGCGATCGCCTCCAGCCAGCGCGCGGCCTTGTCTTCGGGAGCGGGCCGGGCGACCGCGACGGTGCCGCCTTCGCCTTGAGCCGGCGCCGCGGCCGCACCGTTCCCGCCCTCGGCCGGAGGCGAAGGAGCCTGGGCCGCTTCGCGCTCCTGCGCCTCTTCCGGCGCAATCACCGGCCGGTCGCCGCCGGCGAAGCGAGTCCCGGGATCGTTGGTCATGGCGGCGATGGCGCCGAGAATGGAGAGAGTGACCAGCCCGGCCATCGCCAGCATGGCGGTCCGGAATATCCAGTCGAGGATCGTCGTCGGCATGACAGGCTTCCAATCGGCTTTCGCTGGCGATGTTCCCTCACCCTAGCACGCGGCTTGGAATCGCTCCGCCCCTGTGCTTTAGGGCCGGCCATGAACGTTCATGAATATCAGGCCAAGGAATTGCTCGCCGAGCAGGGCATCCCGGTTCCCGCCGGCCACGCCGCCCTGTCCGTCGAGGAGGCCGTCGCCGCGGCCGAGAAGCTTCCGGGACCGCTCTGGATCGTCAAGGCGCAGATCCACGCCGGCGGCCGAGGCAAGGGCAAGTTCAAGGAGCTCGGTCCCGACTCCAAGGGCGGAGTCCGGCTCGCCCGGTCGGTCGACGAGGTTCGTTCGAACGCCGGGGAGATGCTCGGCAAGACCCTGGTCACGATCCAGACCGGAGCCGAGGGCAAGCAGGTCAACCGCCTCTACGTCACCGACGGGGTCGACATCGCCAGGGAATATTATCTCGCCTTGCTCGTCGACCGCGCCAGCGGCCGGGTGGCGATGGTCGCTTCGACCGAGGGCGGGATGGACATCGAGACGGTCGCCCACGACACTCCCGAGAAGATCGTCACCATCACCATCGACCCGGCTTTGGGTTTCACTCCGGACGACGGCCGGGCCCTCGCTTCGGCCCTGAAGCTCGAGGGCGACCTCGGCGGCCAGGCCGAGAAGCTCGCGCGCCAGCTCTACGACGCCTTCATCGCTCTCGATTGCGCGATGCTCGAGATCAACCCCCTGGTGGCGACCGAGGACGGCAGGATGCTCGTCCTCGACGCCAAGATGAGCTTCGATTCCAACGCCGAGTTCCGCCACCCCGAATATGAGGCTCTGCGCGACGAGACCGAAGAGGATCCGATGGAGGTCGAGGCGTCGAAATTCGACCTCGCCTACATCAAGCTGGACGGCAATATCGGCTGCATGGTCAACGGCGCCGGCCTCGCCATGGCGACGATGGACATCATCAAATTGAACGGCGCCGAGCCGGCGAACTTCTGCGACGTCGGCGGCGGCGCCTCCAAGGAGAAGGTGACGGCGGCGTTCAAGATCATCCTTTCCGATCCGGCGGTGAAGGGGATCCTCGTCAATATCTTCGGCGGGATCATGCGCTGCGACATCATCGCCGACGGAATCGTTGCGGCGGCGAAGGAAGTGGATCTGAAAGTGCCTCTGGTCGTGCGGCTCGAAGGCACGAACGTCGAGGAAGGCAAGCGAATCCTCGCCGATTCCGGGCTCGCAATCGTCCCCGCCAACGACCTCGGCGACGCGGCGAGGAAGATCGTCGCGGCGATTCAGGAGCCGGTGGCGGCGTAGCGAGATTGTGATAGGATGAAGGCATGACAGATAACGTCGAAAATCTGCTGCTCGAGCATATGAAGCGGTTCCAGGCGACCCTGGACCGAATCGAGCGGACGCTCGGCGAGCACACGTCACGCCTCGCCAATCTGGAGGGCGGCCAGGCCGTCATCGTCCAGCATTTGGCTCACCTCTCGGCGGCGGACGCGGCGCAGCAGCTCGCTTCCGACAATCTTTCTGCCCGCCTCGACCGGATCGAGCGCCGCCTCGAACTCTCGCACTAACCGCAAGGGCCTAGCCGATGAAACTTCTAGTCCCGGTGAAACGGGTGATCGATTATAACGTCAAGCCGCGGGTGAAGGCGGACGGGAGCGGGATCGATCTCGCCAACGTCAAGATGAGCATGAACCCGTTCGACGAGATCGCCGTCGAAGAGGCGATCCGGCTGAAGGAGAAAGGCGTCGCGACCGAGATCGTCGCGGTATCGATCGGCCCGGCCAAGGCCCAGGAGACTCTTCGTACCGCGCTTGCCATGGGCGCCGACCGCGCCATTCTCGTCACCACCGACGACGAGGTCGAGCCGCTCGCCGTCGCCAAGATCCTCGCGAAGATCGCCGAAGAGGAGCAGCCGGGGATGGTGATCCTCGGCAAGCAGGCGATTGACGACGATTCGAACCAGACCGGCCAGATGCTCGCCGCCTTGCTCGGCTGGGGCCAGGGCACCTTCGCCTCGAAGGTCGAGGTGGACGGGGAAATCGTCAATGTCACCCGCGAGGTCGACGGCGGGCTCGAGACCCTGAAGCTCAAGCTTCCGGCGATCGTCACCACCGACCTGCGCCTCAACGAGCCGCGCTACGCCTCGCTGCCCAACATCATGAAGGCCAAGTCGAAGCCGCTCGCCCAGAAGACGCCCGCCGACTACGGCGTCGACACAGCGCCGCGGCTGACCACGCTCGGAGTGCGCGAGCCTTCCAGGCGTGAAGCCGGGATCAAGGTGCAATCGGTGGACGAGCTGATCGACCGCCTCCGGACCGTGGGAGTGATTTGATGAAGACGCTCGTTCTCGTCGAGCATGAAGGCGGCCAGCTGAAGGACGCCACCCTCTCCGCGGTCACCGCCGCCTCGAAGCTGGGCGAGGTGCATCTGCTCGTCGCCGGCGAAGGCGTCGGAGCGGTCGCCGAAGCAGCTTCGAAGATTGCCGGTGCCGGCAAGGTCCATGTCGCCGACGGCGCGGCCTTCGCCCACCAGCTGGCGGAGAACGTGGCTCCGCTCGCGGCAGAGCTGATGCAGGGCCACGATGCCTTCGTCGCCGCCTCGACCACCACCGGCAAGAATGTGGCGCCCAGGGTGGCCGCTCTGCTCGACGTCATGCAGATTTCGGACGTGATCGCCATCGAGGGCGAGGACACGTTCCAGCGGCCCATCTACGCCGGCAACGCCATCGCCACCGTGAAATCGTCCGACTCCAAGAAGGTGCTCACCGTTCGAGGCACCGCCTTCGAGAAAGCTTCGTCCGAGGGCGGAAGCGGTGAGATCGAGGCGGTGTCGGGCGGTTCGGAATCGGGCCTGTCCAGCTTCGTCGGAGCCGAGATCGCCGAGTCCGAGCGGCCGGAGCTGACCAGCGCCAAGATCATCGTCTCCGGCGGCCGGGCGCTCGGTTCCTCCGAGCAATTCCATGCATTTATCGATCCGCTCGCCGACAAGCTCGGAGCCGCCGTCGGCGCCAGCCGCGCCGCGGTCGACGCCGGCTACGCGCCCAACGACTATCAGGTCGGCCAGACCGGCAAGATCGTCGCCCCCGAAGTCTATATCGCGATCGGCATTTCGGGCGCGATCCAGCACCTCGCCGGGATGAAGGATTCGAAGCTGATCGTCGCCATCAACAAGGACGAGGACGCCCCGATCTTCCAGGTCGCGGATTTCGGCCTGGTCGGCGATTTGTTCAAGATCGTTCCGGAGCTGACGGAGAAATTGTGATCCTCCCCTCCCTGCAAGGGAGGGGCCGGGGGTGGGTAGGCGAGCGCAAGCGAGACTTCTTGCGGAGTCCGCGTGTCGGCCGCCTTCGGCGGACCCACCCCTGACCCCTCCCTTTCAGGGAGGGAAATATCAGCCGAACCCGCTCAGGAACGCAGCGACGTTCTCGCCCAGAGCGTCCACCGCGTAGCCGCCTTCCATCACCACCAGGGTGGGAAGGCCGAGCGAGGCGATCCGGCGGGCGACCGGCGCGTAGTCCGCCGTCTCCAGATCGAAGGCGCAGATCGGGTCGCCGGTGAAGGTGTCGGCGCCGAAGGAGCAGATCAGCAGGTCCGCGCCGAAGCCCGCGATCGCCTCAAGCGCCCTGTCGAGCGCGGCCACATAATCCCGCCTTGCGGTCCCGCGCGCGAGCGGCAGGTTGAGCGTGGCGCCCTCCCCCTCCCCGATTCCGCGCTCGTCGGCATGGCCCCAGTAGAAGGGAAAGTCGGTCCTCGGATCGGCGTGGAGCGAGGCGAAGAAGATTTCGCCGCGTTCGAGGAAGATGTCCTGGGTGCCGTTGCCGTGATGATAATCGACGTCGAGGATCGCGACCCGGCCGGTGCCCGCCGCTCGCGCCGCTTCGGCGGCGATCGCGGCGTTGTTCAGGTAGCAATAGCCGCCCATGTAATCGGCGCCGGCATGATGGCCGGGCGGACGGCAGAGCGCGAAGGCGGAGCGCTCGCCGGCAAGCACCGCGTCGAGCCCCGACAGAGCCGTCTGGGCGGCCCAATAGGCGCTTTGCCAGGTCCCCTCCGCGATCGGGGTCGAGGCGTCCATGCTGTACCGGCCGAGCCTGGCGTCGATCCGGTCGAGCTCGAGCGGGCGGCGGCCGACCACCGGCCAGACATAGCCCGAGGCGTCGCCGGGCCGGCCGGCCGACTTCCAGTCGGCGAAGGCGGATTCGAGGAAGTCGAGATAGGGCCGGGGATGGACCCGGAGCAGCGGCGCCTCGCCCTGGTCCGCGACCGAATGGGTGGCGCCGAGGGCGGCGAGCATCGAGTCCACCCGGCCGCAATGCTCGGCATAGGCCGTAAAGCCGCCATTGTGCAGCTCCTGCGCGGGCGCATGAAGCCGCTGCCGCTCGTCCCAGAAGATTCGCATCACTTCGTCATGCCAGCGAAGGCTGGCATCCATGCCGACGTCGTGTCTGCACCGGGGCAGGATGGACCCCAGCCTTCGCTGGGGTGACGATTGTGAATCACGGCCTCACCAAATCGCTCGGCAGGGTCGGCTCCGAGAGGATCTTCTCCATCGCCGCCCAGCGTGCCGCCGGAGCTTCTCCGGCCGCTTCGACATGGGCCCGGACCATGTCGAGCCCGAGCCCGTAATTGATCACATAGCTTCGATATTGCTCGGTGAAGTCGACCGACTGCTCCGCCCGCGCCTTCGAGACGAGCTGGTATTTCTGCACCAGCTCGACGGCGCGGGCTCGATCTATCCGGCCTTCCAGATAGTCTCGGGCGATGGAAAAGCGCGCTCCGGCGAGGTCCTTCGTCGCCTCCTGCAATGCGTCATAAGCGGCGGCGTCCTCCGCCGGAAGGCCGGCCAGGGGATAAAGAGTCTCCGTCTCGTAGCGAAGCCGCTCCTCGCCGCGGAAGGCGAGCTCGATCCCGTAATTGGCGGATCCCTCGGCGATGAAGCTTTGGGGGGAATAGAGCGGGTAGACGGTATATTCGACCCAGCCCCGCTGCTTCGCCAGCTTCTCCTCGAGCAGCATGTTGTAGACGTGGTGGCCCGGATATCCTTCATGGCATCCGAGATCGACGGCGCGGCTGAGGCGGATCGGCAGATCGGTGTTGATCTGGATGAGGCTATGGGCGTCGCCCTTGTACCAATTGTAGCCCGACCAGCTCTTGCCGGTGACGAACTCCAGGGTGAACCGCTCGTTGGCCGGCAGCTCGATATATTCGGCGGTGCGGCGCCGGCATTCGGCGATGGCCGCGTCGAACACCGGCTTGAGCCGGTCGGCGGGGATGGTGAAGCGGTTCTGGAAGGCGTCGACCCGGTCGGCGAGCGGCCCCTTGCCGGGCACCAGCCGCTCGATCCGGGCGAGGACCGGATCGTAGGCCGAGAGCGGCTTCAGCTCGGGCCGGACTGCGAACAAAGCCTCGGCTTCGTCGGCGAAGGGAAGCTTTACGCCCTGGATCATCGCCAGCCGGGTGGACGCCGCCTTGAGCTGGGCGAGCAGGAAGTCGCGACGCCGCCGCTCCAGCGAATCGAGACGGCCGTCGTCGAGGCTCCTCAGCCGCACCGCGAGGACCCCCGCGCGCTGCGCGAGCGAGGCGGGGGTGGCCGAAACAATCTTCGCCTCGGCCTGCCATTCGGGCGGCCCGTAATAAGCGTCGATATAGCCTTCCTCCTTCTCGCCGATGGCGAGCTGGAGCTTCACGTAATCGCGAGCGATCGAATCGAGGCTCTCGCGGGCGGGGCCGGTCGAGACGCAGGCCGCCACCAGCAACGCCGTCAATATCGCCAGCCATTTCATGCTCTTGATCCCTCCACCCCTTGTACGTCGCCATCGGCGTCGATCTCGCCGCGCTGCTCCGCTTCCACCTGTCCATGGTCCGCGGCGGGCCTTGCGAAGCGAAGGATGAGGAAGCCCGTGATCGCCGAAGCCAGCGAGCCGAGCAGCACTCCGATCTTCGCCTCCTCGATAAGCTCCGCATTGCCGGGAAAGGCGAGCGCTCCGATGAACAGGCTCATCGTGAATCCGATCCCGCACAAGGCCGAGACCGCGTAGATCTGAAGCCAGGTCGCCCCCCTCAGCTTCTGGGCGATTCCGAACCTGACCGACAGCCAGACGGCGCCGAAGATTCCGATCTGCTTGCCGAAGAACAGCCCGGCCGCGATTCCCAGCGGCAACGGCGCGAAGACTTCATCCAGCCCGATTCCCGAAAGGTCGACCCCGGCATTGGCGAAGCCGAAGACCGGGACGATGACGAAGGCGACCCAGGGGGTGATCGCATGTTCGAGCCGGTGGAGCGGCGATTCGCGAGAATCGGGAGCGCCGGGAGTCCGGATGATCGGGATCATCATCGCCGCCAGGACGCCCGCGACGGTGGCGTGGACTCCGGACAGGAGCACCAGATACCACAGAACCGCAGACGCGATCAGATAGGGCCAGAGCTTGAGGACTCCGCTCTTGTTCATGAAATACATGCCGAGGAGCACCGCCGCCGCTCCGCCGAGCGCGAGCGTGTTGAGCGTATCGGTGTAGGCGAGCGCGATGATCGCGACCGCGCCCATGTCGTCGGCGATCGCGACGGTGGTGAGGAACAGCTTCAGCGAGGTCGGCGCCCGGCTCCCGAGCAAGGCGAGGACCCCGATCGCGAAGGCGATGTCGGTCGCGGCCGGGATCGCCCAGCCGCGGGTCAGCGCCGGATCGCCCGCCGCAAGCCACAGATAGATCAGGGCCGGAGCGATCATTCCCACCGTCGCGGCGATCACCGGCAGGCGCCGCCGGTCCCAGGTCGAAAGCCGGCCGTCGACCAGCTCGCGCTTGATCTCCAGTCCGACGAGCAGGAAGAACACGGCCATCAGCAGGTCGTTGATCCACAGATGCACGTTCATCGGCCCGAGCTTCTCGGTGAGGACGGGTCCGGTCGGGGCGTGGAGAAGATCGTGGTAGAGGGCGCCGAGCGGCGAATTGGCGACGATGAGCGCGAGCGCGGCGGCGCCCATCAGAAGGATTCCGCCGGCCGCCTCGCGCCTCAGGAAGTTGCGCAGCGCGGACGAGGTACCGGTACGTTCGATCTTGGCCATGGCCAGGGCTCTAGCGGGGGTAACGCCGCGAATGGAACCCCAAAGCGCGCCGCCTCAGCCGTCGCAGGCGCAGCCCTTGCCCTTGTGGCAGATTTTGTCGCGCGCGATGCAGCTGTCGCCGCAGGCCTTGCCCGCCATGCAGACCTTGCAGCAGGCAAAGCCCTGGAGCCCCGCGGCGGCGGCGGCGCAGGGGCTGAGCGAGGCCGGGCCGAGCGCCAGGACCGCCGCGACGGCGATGAGCAGGGGGCGCAAGGTCACGACTCCCAGCCGTCGAAGCCGGGATCGAAGGTCCGGTTGAGGGCGTCGGCGAGCCTGATCCCGGCGCGCCTCAGGCGGGCCTCGACGATCGGCCGCGCGCGGTCGAGATAGGCTTCGTCGACGCTCACGGCGCGCGGGGAGTCGCCGGCGGCGAACAAAGGTCTTTCGGCCGAATAGCGGCAGGCGCCGGACTTGCGGACGCAATAGCCGGTGCGGCCGGCGAGAGTGATCTTGTAGGATTCGCCGGCCCATTGCCAAGGCTCGGAGCGCACCCAGTTCCTGCGCTGGCTTCTCGTGATCGGAGCGGCGAGGATCCTTGCCGCCGCCCGAGCCCGGGCCAGCCGGTCCGTGCCCGGGCTGAAGATCCGGCGCTCGACGACGCAGCTGTCCCAGACCGAATGGAGGCTGGCCTCGAACCGGCCGGAGCAGGGGCCGGGGGCCTTGATGCTGTTGCCGCCGCGGTCGTCGGCGAAGGAGATGTGGAGCGGCTGGTGGAGATCGCCGAACCAGTGGCCGAGATAGAGGATCGCGACCGCCTTCGCGGCATCGCCCGCCGAAGCGGAGCGGAGGATGGCGAGGTCGCCCATGAGTGCGCCGAGCACGCAGGGACGCCCGCCGGGGCAGCCGGGCGCGATCCGCCGATCGGTGCGAAGGTAATTGGAATAATGCTCGCTCGCCCGCGAGACCGGATTGTCGGGGAAGGTGCAGGTTTCGGTGAAGCTTGCGAAGCGGCCGTCGAGCGCCACCAGCCGGTCGACCTCCGCCCTCGTCCTCGCGGTGAGGTTGAGCCAGCCTATTTCGCAGACCGTATAATGGCCGCCTTGCCCCCAGGCCTGCGCCGGCGCCGGCGCGAACGAGGCCAGGCACGCGAAGGCCGCGGCGATGATCCAGCGCATGAGCACGTCCCCCAGGCCGTTCCGGGCGCTCCGCCGCCGGGAGCGCCGGGCAACTATATCCGATCTCAGGATATACGCGAATCAAATACAGCGAAGCCGACCTTCCCGCCGGCGCCTCCGGAACAAATCCGGAAATTCGCTATTTTCGAAAAGGACTTGCAATTATTCCACGCAAACAGATTATTCACGCGTCGCTCGGGGGGCAGGGACATGGAATTTGCGGAGCCTTTATTCGGCGGCCTGGACTTCATCATGCGCGAGGCGGCGCTGTTCGCCGCCGCCGGATTTCTGATCCTGGGGCTCAGCGACCTTGCGGTGGATATTCTCTGGCTGGCGCATCGGATCCAGGGCCTCCGAAAGGCGGTCCCCTCGGTCTGCGATCTCCCGCCGCCGGCGTCCCCGGGGCGGCTCGCGATCTTCGTGCCCGCCTGGGACGAAGCGTCGGTGATCGGCGACATGCTCCGGGGCGCCGCCGCCGCCTGGGGGGAATGTGACTGGCGCCTCTACGTCGGCACCTATCGCAACGATCCCGCGACGACCCGGGCAGCGGCCGCGATCGCCTCGGCCGAGCTCAGGATCAGGATCGTAACCGGCGGCGATCCGGGCCCGACGACCAAGGCCGACTGCCTGAACCGGCTGTGGCTGGCCCTGCTCGCCGACGAGACCGCCGAGGAGCGGCGCTTCAAGGCCGTCGTCCTCCACGACGCCGAGGACGTCGTCCACCCCGCCGAGATCCGACTGTTCGACGGAATGATCGAGCGGTTCGAGTTCGTCCAGCTCCCGGTGCTGCCCCTCATCCACCCCAATTCGCGCTGGCTCGGCGGCCATTATGCCGACGAGTTCGCCGAATCGCACGGCAAGGAAATGGTCGTGCGCGGTGCGCTCGGCGCCGGCCTCCCCTCGGCCGGCGTCGGGTGCGCCTTCGAGCGCGAGGCGCTCGGCCGCCTCGCCGCGGACAAGGGCGGACTTCCGTTCGACTCCGAGAGCCTGACAGAGGATTATGAGCTCGGCCTCAGGATCGCCGAGGCGGGCGGGCGGCGGGCCTTCGTCCGGATCGTCGGCGAAGACGGCGGGCTCGTCGCGACCCGCGAATATTTCCCCGGCACCCTCGCCGCTTCGGTCCGGCAGAAGGCGCGGTGGATGACCGGGATCGCCCTTTCGGGCTGGGACCGCCTGGGCTGGAGCGGCGGCCTCGCCGAACGCTGGATGCGGCTTCGCGACCGGCAGTCGCTGCTCGCAGCGGCCCTGCTTTGCGCCGGCTATCTGGCGCTTGTCCTGTGGCTGGTGCTGAAGGCCTGGCAGGAAGCGGGCGGAACCGGCCCGGCGCCCTTGCCCGAGCCGCTTTCGGCCCTCGTCGCGGTCAATCTCGGACTGCTCGGCTGGCGCCTGGCGGTCCGCGCCGGCTTCACCGCCTCGGCCTACGGCCTGGTCGAGGGCCTGCGCGCTATTCCGCGAATCGCGGTCGGAAACCTGGTCGCCATTCTCGCCGCGGCCTCCGCTCTCTCCAGGTACCGGGCGCTCCGCCGCGGCGGCCGTCCGCGCTGGGACAAGACCGCTCATATCTTCCCGATTCCCGCCGCCGGCGAATGAGAGGCTCGCCGCCCCTGCGCTTCCTGGCCTTCGTGCTTGGGGGGTGGGCGGCGGCGAGGATTGCGCTCATCGCCCCTTTCTGGTCGCCGCCGCCCGCCGGAGCGGTCGCGACGGCGGCGGTCCGGAGCGACGCCCATCTCGCACCCCGCAGGAGCCCGGACGTCCGGACGCCGCCTCGGACGGGGCGGTGGGTTGAGAGGGAGCGAGCCGCCTTGCCTGCCGCGGTTCGGTTGCCGGAGCGACCTGCTCCTCGCCCGGCTCCCGCTACCGCCTGGCCGGCTCAGGCGCCGATCGCGGCCGGCCCGGGCC
>JBAWCC010000181.1:0-4164 GCA_049590095.1 Allosphingosinicella sp. | reverse complement strand
CCCCATCTGCGACGGGGAGGCAAGTTTAGAGAGTCGCCTCGATTGCCCTTGCCGCCAGGTCCGGATCCTCGGCCTGGGTGATCGGCCGCCCGACCACCAGGATCGAGGCTCCGGCGTCCAGCGCCTTCCTCGGGGTCATCACTCGCTTCTGGTCGCCGACATGGCTGTCCGCCGGGCGGACCCCGGGCACGACGAAGAAGCCGTCGGGCCACAATTTCTTCGCCGCCGCCACCTCGTTGCCGGAGCAGACGACTCCGTCCAGCCCGGACTCGCGGGCGAGCGCGGTAAGCCGCTGGACCTGGGCGTGGGGGTCCCCGGCGAGGCCGATCGAGGCGAGGTCGCTTCCGTCGAGGCTGGTCAGCACCGTCACCGCGACCACCCTGGTTCCGCTCGGCGCCGCCGCCTTGGCGTCCTCCATCATCGCCCGGCCGCCGGCGGCATGGACGGTGAGCACGGCCGGCTCGAGCGGGCGAAGCGCCTGGATCGCCTTGCCGACCGTGTTGGGGATGTCGTGGAACTTCAGGTCGAGGAAGATCGGCAGATGGAGCTCCGCCATTTCGCGGACGCCGTGGCGGCCGTTGGCGCAGAAAAATTCGAGACCGAGCTTGATCCCGCCGACATGGTTCCTGACCCGGGCCGCGATCGCCTTCGCCCGTTCGAGGTCGGGGGTGTCGATCGCGACGAAGATCGGGCTGCTCACGCGGTGGGCCAGATCTTGCTGTCGGTGGCGACCCGTTCGCCCTCGCCCCCGCTTTCGCCATTGTCGACGGCGACCGGCGTCGGGGTGGGCCGCACCGGAGCGACGCTGACCGAGGCGGGCTCGAGCCGGCGTCCGAGGCTCCACAGCCGGGCCCGGTAGACGATGAAGGTCGGGAGGAAGCCGAGCAGGAAGGCGGCGAGGACCAGCACCGGCAATTTGACGTCGGCCTCCAGCCCGCCCCACAGCTTCAGGGTGACGGCGTTCCAATTCGCCTTGGCGAAAAGGACGAGGACCACGGTGAGAGCGATCCAGAAGAGGGTTTTCAGGAACTGCATTCGCGCCCTCCAGGCTGAGGGTGTAGCTCTATGGTGGTGCGGGCGGCGGCGCAACTGTTCCCCGGCGAAAGCCGGGGTCCAGCCTCACTCCGGCGCGCCTGGACCCCGGCCTTCGCCGGGGAGCTCGCTCTCTATCGCATCGAACAAGGACTGGATCTCGCGCAGCCGAGGCCGTTCCTCCGCCAATATGGCCCGGAAGGCTTCGCGCTTCAGCCGCCCGACCAGGCCCTCCGGCAGATCCAGCCCCTCGGGCAGGGTCGAGACGGTGATGTCGATCAGCCGGTCGGCGCCGTGGAGGCGGCCCCACAGATAGTCGTTCTCGCGATAGGCGCGGCTGAAGAAGGCGCCGAAGCTGTTGAACTGGATGCCTTTGAGGGTGGCGCCGACTCCGCCGCCGCGGATCGCCGTCGCATCCTCCGGCGAGATACGGTCGACCTTGACCTCGTCATATTCTTCCAGCCCCTCGCCCTGAAGGAGGGGCAAGGTGGCGATGTCGTAAAAGGGGAAGCCGAGATAGGCGAGGATCAGGCTGCGCCGCTCGGGCTTGGGGAAGGCGACGAGGGCCTGGGTGAGCCGGGCGTCCGCTTCGTCGTCGGCGGCCCTCAGCGCCAAAGCGTCGGCGAGAGCCCGGAGCGCCGCCGCCGGCCGCTCCCCGGCGTCGCGATAGACGTCGGCCTCGGCGCCGACCGGATCCTGCGAATAACGGCCGATCAGCCGGTAGAGCTCGCCGCGGGCGGCGGCGATCGCGGCGCGCGGCGGGTCCGACTGCTGCTCGATCTGGCCGAGGCGGCGGACCAGGAAGCGAAGCCGGCGGATCCGGAAGGCGGAGTCGAAGCTTCTCAGGAACAGGACCACTTCGGGCCGGGCGCCGGCCGTCGTCATCGCGTCGTGACCGACGAGGCCGAGCCGCCTGACTTCGCTCCACACCGCCCGACGGACCAGCTCGTGGCGGCCGCGGCCGCCGCCGCCGCCGAGCCGGAATATCCGCTCGGCCGCCTCCTCCGCCACGCCTGCCAGCTTGAAATGGCCGTAGGCGGCATAAGCGTAGCCGGCCTCGCGGGCGGCGACGCTCTGGGCCCGCGCGCGCCAGCCGGCGAGCCGCTTCGCGGTCGGCTTCAGAAGGAAGATGGTCGACCCGAACGCCCGCTCGATCGCCGCCTCGACCTCGGGGCGCATCGCCTCGACGATCCGGCGAAGGCGGCGGATGGTCGACGAGCGCTGGTCGATCGCCTCGAGATTGTCGCGAATGGGCTGCTCGCGCGGAATGTCGGAAAGGGCTCCGAAGATGGTCGCGAAGAAGCCTGGAGCCTCGTCGCCGGAGTCCGGCCCAAGACGGACCGAGCGGACCCCCGGCTTGGGATCGATATAGACGAAGCGGCGGTCGACCTCGCGGTGCGCCGGCCGGTTCTGGAGCGCCTTGATCGCCGGCCGGAAAGGCGCGTTGGCGAGCACCGAGCCGTCGATCAGAACCGCCGATTCGGCCGTCCCCAGCGCCGACTGGCGGGGCAGCGCCCGGGTCAGAAAGTCGCCCCGGCTCGGCCAGTCCGAGCCCCTTTCCTCGAGCACCGAATCGAGCTCGGCGACCTGGAAGGGCGGGAAGGCGCCGGGGAAGCTCGCAGTCGCCCGCGCCGCGAAGGTCAGCTCGGCGGCGTCGGCCAGCGGTCCCGGGCCCGCCCGCCGGAAGGACAGGATCAACCGATGCTCCTGCTCGATCACTTCGCTCGGCGAGTTGAGCCGGAGCTGCTCGGAATAGCCGTAGAAGTCGGTGACGGTGACGAACAGATCGAGCGGCTGGTAGCTCGGGAGAAGCGGGGGCCCCTCCGGGCCGGTCGCCATGGCGTCGAACGCTCCCAGAAGCAGTCGGGTGAAGCCGGGTCCGCTGAACGGCGGAGCGAACCAGCGGGCCCTGACGAAATTGGCGAGCTTGCCGCGAATCTCCTCGCGATGCTCGGCCTCCACGGTCTTCTCCAGCGCGCCGCGCCGGGACGACCAAGCCCAGGCCAGCGGCACCGCGGCCGCCTTGGCCATTCGCGAGAAGCGGTTCATGGCGGGATCGATCAGCCGGTCGACGTCGGCCGTCTCCAGCCAGAGCTCGGTCAATGGCTCGAGCGAGCGGCCGCTCGCGATCGCCTCCGCGAGGAAGACGGCGTTGATTCCGCCCGCGCTCGCTCCGGCGAGAATGTCGACGAGGATCCGGACGTCGAGCTCGCACTCGCGGGCGATGGCCTCGATCAGCCGCCGGTAGACGGCCTCGGATCCGGGCTCGGCGTCCTCGCCGGCATGGAACGCCCGACTCGCCCGGGCGAGTCGCCACACTTCCTTGGTGATCCCGTGCATGTAGACGGCGAGGCTGATTCCGCCGTAGCAGATCAGTGCCAGCCGTAATTCCTTTTCGCGCACCCGATGAATCGTGGCAGCCGAGCGACGAATTGTCGAGGCGGAAGGAACCATGCTCGTTTCGTCCCGGAATCAATTCACGCCGCCGTAACGACCGGGACTCCTTCAGACGATCCGGTTAGCCCGACTCCCATCCGAGGCTGAGGGGCCACCAAGCTTATGTCGTTTTCGAGTTCGCACCGCCGCGGAATCCGCACTGCCGCCATGCTGGCATTCGCGGGACTGATCAGCTCGGTTCCGGTCCATGCGGCGGAAGCTCCGGCGGCGGAGCGGATCGAGAACCTCGCCGAGACCGTCGCCACCCTCGACGAAAGCATCCGGATCGATCCGGTCGCCGCCGAGGAGAAGGTCTACAAGGCGATCGGCCATGGCATTGCCAGCTATTACGGCACCGAGCTCGCCGGCAACCGTACCGCCAGCGGCGAGCGCTTCAACCCCAACGGCCTCACCGCCGCCCACCGCACCTTGCCGCTTGGAACCAGGCTTCGGGTGACCAACGTCGCCAACGGCCGAAGCGTCGTCGTCCGGGTCAACGACCGCGGCCCCTTCGTCGGCAAGCGCCTGATCGACGTCTCGCTGGGCGCCGCCCGCGAGATCCAGATGATCCGTTCGGGCACCGCGCAGGTGCGCCTGGAGCTCGTCAACGAGATCTGATCGTTTCCCGGCGAAGGCCGGGACCCAGCCGTCCCGCTCCCCGGCGAAGGCCGGGGCCCAGTGCCGACGCCGTTGCTG
>JBAWCC010000180.1:0-1891 GCA_049590095.1 Allosphingosinicella sp. | reverse complement strand
GGTGTCAACCGCGTCAAGCGGCACACCCGCGTCGGACAGACCGGCGGTGCCAGCACCGGCGGCATCATCACCAGCGAGGCCCCGATCCACATCTCGAACGTGATGCTCGTGGTCGACGGTGACGGCGGCAAGACCACCTCTCGCGTCAGCTACCGCCGCGACGAGGTCACCAAGAACCGTCCCGACGGTTCCACCTACACGGCGCAGCGCAGCGTGCGCGTCGCCAGCAAGACCGGAAAGGAGATCTGACATGGCTGACACGGCACAAGCCACTGCGGCTACCGCCGCGGGGGAGGCGCCCCGTCTCAAGGCGCGCTACCGCGAGGAGATCCTCCCGGCGCTGCGCGAGGAGTTCGGCTACGCCAACGTCATGCAGGTGCCCGGCCTGACCAAGATCGTGGTCAACATGGGCGTCGGCGAGGCCGCGCGCGACTCGAAGTTGATCGACGGAGCGGTCACCGACCTCACCGCGATCACCGGGCAGAAGCCGCAGGTCACCAAGGCCCGCAAGTCCATCGCGCAGTTCAAGCTCCGCGAGGGGATGCCGATCGGCGCGCACGTCACGCTGCGCGGCGACCGCATGTGGGAGTTCCTGGACCGTCTGCTCACGCTGGCGCTGCCCCGCATCCGTGACTTCCGAGGTCTGTCCGACCGTCAGTTCGACGGCCGCGGCAACTACACCTTCGGTCTCACCGAGCAGGTCATGTTCCACGAGATCAACCAGGACCGGATCGACCGCTCCCGCGGCATGGACATCACGGTCGTGACCACCGCGACCAGCGACGACGAGGGACGCGCGCTGCTCAAGCAGCTCGGCTTCCCCTTCAAGGAGAACTGACAGCGATGGCCAAGACAGCACTCAAGGTCAAGGCGGCTCGCAAGCCGAAGTTCGCCGTCCGCGGTTACACGCGCTGCCAGCGCTGCGGTCGGCCCAAGGCGGTCTACCGCAAGTTCGGCCTCTGCCGGATCTGTCTGCGGGAGATGGCGCACCGGGGCGAGCTGCCCGGTGTCACCAAGAGCTCCTGGTGACCTGCCCCCGATTTTCCACCACTCGAGAGAACGTTGAAGGTCGGTCCCTGACGGGGTCGAAACCACGACGAGAAAGGGCCTCACGGCCATGACGATGACTGACCCGATCGCGGACATGCTGACGCGTCTGCGCAATGCCAACCAGGCGTACCACGACGCCGTGATCATGCCGCACAGCAAGCTGAAGGTCGGTGTCGCGGAGATCCTCAAGCAGGAGGGTTACATCACCTCCTTCTCCGTCGAGGACGCCCCTGAGGGCGCCGTCGGCAAGGTGCTCACCGTGACGCTGAAGTACGGCCAGAACCGCGAGCGTTCCATCGCCGGCCTGCGCCGTATCAGCAAGCCCGGCCTGCGTGTGTACGCCAAGTCCACCGGCCTGCCCAAGGTCCTCGGTGGGCTGGGTGTCGCCATCATCTCCACCAGCCAGGGTCTCCTGACCGACCGCAAGGCTCACCAGAAGGGCGTGGGTGGGGAAGTCCTCGCCTACGTCTGGTGATTCGGGCCGGACGAGAGACGTAGAGGAGAGACACAGCATGTCGCGCATTGGCAAGCTCCCCATCCCGGTTCCGTCGGGCGTCGAGGTCACCCTCGACAGCAGCGCGGTGACGGTCAAGGGCCCGAAGGGCACCCTGAGCCACACCGTCGCCGCGCCCATCACGGTCGACCGCAACGACACCGGCGAGATCGCCGTGGTCCGTCCCAACGACGAGCGCGAGTCGCGCTCGCTCCACGGGCTGACCCGGACGCTCATCGCCAACATGGTCACCGGGGTGACGCAGGGCTACGAGAAGAAGCTCGAGATCGTCGGCGTGGGTTACCGCGTCCTGTCCAAGGGTCCGACCCAGCTGGAGTTCCAGCTCGG
>JBAWCC010000179.1:0-17031 GCA_049590095.1 Allosphingosinicella sp. | reverse complement strand
GGCTGAAGGCCACCGGAAGCTTCGGCGCCGAGGTCAGGAACGTCGCCACCCAGCTTCGCGACGCCGACGCCGCCGACAGCTTCACCCGTACCTGGGAGCAATGCCAGAGCCCGGCGCCGGGCGCCTGCGTCCCCTCCGTCAGTCCGGAGCGCCTTTCGCTCCAGCGTAACGAATTGGCGAACGTCGTCGACTTGCGGGCGAAAGCGATCGACCAGCTCGGCGGCGCCTATGCGGCCCTCAAGCAGGAAGCCTCCTACGACCAGAGCACCGACCTCCAGGGCGCGACCCGGTCGGCGATCGATTCGGCGAACAGCTTCGGCCAGGCCGCCGCCGCCCTGAACCGGGGCAAGCGCTTCATCCCGGCGGTCCCGGGCGAGGTCGGCGCATTGCTGGACTTCGGCTTCGGAGTCCTCGGCGACCGACTTCAGCGCGAGCGGATCCTGCGCGCCAATCGGGAGATCGCCCAGGCCGTCCTCCAGCTCCGCAACGGCATGCAGAACGAGCTGGAAATATTCCTCACGCTCGACGACTATCTGGTCGGCGAGCGCGCCGCCGCCCGCCTGGTCTTCTACGATGCCAGGCTGACCTCGCCGATGACGATCATGACTCCGCTCGCCGAGCAGCTCGACGTCACTTTGGTTCCTGAAGCCGAGAGCATGATCGCCAACAGCGAAGCGCTGCGGACGGCGCTCAGGGCGACGATGATGGCCAGTTCTAGGGTCGAGGTGCTGGAAGCGCAGGGCCGCTATCGGACGGGGATCGCCGGCCTCGACGCCCTTCTGCGCCAGCATCGCGCGCTCGAGACGAAGAAGAGCGTGACGGTCGGCGACGTCGAGCGCATCATCGACCAGCTCGACTCGTCGCTCGTCAAATACGCCACCCAGGCGCCTCCGCCGCCGCCGCCATTGCAGGGAAATTGACGGCCATGCCCAGCACCGCGAACGATCGGCTCACCGTCATCTACAACGCCTACAGATCCGCCTTCGCCCGTCGCGCCGCCGACCTCGGTGAAGCGACGGCGACGGACGAGGTGCACGCCATCATGGCGAATGTCGATTCGCTCGAAGGCAGCTATCTCGACGCCGCCCGGCAATCGCTGGACGCCGACGGTCCGGACATCGAGGCCTGCTATCAGACGGCCCTGTCCACTACCGCCGCGGTCGAAAAGGCCTATGCCGAGGGCAAGGCCCTGGCCGAGCGGATCGCCGCCGTGTCGGGGGTAGTGGCGGCGGTCGGCAATCTGGTCACCAAGGCCGCGGGGGTGGTCTAGCAGTCAGTCGGGCCCTCGATCCCTACTCGAACTCCAGGATCACCGCGTCGACCGCCAGACTGTCCCCCGGCTTGGCCGACACGGACTTCACGGTCCCCGATTTCTCGGCCCGAAGAATATTCTCCATCTTCATCGCCTCGACGACGGCGAGCGGCTGCCCCGCCTCGACCTTGTCCCCTTCGCCGACGTTCAGCGCCGTCAGAAGCCCCGGCATCGGGCAAAGCAGGAATCTGGAAAGGTCCGGCGGCACCTTCTCGATCATGTAGCGGCCGAGTTCGGCGACATGGGCCGGAAGCGCCTCGACGAGGTGGGAGGCGCCGCGGGTCGTCAGCCGCCATTGCCGGCCCCGGCGGGCGACCTGGACGATCCGGCTCCGGCCGTCGATCATGCCCTTGAACAGGCGCTGGCCCGGCTCCCAGCGCCCGATCATCTCCCGCCCCTCGCCCTCGTCCAGATAGGCGAGGAGGCCGCCCTCGAAGCCGTCGAGCCTGATGTCGAAGCTGCGCCCGCCGAGCCGCACTACCCGCTCCTCCGGCGGAGTCACCGGAGCGCCGAGCTGGCCGCTGACCGAGCAGGCATGGGCCTCCGTCTCCATCGCCAGCATCGCCGCGATCGCCGCCAAATCCTCTACCAGCGCGTCGTCCGCCGGCGCGCCCTCGAAGCCCTCGGGATATTCCTCGGCGATGAAGCCGGTGGTGAGCCGCCCTTCCCGGAAGCGCGGATGCTGCATCAGCGCCGAGAGGAAGTCGACATTGTGGCCGATCCCCTCGATCACGAACGAATCGAGCGCCTCCACCTGCCGGTCGATCGCCGCCTCGCGGCTCGGCGCCCAGGTGATCAGCTTGGCGATCATCGGGTCGTAGAACATCGAGACCTCGCCGCCCTCCTCGACTCCGTCGTCGACTCGAACAACGATAAGCCCCTCCCCTGAAGGGGAGGGGTTGGGGTGGGGCCTGTCCGTCAGCCGCCGGACATCCCGGACAGCCCCTACCCCCGGCCCCTCCCCTGAAGGGGAGGGGGGACGATAACGCACCAGCCTCCCCGTCGAGGGCAGGAAGCCGCGATAGGGGTCCTCGGCATAGACCCGGCTCTCGATCGCCCAGCCGTTCAGCTTCACCTCGTCCTGGCCGAAGGGCAGGTCCTGGCCGGCGGCGACCCGGATCATCAGCTCGACCAGGTCGAGGCCGGTGACTTCCTCGGTCACCGGATGCTCGACCTGGAGCCGGGTGTTCATCTCGAGGAAGTAGAAGCTTCGGTCGGCGCCGGCGATGAACTCGACGGTGCCGGCGCTGTGATAGCCCACGGCCCGCGCCAGGGCGACCGCCTGCTCGCCCATCGCCTTGCGCATCTCGGGCGTGACGAAGGGCGACGGCGCCTCCTCGACCACTTTCTGGTGGCGCCGCTGAACCGAGCATTCGCGCTCGCCGAGATAGAGGAGGTTGCCGGCCTTGTCGCCGATCAGCTGGATCTCGATGTGGCGCGGATTCTCGACGAACTTCTCGATGAACACGCGGTCGTCGCCGAAGCTCGCAAGCCCCTCGCGCCTGGTCGCCTCGAAGCCCTCGCGGACGTCGGTCTCGCTGTAGGCGAGGCGCATGCCCTTGCCGCCGCCGCCGGCCGAGGCCTTCATCATCACCGGATAGCCGATCTCGCCGGCGATTCTCACCGCATGCTCGGTATCGTCGATCTCGCCGACGAAGCCGGGGACGACGCTCACCCCCGCCTCGAGCGCGAGCTTCTTCGATTCGATCTTGTCGCCCATCGCCGCGATCGCCCCTGGCGGCGGCCCGATGAAGGCGATCCCCGCTTCCTCGAGCGCCCGAGCGAAGCTTTCCCGCTCCGACAGGAAGCCGTAGCCGGGGTGCACGGCCTCCGCGCCGGTCGCCCGGCAGGCCTCGATGATCAGCTCGGCGACGAGGTAGCTCTCGCTCGCCGGCGGCGGGCCCAGCCTGACCGATTCGTCCGCCAGCTTCACATGCGGCGCGCGCGCGTCGGCATCCGAATAGACCGCGACGGTCGCGATCCCCATCTCGCGCGCTGTCCGGATGACCCGGCAGGCGATCTCGCCGCGATTGGCGATCAGGATTTTGGAAAACATCAGAACATCACGTCCACGAACATGGCGATAAAGGCACCTACCCCTATCAGGAAAGCCGCCGGCGCGATCTTCGCCATTCGACGGGTGGTCTTGCTCACTTCCTGGCGTCCCGACTTGGCCTTGACCATCTCCGTGGCGCCCGAAAAGGCCATTAGCGTCGATGCGGCGACCGGCGCCATGACCATCATCAAGGTGTGCTGCTTCAGTTCGTCGGGCCCGGCCATTTGCGCGACCGTCAGGACCCCGCCAAGAGTCAGCAGCGACACGGACGTCATGTATTTGAAAAAATCGTACAGATATTCGTCACCGTCGCGGTCAGCGCGCCGGAGGGCCGGACCCTCGTCTTCATCCGTCATTCGGCGGCTTCCTCCAGCGGGGGCATGTTGTGCCCGAGCAGCTTGAGGACTTCGCCCGCCGCGTCAACCAGGTTGGTGCCCGGGCCGAAGATCGCCTGCACCCCCGCCTCGCGGAGCATGTCGTAATCCTGCGCCGGGATGACTCCGCCTACCACGACCTTGATGTCCGGCCGGCCCATCTCGCGCAGATGTCCGATCAGCTCCGGGACCAGGGTCTTGTGCCCGGCGGCGAGGCTGGACGCCCCGACCAGGTCGACGTCCTTCTTGACCGCCAGCCGTGCGCTCTCTTCGGGGGTCTGGAACAGCGGCCCCGGAACCACCTCGAACCCGAGGTCGGCGAAGGCCGAGGCGACGAGGTTGGCGCCGCGGTCGTGGCCGTCCTGGCCCATCTTGGCGACCAGCATCCGCGGCCTGCGCCCAAGCCGCCGCTCGACCGCCGCCACGCCCTCGCCGGCCCGGTCCCAGCGCGGATCGCCCTCATGAGCGCCGCCGTAAATGCCCTTCACCGGCTCGGGAGTCGTGCCGTAGCGGCCGAAAACATCCTCCAGCGCCTGGCTGATCTCGCCCAGGGTCGCCCGAGCCCGAGCCGCCTCGACCGCGAGCGCCAGAAGGTTGGAATCGCCTTTGGCGCCTTCGCGAAGCGCCTCGAGCGCCGCCTTGGTCGCCGCCTCGTCGCGCTCCGAGCGCACCCTGGCGAGCCTGGCCACCTGGCCGGTACGGACCTTGTCGTTGTCGATCTGGAGGATGTCGAGATGCGCCTCGTCGTCGAGCCGGTAGCGGTTGACCCCGACGATGACGTCCTCGCCCCGGTCGGCCCGCGCCGCCCGGGCCGCGGCCGCTTCCTCGATCCGCCTCTTGGGCAGCCCCTCGGCGACGGCGGCGGTCATCCCGCCCATCGCCTCGACCTCCTCGATCAGGGCCCAGGCCTTGTCGGCGAGCTCGCTGGTCAGGCTCTCGATGAAATAGGACCCGCCGAGCGGATCGGCGACGTTGGTGATCCCGCTTTCCTCGGCGAGGATGAGCTGGGTGTTGCGCGCGATCCGGGCCGAGAAGTCGGTCGGAAGGGCGATCGCCTCGTCGAAGCTGTTGGTGTGGAGCGACTGGGTCCCGCCGAGCACCGCGGCCATCGCTTCGATCGTCGTTCGGACGATGTTGTTGTACGGATCCTGCTCGGTGAGCGACACTCCGCTCGTCTGGCAATGTGTGCGCAACAATAGCGATTTCTGGCGATTCGCGCCGAATCCCTTCATTATCCTGAACCACAAAAGCCGCGCCGCGCGAAGCTTCGCGATCTCCATGAAAAAGTTCATGCCGATGCCGAAGAAGAAGCTGAGCCGCGGCGCGAAATCGTCTACTTTCAGGCCCTTGGCCTTGGCGACCCGGACATATTCCATCCCGTCGGCGAGCGTGAAGGCAAGCTCCTGCACCGCCGTCGCCCCCGCCTCGAGCATATGATAGCCGCTGATCGAGATCGAGTTGAACCGCGGCATGTGCCGGGAAGTGTAGGCAATGATGTCCGCCACGATCCGCATCGAGGGTTCGGGCGGATAGATATAGGTGTTGCGGACGGCGAACTCCTTGAGGATGTCGTTCTGGATCGTGCCCGAGAGCTGAGCCTGTTCTACCCCCTGCTCCTCGGCCGCGACGATATAGAAGGCCATGACCGGGAGCACCGCCCCGTTCATCGTCATGGACACCGACATGGTGTCGAGCGGGATCCCGTCGAACAGGATCTTCATGTCCTCGAGCGTGTCGATCGCGACTCCCGCCTTGCCGACGTCGCCCGCCACCCTGGGATGGTCGCTGTCATAGCCCCGATGGGTCGCCAGATCGAAGGCGACGCTGAGCCCCTTCTGCCCCGCCGCGAGGTTGCGCCGGTAGAAGGCGTTCGAATCCTCCGCCGTCGAGAAGCCCGCATATTGCCGGATCGTCCACGGCCGCCCGGTATACATCGAGGCATAGGGCCCGCGCGTATAGGGCGCGAAGCCGGGCAGGCCGGGGTCCAGGCCCTCGACGTCCTCGCTCGTGTAGAGCGGCCGGACCTCGATCCCCTCCGGCGTATGCCACACGATGTCCTTGCCCTTCACCTCCTTCGAGGCGGCGGCCTGCCAGTCGGTGCGGGTGGGCTTGTCGGACGTCACTGGATTTCTCTCGTGCTGTAGATGCGCAGGATGCGCACAGTGTTTCCCGCGACCCGGTAGTCCATAACATATTGAATGTCAGGTACGGAGAGCCGCCGCACGCCTGATTCGGCCGTTGGCCTGCCGACATGAGGCGAAACCGTCAGCGCCACGGCTCGCTGGAGCAGGCGGCTCTCGACTCGTTCCGCCCAATCTATGCTGCGCTCGACATTGAAGGCGAAGATGCGAGCGAGATCAGCTCTAGCCGTCGCCCTGATCTCCAGCCGCACTATTCAGCCGCTTCACCGCGAAACTGGCGACGGCACTCGGCGAGGTGGGCCTTCACCTCCTCCAGCGTATAGGAAGGGCTTTCGTCAGCCTCCTGGATCTCTTGGATCCACTGGCGGGTCCGCTCCATATAACGCAAGATCGCCTCCTGAAGGAGGGCCTCGAGGCTGAGCTCACTATTATGGGCCCATTCGCGGAGTGTGCTGGCATCCTTGTCGCTAATCTCGATCGTCACTTTTTCGCTCATCGCAGCAGCTTACTCCTGCCGGCGGGCGAATACCAAATTCGCTTATTCCGCCAGCCTCGGGCTCTCCATGATCTCCGTCAGAACGCCCCCCATGTCCCTCGGATGCACGAAGAAGATCGGCGTCCCGTGGGCCCCGATGCGGGGCTCGCCCAGCACCCTGACGCCCTTGCCTTCGAACCAGGCCTTGGCCTCGTGGATATCGGGCACTTCGTAGCAGAGATGATGCTGCCCCCCCGCCGGGTTCTTCGCCAGGAAATTATGGATCGGGCTCGACTCCCCTAGAGGCTCGATCAGCTCGATCTGCGTATTTGGGGTATCGACGAAGCAGACCTTCACCCCCTGCGCCGGCAGGTCGAAAGCCTCGTGGACTTTGGTCGCGCCCAGCACGTCACGATAGAAAGCGACGCTCTTCTCGATCGAGGGCGTCGCCACCCCGACATGGTTGAGGCGCCCGAGCTTCATAATCTCTCCTTCAGTCCGAGCTGGAAAAGCAGGTCCGCCGCGAGGACCGCGACGAGGACGAAGCTGAGCGCGTGCAAAGCGAGCAGCAGGCCGAACTTGCTCCCCGCCTCGTCGCGGCCGACATAGGTCCGGTAGAGCGGCAGGCGCCCCTCCCTCAATCCCCGGCGGATCCGCCAGGCGATCATCGCCAGCAAGGCGAGGCCGATCACCCCGACCAGCAGATCCTCGCTCCGCCCCATCAGCAGGTCTCCATCGTCGACTTGCCGGTGCCGGCGACGGCATAGCCCCCCGGCCCTTTCACATAATGCTCGCTGAACGCGCGCGAGCCGGAATAGACGACGTCGAACGACTGGTTCTTGTTGATGTTGAGGATCTTCCCCTCGATCGCCCTGCCCGTGCCGTCCTCCTTCGCGCCGGTGTCGTCATAGAGGAGCGGGACTGTGGCCACCTCGGCGGGTCCGTCCGGCCTCAGCTCGGTCAGCGTCAGCCATGAGCAGGTGTAGCCCTGCCCGGTGCCGCCGCCCTGCGCGGCGATTACCGGCCAGTTCGAGAAGCGCGGGTTCAGGCTCCAGCGGGCGACCTCGCCGTTCGATCCGGTGGCGACGGCGACGGGAAAGGCGCGCGCCACCTCGAACCGGTCCCCCGCCGGCCGCAGATAATGGACCGCGATCCTTCCCGCGCTGGCTCGGGCCGGATCCTGAACCTTGCCTTCGCTGATCAGCACCGGCCCGAAAGCCGGCCAGATCAGCCGCCCCGGAGCGTAGCGCACCGCCTCGTCCGTCCCGCCCGCCGGGACCGAAATCACCGCCTCTCCCCGGCTCCCGAACGCCGCCTCGAAGGCCCGGGCGAGCTGCTCGTCGGGGGCGAGCGCACGAACCTCGGGCACAGCCTCGGCCTCGACGAGGTTCGACTCCGCCGCCGAATTCTCCTCGGGCATCGGCAGATCGACGATCTCGTCCCCGCCCCGCGACATCCTTCCGAACATCAGGCCCGCGACGATGGCGACGAGCAGGCCCGCGAGACCGAGCATGATCCAGAGTTTGCGCCGCGAAGCCGCAGGCGACTCTACGCCCGCGGCCTCCACCTCCGGAGCACCACTCTGATGTCCGAGCAACCGCCCCTTCTCCGCTTGGAACTCTTCGTCCGTCAGAGCCCCGCTCTCCCGAAGCCGC
This sequence comes from Allosphingosinicella sp., assembly GCA_049590095.1. Classification (GTDB taxonomy): domain Bacteria; phylum Pseudomonadota; class Alphaproteobacteria; order Sphingomonadales; family Sphingomonadaceae; genus Allosphingosinicella. The sequence goes on along the minus strand of JBAWCC010000179.1, from coordinate 9,018 downwards.
TGAAGCCGCTCCAGCTCGTCGTAACGCGAGCTCATCGCGGCATCCCGGCGTTAGAGAGGAATATTGTCATGCTTCTTCCAGGGGTTTTCGAGCTGCTTGTTCCTTAGCTTCCTCAGCCCCAGCGCGATCCGCCGACGGGTCGAATGGGGCATGATGACCTCGTCGATGAACCCCTTGGACGCCGCCACGAACGGATTGGCGAACCTCGCCTCGTAGTCGCGCGTGCGCTCGGCGATCTTCTCGGGGTCGCCGATGTCCTTTCGGAAGATGATCTCGACCGCGCCCTTGGCGCCCATCACCGCGATCTCGGCGGTGGGCCAGGCGTAGTTCAGATCGCCGCGCAGATGCTTGGACGCCATGACGTCGTAGGCGCCGCCATAGGCCTTGCGGGTGATCACCGTGATCTTGGGCACCGTCGCCTCGGCGTAGGCGAAGAGCAGCTTCGCGCCGTTCTTGATGATCCCGCCATGTTCCTGGGCGATCCCGGGAAGGAAGCCGGGAACGTCGACGAAGGTCAGGATCGGGATGTCGAAGGCGTCGCAGAAGCGGACGAAGCGGCCCGCCTTCTTGGACGAAGCGATGTCGAGCACCCCGGCGAGCACCATCGGCTGGTTGGCGACGACCCCGACCGTGCGTCCCTCGACCCTGCCGAAGCCGATAATGATGTTGGCGGCGTGATTGGGCTGGATCTCGAAGAAATCGCCCTCGTCCAGCACTTTGCGGATCAGCTCGTGCATGTCGTAGGGCCTGGCGGCGCTGTCGGGGATGAGCGTGTCGAGGCTCGGCTCGTCCCGGTCCCAGGGATCGGCGGTCGGTCGTTCGGGGCCGTCGTGGCGGTTGGAAAGCGGCAGGAAATCGAAGAAGTCGCGGGTGGCGAGAAGCGCCTCGATGTCGTTCTCGAAGGCGACGTCGGCGACTCCCGACCTGGTGGTGTGAGTGACCGCGCCGCCCAGTTCCTCCTGGGTCACCACCTCGTTGGTGACGGTCTTCACGACGTCCGGGCCGGTGACGAACATGTAGCTCGAATCCTTCACCATGAAGATGAAGTCCGTCATCGCCGGCGAATAGACCGCCCCGCCCGCGCACGGGCCCATGATCAGGCTCACCTGCGGCACGACTCCCGACGCCAGCACGTTGCGCTGGAAGACCTCGGCATAGCCGGCGAGGCTTGCAACGCCCTCCTGGATCCGGGCGCCACCGCTGTCGTTGAGGCCGATGACGGGCGCGCCCACCTTCATCGCCATGTCCATCACCTTGCAGATCTTCTGCGCGTGGCGCTCGCTCAGCGAGCCGCCGAAGACGGTGAAATCCTGGGCGAAGACGAAGACGAGACGGCCGTTGATCGTTCCCGAGCCGGTGACGACCCCATCGCCCGGGAATTTCTGGCTCTCCATCCCGAAATCGGCGCAATTATGCTCGACGAACATGTCATATTCTTCGAAGCTGCCCTGATCGAGCAGCACCGTCAGCCGCTCCCGCGCGGTCAGCCGGCCCTTCTTGTGCTGAGCGGCGATTCGCGCTTCGCCCCCGCCCAGCTCGGCGCGGCGGCGCCTTTCCTCGAGTTCCTCGATCGTCGTCGCCATGGAGGTTCCGTCACCCGCGTTGCAGAGGAGATTTGCTTAGGCTGGCAAGGCGAACGAGGCAACAAATCCTCCCCGCGGCGCAGCCGTGGGGAGGGTCACTGCCCCTCGAACCGAGGCTGCTGCTTCTGGAGGAACGCCATCACCGCGCCCTTGAAGTCCTGAGTTTCCCCGGCCTCGCGTTGCGCAGCGCGCTCCGCCGCCAGCGCCTCGCTCAAAGGTAAGTGCCCGGCCTCGCGAGCCAGCTTGCGGATCAGTCCCAGCGCAACGGTAGGCCCCTGCGCCAGCCGCGTCGCTAGCGCCGAGGCCTCCGACTCCAGCGCCTCGTCGTCGACGACCCGCGAGATCAGGCCCCATTCCAGCGCCTTCTCCGCCGGAACCCGCTCGCCGAGCATCATCATCTCCATCGCCCGGGCCCGCCCGGCCAGCCGCGGCAGCAGCCAGGTCGCCCCCGCATCGGGGATCAGGCCGATGTTGACGAAGGCCTGGAGGAAGTAAGCGGAACGCGCCGCCATCACGATGTCCGCCGCCAATGCCAGCGAGCAGCCGGCGCCGGCGGCGGGCCCGTTCACCGCCGCCACCACCGGGATCGGCGCAGCGAAGATCGCCTCGACCAAGGGATTGTAATATCTCTCCAGCGCCGCGCCTGCATCCTCCGGCAGGCCGCCGTCCCCGCCAAGATCCGCTCCGCTCGAAAAACCCCTGCCCTCGCCCGTCAGGAGCAGGCAGCGAGCTCCGGAACGGACGCTCTCCTCCACCGCCTCGCGAAGCTCGTCGATCGTCCGGCCGGAAAGGGCGTTAAGCCGGTCGGGCCGCGCGATGGTAATCGTCGCAACGGCGGCGGGGCTGCGATCGACGCGGATATGTTCGTAAGCCATGTTCCTCCCCGTCATTGCGAGGAGCGAAGCGACGAAGCAATCCAGTTCGTGCGCCCGCGCCGCTGGATTGCTTCGCTACGCTCGCAATGACGGCCGGGCTAGTCGGAAATTGCCCCCTCTTGCGGCGCGTGCAGCCTCAGCCGGGTCACCCGCCTGGTGTCGCTCTCCGTCACCTCGAGCCTCCAGCCCGACGGATGCTCGACGATCTCCCCGGCCTGGGGCACGTGCCCTGCAAGCACCGTCGCCAGTCCCCCCAGAGTGTCGACATCCTCCTCGACTGCGCCGAGCCGCGCATCGATCTGCTCGGCGACGTCCTCAAGCTCGGCGCGCGCGTCGGCGTCCCAGATTCCGTCCTCGAGAGGGATCAGCATTCCGGGCGATTCCTCGTCATGCTCGTCCTCGATCTCGCCGACGATCTCCTCCACCACGTCCTCGATGGTGACGAGCCCCTCGGTTCCTCCGAATTCGTCGACGACGATGGCGAGATGGACCCGCTCGGCGCGCATCCGGGCGAGCAGGTCGAGGACCCCCATCGATTCGGGCACATAGAGCGGCTTGCGCAGCAGCTCGGTCACATCCTCGGGCGGCTCCGCGCCCGAGACCTCGACGGTGAAGACGTCCTTGATGTGGGCCATGCCGATGACGCTGTCGAGGCTCTCCTCGTAGACGGGCAGCCGGCTGTGACCGGCGTCGGCGAAGGCGGCGACCAGCCGGTCGAAGGTGATCGTGCTCGGCACCGCGATGATGTCGCTTCGAGGCACGGCGATGTCGGCGACCGTGCTTTCGCCGAAATGGAGCAGGTTGCGAAGCATCTGCCGCTCGATCGGGGACAGGTCGCCGACGATCGGCGCCTCGCCCTCGTGGCTCTCGATCGCCTCCTCGATCTCCTCGCGAAGGGTCGCTTCTCCCTCGTCGCCGAACAGAAGGGCGCGGATGCCGCGCCAGATGCTTCGCTCGCCGTTCTGCTCGTCAGCCATCAGTGGTGAATCTCATAGGGGTCGGCGATGCCGAGCTGGGCGAGCGAACGCCGCTCGGCATCTTCCATCGTCTCGGCATCCTCGTCCCCGAGTTCATGATCGTAGCCCAGCAGATGGAGCGTGCCGTGGACGACCAGATGGGCGGCGTGGGTGCGGACCTGCAGGTCCTTCTCCGCTGCCTCCGCGGCGCAGACGCCGTGGGCGAGGACGATGTCGCCGAGCAAGGCCTCGCCGCCCCCGGTGCGGGCGAGCGCACCGAGTTGCTCGGGCTCGACCATCGGGAAGGAGAGGACGTTGGTCGCCTTGTCCTTGCCGCGCCAATCAGCGTTCAGGCCCCTGACCTCATTGTCGGAGGTGAAGCGGACGGAGATTTCGGCGTCGGGGCCGGTTTCGAGCAGGACGGCGAAATCGCTCTGCGCGACGGCCGCCCGGACGGCCGCCGAGGCGAGCTGCGCCCAGTCGGTGCTACTGTCCCATTCCTCCGAGACGTCGGCTTCGACGACGATCATATACCGTCGCCCCAGCGCAGGCTGGGGCCCCAGCGGGTGATGAACGCAGGCGCCTTTCGCTCCCTGGGATCCCAGCCTTCGCTGGGATGACGGTTCGAAGCGACGCTCACGCCGCCTTCCCTTCATAAGCTTCGACGATCCTGCCCACCAGCGGGTGACGCACGACGTCGCCGGCGCCGAAGCGCACGGTCGCGATCTTCGGAATGCCTTCGACCTTGGCGACCGCGTCGGCGAGGCCCGATTTGCCGGGCTCCGGAAGATCGACCTGGAGCGGATCGCCGCAGATTACCATCCGGCTCCGCATTCCGAAGCGGGTGAGAAACATCTTCATCTGCGCCGGCGTCGTGTTCTGCGCCTCGTCGAGGATGATGAAGGCGTCGCTGAGGGTGCGCCCGCGCATGAAGGCGATCGGAGCGATCTCGATCTCGCCGGACGCGATCCGCCGCTCGACCTGCTCGGCCGGAAGCATGTCGTAGAGCGCGTCGTAGAGCGGGCGCAGATAGGGATCGACCTTCTCCTTCATGTCGCCGGGAAGGAAGCCGAGCCGCTCGCCCGCCTCGACCGCGGGGCGCGACAGGATCAGCCGGTCGACCGAGCCTCCGATCAGCTGCTGGACCGCCTGCGCGACGGCGAGATAGGTCTTGCCGGTGCCCGCCGGCCCCAGGGCGAAGATCATCTCGTCGCGCCCGAGCGCCTCCATGTAGACGGCCTGCATCTTGGAACGGGGGACGATCGTCTTCTTGCGGGTCCGGATCATCACCTTGGGCGGCTCGGCCACCTCGGGGGTGATGATGCCGTCGAGAGTCGGCTGGCCCGACATGGCGATGACCGCGTCGACCATCCCGGAGTCGATGTCCTGGCCCTCGTCGAGCCTATTGTAGAGGCCGAGCAGGACGTCACGCGCGCGGGCGGCGTTCTCGGGCTCGCCCTCGATCTGCACCTTGGCCCCGCGCGCGGCGATATAGACCCCGAGCCGGTCCTCGATGGCGACGAGGTTGCGGTCGAACTCGCCGAACAGGGGCCCGAGCAGATGCGGCTGCTCGAACTCGAGCTCCAGCCGGGCGCGAGGGGCCGCGGCCGCGGCGGTGTCTGCGGATTTCTTCGGCGGCATCAGCCCGTCACCCCAGCGAAGGCTGGGGTCCATTCGGACTCCGATCCTGGCGAAGAGGCAGCGTGGATGCCAGCCTGCGCTGGCATGACGATGCCCGCCAAACTGTTCGGCCCCGCCGTAACCACCTCCACCTCGATCATGTCCCCGATCCCCGCCTCCGTCTCCACGTGCACCGACTGCAGCCACGGCGTTTTTCCGATCATCTGCCCGGGCTTCTTGCCGGGCCGCTCCAGAAGCACCTCAGTCCGTCGTCCCACGCTCGCGCGGTTGAACTCCAGCTGCTGCCCGTTGAGCAACGCCTGCAGCCGCTGCAGCCTCTCGTCCATCACTGATCGGGGCAGTTGATCCTCCATGGCGGCCGCCGGAGTGCCCGGGCGCGGCGAATATTTGAACGAGTAAGCCTGAGCGTAGTTCACCGCGCGAATGATTTCGAGGGTCGCCTCGAACTCCGCCTCGGTCTCGCCGGGGAAACCGACGATGAAGTCGCCCGAAATCGCGATGTCCGGCCGAACCGTCCGGACCCGTTCGATCACCGCCAGATAGCTGGCGGCGCCGTGGCTCCGGTTCATCGCCTTCAGCACCCGGTCGCTTCCCGACTGAACGGGCAAATGAAGAAAGGGCATCAGGGCCTCGACCTCGGCATGGGCGCGGATCAGGCCCTCGGTCATGTCGTTGGGATGGCTGGTCGTGTAGCGAATCCGCTCGAGGCCGGGCAGGCGGTCGAGCGCCCGGATCAGGCCGTCCAGCCCCTTCCTCCGCCCGCCCTCGTCCTCGCCGGTCCAGGCGTTGACGTTCTGGCCGAGCAGGGTGATTTCCAGCGCCCCGCCGTCGACCAGCGCCCGCGCCTCGTCGATTACCGCCGCCCACGGGCGCGAGACCTCGGCGCCCCGAGTATAGGGGACGACGCAATAGGTGCAGAATTTGTCGCAGCCTTCCTGGACGGTCAGGAAGGCCGAGGGTCCGGGCCGGCGCCGCGCCGGAAGCGCCCCGAATTTCGACAGGAGCGGCATGTCGGTATCGATGCCGCGCCCGCCCCGTCCCGCCTCGGCGACAAGCCCGGGCAGGCGGTGATAGGCCTGGGGGCCGACGACGATGTCGACGCTCGGCGCCCGGCGCGGGATCTCGGCCCCTTCGGCCTGGGCGACGCAGCCGGCCACCGCGATCATCGGGCTCGTCCCGTCCTCGCGCCTCAGCCGGCCGATGTCGGAATAGACCTTCTCGGCCGCTTTCTCGCGGATGTGGCAGGTATTGAGCACGACGAGATCGGCCTGGCCCGAGTCGGCGGCGGCCACCATGCCCTCGCTTTCCAGCAGGCCGGCCATGCGCTCGCCGTCATAGACGTTCATCTGGCAGCCGAACGACTTGATATGGAAGCTTTTGGGGGCCGGTCTGGTCATCGCCGCGCGCCTATAGGCGATCCGCCCCGCCGCCGGAAGGGCTCAGAGCCTCGACGATTTCATCGCGGGCCGCCCGGGCAAGCGCCTTGCGGTCGCGATCGGCGGGATCGACCGGAGCGAGGAAATGCAGGATGACCTCGGCGGTCCCGCGGCGGGAAAGCACCTTTTTGACATTGTCCAGGCCCGGCTCCTCGCCCACCCATGCCAGGTCGTGCGCCGACGATCCATAATCGAGAGCGACCGGCTGGACCCGGACCCCCGGCAGCGGCGGGTATAGCGCGGCAAGCAGGCTCGCCCGGAAGGGCAGGATATCCGGGCCGCCGTCGGTCGTCCCTTCCGGAAAGAGTGCGACCGGCTGGCCGCTGGCGAGAGCGCTCCGAAGCGAGTCCGCCTGACCGCGGACGGCGGAGCGCGCCGAGCGGGCGACGAAGACGGTGTTGTTGAGCCCGGCCAGCCAGCCGACCACCGGTACATCGGCCACCTCGGCCTTGGAGACGAACGCCGTCCCGCTGGCGCCGGCCAGGACGAGGATGTCGAGCCAGCTGAGGTGATTGGCCAGGAACAGGACGTCCCGTTGCAGCGGAACCCCGACCACCCGGACCCGCATCCCGGCGGCGCGCGCCACCAGGCCCAGGAAACGCCGGGGCCAGGGCGAGGGGCGGCCGAAGAGCTTCCAGAGATAATGGACTGGCAGGCAGGCCATGAGGGCCGCGGCCATCGCCAGGGTTCGAAGGGTGAGACGGAGCATCGGGACGGCCGATCTAGAGCAAGGCGGGAGCGGGGCCAACGGCGGCCTTCGCTTTGGCGATGGACTTTATGGGTACGGAAACACCGTCGCCCCAGCGAAGGCTGGGGCCCATGCCGAATTTCCATTGGGGCGTGGCGGCAGCATGGATGCCGGCCTTCGCCGGCATGACGGTGAAGGCAGCTGTCTATCCCTTCCGCCCCAGCACCACCCCGTAAAGCTCCATCCTGTGGTCGACGAGCCGGAAACCCAGTTTCTCGGCGATTCGCCGCTGCAGCGCCTCGAGCTCCTCGTCGACGAACTCGATGACGTTGCCGGTCTCGACGTCGATCAGATGGTCGTGATGGGTGGCGTCGGCGGCCTCGTAGCGGGCCCGGCCGTCGCCGAAATCGTGGCGCTCCAGGATCCCCGCTTCCTCGAACAGGCGGACGGTACGGTAGACGGTGGCGATGGAGATCCCGGGGTCGATCGCGGACGCCCGGGCGTGAAGCGCCTCGACGTCGGGATGGTCTTCGGCTTCGGAAAGGACTCGGGCGATGATCCGCCGCTGCTCGGTGATGCGCAGCCCCTTCTCCGCGCACAGCGCTTCGATGTCGATCCGGCGGGTCATGCGGTACCGCTTTAGCCTAATCGGAGCGGTGGTAAAGGCCGCCGGGGCTCGACATCAATCGAGTCCCGGCGTCCTTTGCGCTTATTTCGCGGGACGGTTGGTCCGGCGGCGCTTGGTGCCCAGGCCGATCTTCTTGGCCAGGGTCCGGCGCTGCTCGGCATAATTGGGCGCAACCATCGGATAGTCGCTGTTGAGGCCCCACTTCTGACGATATTCGTCCGGGGTCATCTGGTAGTGAGTCATCAGATGCCGCTTCAGCATCTTCAGCTTCTTACCGTCCTCGAGGCAGACGATATAGTCGGGCTTGATCGACGAGCGCACCGAGACCGCCGGTTCCGGCCGGACCGGAGCTTCCTCGGCCTTGTCGCCCAGCCCGCTGAGGGCATTGTGCACGTTGGCGATCAGCTGAGGCAGGTCGTTGACCGCCACGCTGTTATTGCTGACATGCGCTGACACGATGTCGGCGGTCAGGGTGATCAGGGTCTCAGTGAGTTCGTTATTCTCAGCCATGCTTTCGCCTACTAAACTTTCTTCCACGGATGGTTGCGACTTGGCCCCTTGGACTGCGAATGGTCCGTTTTGGTGCTTTTTACAAGCAGAAATTAAACCGAATACAGATTCAGTTTATGCTCGCGAGTTCTTGGCGAGGGTGAGGGCGTCGAAAAGCTGGCCGTCGCGGCCGCTATAATAATTCCTGCGTCGACCCACCTCCCGGTAGCCGTTTCGGCTGTAGAGCCTAACCGCATGATTTCCTTCACGCACTTCGAGATGGAGTTGTTCGGCCCCTTTACTGGCGGCGACGGCGCCGAAGCGGTCGAGGAGCAACTGGCCGGCGCCTTTGCCTTGCGAAGCGCGATGGACCGCAAGCAACAGCAATTCCGCTTCGTCGCCGACGATCCGGCCGAGCGCGAAGCCGATCACCTCGTCGTCCCTTCTGGCCAGCGACAGCCACACCCCCGCCATCGGAAGCAGCCCGGCGCATTGCGGAGAGGTCCAGGCCTCGCCGAAAGCGGGGTCGAAGCTGTCCTCCATCACCCGCATCATCGCCGCCAGATCCTCGACGGCGCCCTCGGACAAGGCGAATCCGCCGGTCATCGCACCGGCTTCGCGTCGGGGGCCCGGCCGTAGATCGGGCGGGGAGCCAGCGAGCGCAGGGCGGTGGGCAGCAGCCGGGCATCGGCCGCGCGGGGCAGAGCGTCGACGGCCTGCCC
>JBAWCC010000178.1:0-8214 GCA_049590095.1 Allosphingosinicella sp. | reverse complement strand
ACCTTGCCGAGGTCGAGCCGCTCCAGCTCCCGCCCGAGAGTCCCGACCAGCACGGAGACGCTCCTCACGTCGATCTCCGACAGTCGCCAGTCCAGCTTCACCCGCGGAACGCCGGTCGAATCCGTCTCGCCGGTCAGCATCAACCGGCTTTCCGGATTCGGCGCCTGCTCGCCGCGCACCAGCAAAGCCACTTCGAGATTGCCCAATTTGTGGAGAAGCCAGGGCCGGGCCGGATCAATGTGGCGCTGCGCCCAGCCCGCGGCCTTCTTGGTCGCCATCCACAAGGCCCGGCCCCTTTTCGTCGGGGCCATGCTGTGCTTGAGGCCGGAATAGGCCTTCATCCCGATGAACTGGCGGCGGCCCTCTGGCTGGCGGGCGACGATGGTCAGCGAGGTGTTGAGTATGCCCTCGCTCCGCTGCAGCGCCTCCGACGGGGCGATCAACGCCGCCAAATCCTGTCCGCCGACCCGGTGCCTCCGGCCGAACGCCTTCAGGAGCCGCCACGCCGAGCCCTCGACGATCCGCCCGCCGCGGGCGTGCGGATGCTCCATGAAATAGCGGCCGACCTGGTCGCGGCCGTTGCCGAGGCCGGACGCGAGCAGAAGCCGCGGATTCTCGATCCCGCCCGCGGCCAGGACGAATGCTCCGGCTTTCACGTTCAGCCGCCCGGTGCCGAGCGAGCGCGCTTCGACCCGGGCGATACCTCGGCCCTGCTCGACGATCCTCGTCACCGTGGCATGGGTGACGATCTGGCATCGTGGGTCCGCCTCGAGATCGGTGCAGCTTTCCCAGGCGAAGCGGTTGAAGCGGCGGTCGAAGGTCCAGAGCGGGGTCTCAAGCTCGGCGAAGCTCGGCAGCTTCACTCCCGCCGAGCGAAGGTCGTCCGGTCCCGGCTTCCCGTCGGGCAGTCCGAAATGCGGCCGGGCCTCCTTGTACCAGCGCTCCAGCTCCGCCCAGCCGACCGGCCAGCCCGAATGCGGCACATAGTCGCGCCGCTCGAGGTCGATCGGATCGAGCTCCGCGCAGCGCCCGCCCCAGATCGCCGTGGTTCCTCCGAAGAATCGAAGCCGGCTGTCCTCCAGCTCGTAATATTCCTCGCCCGCGGTCTCGCCGGCGTTGAGCTGCGCGGTGGCGGCCTCGTAATCGAGGCCGCCGCTCTCCAGCAGGACGACCCCATGGCCGAGCTTGAGCAGGCGCCGGGCGAGGCTGATCCCCGCCGCTCCCGCCCCGATTACGCAGACCTCGCCCTCGAGGTCGAGCGGACCGGGAACTTGCGCGAGGTCGATCATCTTCCGTCACCCCAGCGAAGGCTGGGGTCCATGCCGAGTCCGAATGGATGCCAGCCTTCGCTGGCACGACGAGAGGGGCTCACCGCTCGAACAACTCCGCCTCGACCTCGCCCGACAAGGTCCCCGCCAGCACCGACTCCTGAGCCCAGCGCAGGTCATCGGCCAGATACCGGTCGGACTCATAATGCTCGACCTTTCGCCGGATCCCGGCCCGCGCCGCCTCCAGCGCCGGAGAGCTCTTCAGCGGCGCGTGGAAGTCGCAGCCCTGGGCCGCCGCGAGCAGCTCGATCCCGACTACCCCCGCGGCATTGCCCGCGATCCGCCGGGCCTTGGTCCCGGCATGGGTGGCCATCGAGACATGGTCCTCCTGATTGCCCGAGGTCGGAACCGTGTCGACGCTCGCCGGCCAGGCGAGGCTCTTGTTCTCGGAGACGAGCGCCGCCGCCGTGACCTGAGCGATCATGAAGCCCGAATTGACTCCGCTGTCCTCGACCAGGAAGGGCGGCAGCCCGCTCATCTTGGGGTCGACCAGGACGGCGGTACGGCGCTCGGAGATGCTCGCGACTTCGCACAGCGCCATTGCCAGCGTGTCGGCGGCGAAGGCGACGGGTTCGGCATGAAAGTTGCCGCCGGACAGCGAATCGCCCGTCTCGGGGAACAATAATGGGTTGTCCGTGACCGCATTCGCTTCGATTCGAAGCGATTCCGTCACATTCCTCAACAAGTCCAGGCAGGCCCCCATCACCTGCGGCTGGCAGCGGAAGCTGTAGGGGTCCTGCACCCTGGTGCAGTCGTCGTGGCTGTGGCGGATATCGCTCCCCTCGATCAGCCGCCTCAGCACCGCCGCCACTTCGATCTGCCCCTTCTGGCCCCGGGCTTCATGGATTCGCGGATCGAAGGCGGCGTCGGTGCCCTTCAGTGCGTCGAGCGATAAAGACCCTGAAATCAACGCATTGGCGAACACCCGCTCCGCCGCGAACAAGGTGTCGAGCGCCACGGCGGTGGAAATCTGGGTGCCGTTGATCAGCGCCAGCCCTTCCTTCGGGCCCAGCACCAGCGGCGCCAGTCCCAGCACGCGCAGCGCCTCCCCCGCCGGCATGATCGTGCCTTTCAGGTCGATCCGACCCTCGCCCAGCATCGCCGCGCTGAGATGGCCGAGCGGGGCGAGGTCCCCCGAAGCCCCGACCGAGCCCTGGCTCGGGATGCAGGGCAGGGCGTCCGCCTCGAGCAAGGCCAGAAGCCGCTCTACCACCTCGCGCCGCACGCCCGAATGGCCTCGGGCAAGGCCGATTACCTTGGTCGCCATCGCCAGCCTGACGACCGGCCGGGCAAGATCCTCGCCGAGGCCGCAGCTGTGCGACATGACGAGGTTGCGCTGGAGCTCGGCCAGCCGGTCGTTGGGGATCCGGGTCTGGGCGAGCAGCCCGAAGCCGGTATTGACCCCGTAGACGGTCCGCCCGCTTGCCACGATCCTGTCGACGCAAGCGGCGGCGGAGTCGATCGCGGCCCAGGCGTCGGGGGCGAGCTGCACGGGCGCGCCGGCCCAGATGGAGCGAAGCTCGGCGACGGTGACGGAGCCGGGGCGGAGGGTGATCATTCGTCACCCCAGCGAAGGCTGGGGTCCATGCCGACTCCGAATGGATGCCAGCCTCCGCTGGCATGACGGGGGAAGGTCACAGCCCCACCATAGGCAGGTCCAGCCCCTGCTCGCGGGCGCAGTCCAGCGCTTCCTCGTAGCCGGCGTCCGCATGGCGCATCACGCCCGTGCCCGGGTCGTTCCAAAGCACCCGCTCCAGCCGCCGCCCCGCCTCGGGAGTGCCGTCGGCGACGATCACCATTCCGGCATGCTGCGAATAGCCCATGCCCACTCCGCCGCCATGGTGGAGCGAGACCCAGGTCGCGCCCGACGCGGTGTTGAGGAGGGCGTTGAGGAGGGGCCAGTCCGAGACCGCGTCGGACCCGTCCTTCATCGCCTCGGTCTCGCGATTGGGGCTCGCGACCGAGCCCGAATCGAGATGGTCGCGGCCGATGACGATCGGCGCCTTCAGCTCGCCCGAAGCCACCATCTCGTTGAACGCCATTCCGAGCCGGTGCCTTTGCCCCAGCCCGACCCAGCAGATCCGCGCCGGAAGCCCCTGGAAGGCGATCCTCTCCTGGGCCATGTCGAGCCAGCGGTGGAGGTGCGGATCGTCGGGAATCAGCTCCTTCACCTTCGCGTCGGTCCGGTAGATGTCCTCCGGATCGCCCGAAAGCGCCACCCAGCGGAACGGACCGATGCCGCGGCAGAAGAGCGGCCGGACATAGGCCGGGACGAAGCCGGGAAAGTCGAAGGCATGGGCGACGCCCTCATCCTTGGCGACCTGGCGGATGTTGTTGCCATAATCGAAGGTCGGAATGCCCATCTCGCGGAAGGCCAGCATTGCATGAACATGCACCGCCATGGATTCTCTTGCAGCGGCCTCCACCGCAGCAGGGTCCCGCTCGCGCATATTTATCCATTTCTGGACGGTCCAGCCGATCGGCAGATAACCGTTGACCGGGTCGTGCGCCGAAGTCTGGTCGGTCACCGCGTCCGGGCGGATGTTCCGCCGGACCATTTCCGGCAAAATCTCGGCGGCATTGCCGAGTAGCCCGACTGAAGTGGGCTGAGCGGCGGTGCGAATGATTTCCAGCGCCTCGTCCAGCGATCCGGCCCGGCGGTCGAGGTATCGAGTCTCCAGCCTCTTCTCGATCCGGCTCTCCTGGCATTCGATGGCCAGGCAATGCGCGCCCGCCATCACCGCCGCCAGCGGCTGAGCGCCGCCCATTCCGCCCAAGCCGGCGGTGAGGATCCACCGGCCCTTCAGATCGCCGCCATAATGCTGGCGGCCCATTTCGGCGAAGGTCTCGTAGGTGCCCTGAACGATGCCCTGGGTGCCGATGTATATCCACGATCCGGCCGTCATCTGGCCGTACATCATCAGCCCCTTGCGATCCAATTCGTGGAAATGGTCCCAGGTCGCCCATTTCGGAACCAGGTTCGAATTGGCGATCAGCACCCGCGGCGCGTTTTCATGGGTATGGAAGACCCCGACCGGCTTGCCCGACTGGACGAGCAGGGTCTCGTCGCCCTCGAGCCGCTCCAGCGTCTCCACGATCTTGTCGAAGCTCGCCCAGTCCCGCGCCGCCCGGCCGATTCCGCCATAGACGACCAGCTCCTCGGGCGCCTCGGCGACTTGCGGGTCGAGATTGTTCTGGAGCATCCGCACGGCGGCTTCCGTCGCCCAGCTCTTGGCGACGAGGCCGGGGCCGGTGCGGGCGCGGATGGAGCGGCTGTTGTCGCGTCGTGAAAGCATGGAGAGGTCTCTAGCCGTAACGTCACCCCAGCGAAAGCTGGGGTCCATTCGGAGTCAGCATGGATTCCAGCCTTCGCTGGAATGACGATCAAGCATCCACCCCCGCCACGATCCGCCGCTCCGGCCCCGGCAGGCCGATCCAATAGGCCAGCTCGGCCGGCCTGCTCACCCGCCAGACGCACAGGTCCGCCGCCTTGCCGGTGGAGACCGTGCCGACTTCCTTCTCCAGTCCCAAAGCCTTCGCCGCGTGGACCGTCATTCCGGCAAGCGCCTCCTCCGGGGTGAGGCCGAACAGGGTGCAGGCCATGCTCAGCATCAGCGTGGGCGAAAGCACGGGCGAGGTCCCGGGATTGCAGTCGGTGGCCACCGCCATCGGCACTGCGTGGCGGCGCAAAGAGTCCACGGGCGGCTTCCTCGTCTCTCGAAGGGCATAGAAGGCGCCCGGGAGCAGGACGGCGACCATCCCCGCGCGGGCCATGGCTTCGATCCCCGCTTCGTCGGCATGTTCGAGATGGTCGGCCGAAAGCGCCCCGAATTCCGCCGCCAGAGCGGCGCCGCTGAGGTTCGAGAGCTGCTCGGCGTGGAGCTTGACCCTGAGGCCATGCTCGTCCGCGGCCTCGAACAGGGAGCGCACCTCGTCGACGGTGAATCCGATCCCCTCGCAAAAGGCGTCGACCGCCTTCGCCAGTCCCGCTTCCGCGACCGCCGGGATCATCTCGTCGACCGCGAGCCGGACGAATTGCTCGCGGCTGTCCTTATGCTCGGGCGGAAGCGCGTGCAGAGCCAGCAGAGTGGGGACCACCCGCACTGTCTCGCTCTCGCCCAGCGCCTTCGCCGCCTGCAGCATCTTCAATTCGCTGGGCACGTCGAGGCCGTAGCCCGACTTGATCTCGACCGTGGTCGCTCCGCCCCGCATCAGCGCCCGCAGCCGCGGCCGGGCCTGCTCGACCAGCTCTTCCAGCGACGCGAACCGGGTCGCCTTGACCGAGGAGATGATTCCCCCGCCGGAGCGGGCGATCTCCTCGTAGCTCGCGCCGTTCAGCCTTTGCTCGAACTCCGCCGAGCGGTTGCCTCCGAAGACGAGGTGAGTGTGGCAGTCGATCAGCCCTGGAGTGACCCAGGCACCGCCAAGCGGCTCGACCTTGCCCGCGCGGTAGCCGGCGAGATCGATCCGCCGACCGACCCGGACGATCCGCCCGTCCTGAATCCCGATCGCTCCGTCCTCGATCGTCCCGAAGGCGCCCGGTACTGCCGGGTCCATGGTCGCGATATGGCAGTCGGTGATGAGGCGGTCCCACATGGCTCGCTTCTTAACCTTTGCCCGACTAAGGGCAAATCATGAGCTGGAAATCCATCGCTGACTTGATCGGCAGCGAGGGCCAGGTCGCGATCCTTGGCGCGCCCATGGAATCGGGTTCGGTGACTCCGGGCCGCTGCGACCTTGCCCCCGACACTTTGCGGCGCGCCCTCAAGCGCTTCTCAACCTACAATGTCGAGACGGGGGCGGAGCTGTTTTTCCCCATCCGCGATCTCGGCGACGTCCCGGTCAGGGGGGTAAGCCCGGCCGACGGCTTCGCCCTGATCCGCGACTCGGCGGCGGCGGCGGTCGCCGACCACCGACTCACGCTCCTCGTCGGCGGCAACAATGCGGTGACCCGTCCCGCCGTCCACGCGCTCGGGCTTCCGCTCGCCAAGGTCGGGCTGATCACGCTCGACGCCCATTTCGACCTCCGCGACACCGCCCGGGGGCCGATGAACGGCAATCCGGTCCGCTGCCTGATCGAGGACGGACTGCCCGGCTCCAACATCTGCCAGATCGGCCTCGCGCCTTATGCCAATACGGCGAGGATGCATTCCGACGCTCTGGCCTTCGGGATCGGGGTCTACACGATGGCGGACTGCCTCGAGCGTGGAATGCTCGCCGTCCTCAACCACGTCCTCGCCCGCTTCGTCCATCTCGAGGCGCTGGTGGTCGATTTCGACATCGACGTGGTCGACCGGAGCCAATGCCCCGGCGCCCCCGGCGCACGGCCGGGCGGAATGCCGGCTTCGATGTTCTTCGCCGCCGCCCGGAGGCTCGCGGCCGAGCCCAGGGTCAAGCTGGTCGACCTGACCGAATTCGACCCGAGCCTCGACGTCAGCGACATCACCGCCCTGACGGCGGGCCGCTGGGTGTGCGAAATACTGGCGGGGTTTGCGGGGCGGTGAGTAATTGCCTCCCCATGCGAAGCATGGAGAGGGGGACCACACGAAGTGTGGTGGAGGGGTGCTTGGCGCAGCCTTTGCCGTTTCGCGCCAGGTCCTCGGACGAAAGGGCAGCTACCCCTCCACCACCCTTCGGGTGGTCCCCCTCCCCACCCCTTCGGGGCGGGGAGGCAAGTCAAAGCTCCTTCAGCGGCGCCGAGGTATCGGCCAGCCGCTCCGGCTCGATCACCCGTCTGTCCAGCACGAGCTTACGCCCCTGCACATAATCGCGGGTCGAATTGACGCAGTCGAGGGCGATGACCCGGCCGTCGAGCAGGTAGATGACCGAGAAGCTGCGCTCCTCCGGGCGGCCGCGCACCACCGTCCGGTCGTGGCCGACCGAGAGGCCCACCGTCTGAAGGCGCAGATCATATTGGTTGGACCAGAACCAGGGGACGGCCTCGTAGGGCTGCGGGGCGCCCGTTATCGACCGCGCCGCCGCCGCGGCCTGATCATGGGCGTTCTGGACCGATTCGAGGCGGATCCTGAGGCCTCCGGCGAAGCTGTTCTCATGGGCGGCGCAGTCGCCGATCGCATAGATATCGGGGAGGCTGGTCAGGCAAAAGGGATCGACGTCGACCCCATTCGCGCCCGCGGCGCCGGCGGCGAGCAGCGGGCCGACCGCCGCTTCGACCCCGATCCCGACGATCGCCATTTCGGCGTCGAGCTCGGCGCCGTCCTGGAGCCGCACCGCCGCCACCCGGCCCGAGTCGCCGACGATCGAGGCGACCGTGGCGCCGAGCCGGACGTCGACCCCGTGGGCTCGGTGCTCGGCGGCGTAGAAATCGGAAATCTCCCGGCCGGCGACCCGGGCCAGCAGCCTGTCCAGGGCCTCGAGCAAAACGACTTCCTTGCCGAGCTTGCGAAGCACAGCCGCGGTCTCGAGGCCGATATAACCGCCGCCGACGACGGCGACCCGGCGGACTCCGTCAAGCTCGGCGCGGATCGAATCGGCGTCGCTCTTGCGGCGGACGAGATGGACCCCGTCGAGGTCGCCGCCCTCGCAGCCGAGCCGGCGCGGATCGCCCCCCGCCGCCCAGATCAGGATGCCGTAGCCGAAGCGCCCGCCGCCCTCGGCGGTCAGCGCCTTAACCTGCGGGTCGACGGCTGCGATCGTCGTTCCGAGCACGAGATCGATGCCCCGTTCCGGCCAGAAGGCCCCGGGGCGGGCGAGCATCCGCTCGAATTCCTTTTCCCCGGCGAGATATTCCTTGGAGAGCGGCGGCCGCTCGTAGGGCGGCTCGGCCTCGGCGCCGATCAGGGCGATCGAGCCCGCGAAGCCGAGCTGCCGAAGCTGGATGGCGGCCTGGGCGCCGGCATGGCCGGCCCCGACGATGACGATGTCG
>JBAWCC010000177.1:0-2060 GCA_049590095.1 Allosphingosinicella sp. | reverse complement strand
GATCAGCCCTGCGGACATCGCGGCGCCGGTCTGGCGTTGCACGGTGGAGGCGTCGAGCCTGAAGAGCTCACTGAGCTCGCCGATCGACTTCGGTCCTTCCGCCTGGATCCGAGCCAGAAGGAGATAGGCGCTGCGATCCAAGCCGTCCTTCTGCCGGTGCTGGGCGATCGTGAAACGGCTCTGGAGCATCTGCTCATACTCGATGTCCTCGATGCGACGTGCCATGGCGCTCCTCGTCTCTCAGGATAAGTCTATCCACGAATGTGTATAGTGCATATGGTACTTACACATTTGCGGGATGTCCTCGCAGCCGGAAAGGAGCCTTGTGGCGTCGATCAAGACTGCACGTCGTCCCGCACTCGTGGTGGGCGTGCTCGCCTTCGCCGGCATCGCCTCATCGATCACCCAGACGATGGTCACGCCGCTCATCGCGCGATTCCCCGCGATCTTCGACTCGACCCCGGCGAACACGGCGTGGATCGTCACCGCCACCCTGCTGGCCGCTGCGGCCGCCGTCCCGATCTCAGGCCGGCTCGGCGACATGTACGGCAAGCGACGGATGATTCTTCTCCTCGCGGTCCCGCTGATCGCAGGTGGCGTGGTGTGCGCACTGGCCCCCACGGTCGAGATCATGATCGTCGGACGCGCGCTGCAGGGTGTCGGCTCCGGCATGGTGCCGCTCGGGATCGCGCTGCTCCGCGATGTCGTGCCGAAGGAGAAACTGGCCTCGTCGATCGCGACGGTCAGCGCCACGCTCGGCGTCGGTGGCGCGATCGGCATGCCGCTCGCTGCAGCAGTCGTCGAGTTCACCGACTGGCGTTACGTGTTCTGGGGCGGCGCCGTCGTCTCGGCGCTCGCCGCCGCTGCGGTCTGGTGGGTCGTTCCGGCGCTGCCATCCGCGGCGCGCGGACAGCGATTCGACGCGCTCGGAGCAATCGGACTTGCCATCGGCCTCGTCACCCTGATCCTGCCGGTCTCTCAGGGGTCACAGTGGGGATGGGCATCACCGCTCACGCTCGGTCTCTTCGCAACGGCGGTCGTCGTGCTCGGGCTCTGGGGCCTCTGGGAGACGCGGGTGAAGCATCCCCTCGTCGACCTCCGGACGACGTCCCGTCCGCGGGTGCTCCTCACCAACATCGCGTCGATCTTCGTCGGATTCGGAATGTATGCGAGCATGCTCGTCATGCCGCAGGTGCTGCAGCTTCCGTCGAGCACCGGCTACGGCCTCGGTCAGTCGGTGCTCGCCGCCGGACTGTGGATGGCTCCGGCGGGGCTCATGATGCTGATGCTCTCGCCGGTAGGCGGCAGGCTGACGAACTCTCGAGGGCCGAAGTTCACCCTGGTGCTCGGCGTCGCCGTACTGGCCTGCGGCTACGGCGTGGCCATCCTCGGAATGGGCAGCACGTGGGGGCTGCTGCTCACCGGCATCGTCATCAACAGCGGCGTCGCCCTCGCGTACGGGGCGATGCCCGCCCTGATCATGGGCGCCGTTCCGCGCAGCGAGACGGCTGCCGCCAACGGGTTCAACGCATTGATGCGCTCGCTGGGCACTACCGCCGGCGCCGCGATCATCGGGGTGGTGCTGTCGCAGATGACGATCCCGCTCGCCGGCGTCGAGGTGCCGTCTGAGGCAGGCTTCCGCACGGCGCTCGTCATCGGTGCGGGCGTCTCGCTCGTCGCGACGGTCATCGCATCGTGTATCCCCGCGAGCCGGGTCGAGAAGACTGACCAGACCGTTGACGCTGCCAAGGAACTCGCCGGGGTCGGCTGAACACAGCCCAGACCCGATCACGATCGCCGTCGAACCGGGCGGCGTTGCTCATCGGATCAGGGGGCTTGACCCCTGATCTTGGACACGCTGATTCCAGCATGAACGCTGGGGAAGCGAGAATCCAAGGATGGCAAGGAAGAACTACACGGACGAGTTCCGGCGGCGGGCGGTGGGCCTGTACGAATCGACGCCCGGCGCGACGCTCAAGGGCATCGCGGTCGATCTCGGGATTTCCCGCGGCGCGTTGAAGGAGTGGGTCGACAAGCTCGGCTCCGGGACGACCGCGAGC
>JBAWCC010000176.1:0-2865 GCA_049590095.1 Allosphingosinicella sp. | reverse complement strand
GGGGGAGGAATTGAGAACCGCCGCCTACCGCTTGAGCCACAGGCGAATCAACGGCATTGGTTCGTTCGAAGGAGAAACGGGTGATCGAAGGCTTCGAGCTTGATCCCGACTGGCCGAGGATGAGCCTCGCCGAGGTCGACGCGCTCCTGACCGCGCCGGGCTCGCGGCTCGAGATGGACGAGGCCGTCATCCGCGGAATCCCGACCCGGATCTGGAAGAACGCTCCGCCCGACCTGCCTTTCCTCGTCCGCCTGTCGCGCGCCCACGGGGATCGGACCGCGACGATCTTCGAAGCCGAGCGGGTCTCCTGGGAGGCGCAATATCGAGCGACCGCCGCCCTGGCGGCCGTGCTTCGGCGGCTCGGGATCGGCAAAGGCGACCGGGTCGCCATCGCGATGGTCAACCTTCCCGAATGGCCGGTCGCTTTCTTCGCCGCCACCGCGCTGGGAGCCATCGCCGTCCCGCTCAACGCCTGGTGGACCGGAGCCGAGCTGGAATATGGCCTGGCCGATTCCGGCGCGAAGCTGCTTATCGCGGACTCGGCGCGCTGGAAGCGCATCGAGCCGCACCGGGCCGCCCTTCCGGCGCTCGAGCAGATCATCGTCAACCGCTCCGCCGGGACGCCGACCGGCGCCGCCCGGCTGGAGGATCTGATCGGATCGCCCGGCGGCTGGGACGACCTTCCCGAAGCCGGGCTTCCGGACATCCCGATCGCCCCCGACGACGATGCCGCCATCCTCTACACCAGCGGCACCACCGGCCGGCCCAAGGGCGCTCTCCACAGCCACCGCAACTTCACCACCAACATCCTCTCGGTCGGCTATTCGAACGCCCGGGCGGCGCTCCGCCGGGGCGAGGCTCCACCCGAGCCCCAGCCGAAAATCGCCCTGATGGTCATCCCGCTCTTCCACTGCACCGCGCTCAGCGCGATGCTGATGGGAACGATGGTCGCCGGCCACACGCTCGTCTTCATGCGCAAATGGGATCCGCTCGAGGCGCTGGCGACCATCGAGCGGGAGCGGGTGCAGATCACCGGCGGAGTGCCGACGATCGCGTGGCAATTGCTCGAGCATCCCGAACGCGCCCGCTTCGACCTCTCCAGCCTCGAGCAGATCAGCTACGGCGGCGCCCCCGCCGCGCCCGAACTGGTCAGGAAGATCCATGAGGAGTTCGGGGCGCTCCCCGGGAACGGCTGGGGGATGACCGAGACGACGGCGACGGTCACAAGCCATGTCGGCGAGGATTATCTCGCTCGCCCCGACAGCGCCGGCCCGCCCGTCCCGGTCTCGGACCTCAAGATCATGTCGCCCGACGGCGCTGAAGAGCTGGCGACCGGCGAGGTCGGCGAATTGTGGGCGCGCGGGCCGCAGATCGTCAAAGGCTATTGGAACGCTCCCGAGGCTAGCGCGGCCACCTTCGTCGACGGCTGGGTCCGCACCGGCGACCTCGCCCGGCTCGACGAGGAAGGCTTTCTCTATATCGTCGACCGCGCCCGCGACATGGTCATCCGCGGCGGCGAGAACATCTACTCGATCGAGGTCGAGAACGTCCTGTTCGACCATCCCGCCGTCACCGACGCGGCGCTGATCGGCCTTCCGCACCGGACGCTGGGCGAGGAGCCGGCGGCGGTAGTCCATCTCGCGCCGGGAACGAGCGCGACGGAGGAGGAGCTGAAAGCCTGGGTCCGCGAGCGCTTGGCGGTGTTCAAGACCCCGGTGCGGATCGCCTTCCTCCCCCGGCCTCTGCCGAGGAACGCCAACGGCAAGATATTGAAGGGCGAGCTGAAGGGATTGTTCGAATAAATCCCTCTCCCTCCAGGGGAGAGGGACAGGTTCGCGAAGCGAACCAGGGTGAGGGACTGTCCGACAATTCAGTCCCTCACCCTCGCAAAGCTTCGCTTTGGGCCCCTCCCTCTCCCCTGCAGGGAGAGGGGTTGCACGCCCTCACTCCGCGCTCCACCCCTCCAGCACCTCGACGAACCGGGTCAGCCAGGCATTGGTCTGGTGGCCGTCCACCACCCGATGGTCGATGGTCAGCGACACATAGGCCATCGGCCGGATCAGGATCGCGTCCGTCCCGCCGACCTCGCGAACCACCACCCTCTTCTCCAGCTTGCCGACACCCAGGATCGCCGATTGCGGCTGGTTGATGATGATCGGCGCGGCGAAGAGGGAGCCGGAGACTCCGTGGTTGGAGATGGTGAAGGTGCCGCCCGAGACGTCCTTCGCCGTGAGCCGCTCGGTCCTCGCTTTCTCGATCAGCGCGTCGAGCCCGGCGGCGATCCCCTTCAGCGACAGGGTCTGGACGTTGCGAAGGACCGGAACGATCAGGCCCTTCTCGCCAAGCGCGGTGCCCATTCCGATATTGATGTCGTCGAAAATCTCGAGCCGGTCGTCGTGCCAGCGGCTGTTGATGGCGGGCGCGACCTTCATCGCCTCCGCCGCGGCGGCGACGATGTAGGCGCTGTAGGTGAGCTTCACCCCCTTTTTCGCCCAGGCCGCCTTGTGGCGCTCGCGATGGGCGACGATCGCGCTGAAATCCGCCTCGAACATCGCGGTGACGTGCGGCGCCCGGGTCACCGAGCTCAGCATGTTCTCGGCGATCTTCAGCCGCATCCGGTCGTGCGGGACCGAGTGCGAGCGGATATCCGCGGTCCCGGCGGAAGCCGGGACGACGGGATCCACCCTCGTCGCCTCCTCGACGGCGCGGTCGACGTCGGCGCGGGTGATCCGTCCGCCGCGGCCGGTGCCCTCGATCCTGGCGGGATCGATATCGTGCTGGAGGAGGGCCCGGCGAACCGAGGGGGACAGGCGCAGCTCCGTCGACGGACTGCTCCCCGGCGAAGGCCGGGGCCCAGATTGCACC
>JBAWCC010000175.1:0-7144 GCA_049590095.1 Allosphingosinicella sp. | reverse complement strand
CGCTTGCGAGGCGCGCGGGGCTAAGATCCGGCGGCTTATGCAAAGGTCCGGCGAAGGCTGGGGTCCATGCGGCGTTGGCGGCGCGGAGGCGGAATGGATTCCAGCTTTCGCTGGAATGACGGGAATTTCAGCGAGCGTCGATGGCGAAGCCGGGGGCCGGCCGTGTCTCGATATGCTCCGCATGATAGAAATCGAAGGCGAGGACGACCCGGCCCGGCGCCGCGCCGCCGCAATCGAGCGGGTAGCGCTCGGTCAAGGTGCCGTAGGCGCCGACTCCGCCGCTGCCGCGCGCCCCGATTTGCGGTCGCGAGCCGTCGGCGCAGCGAAGCCGGGCGATATAGGCTCGAGCCCCTTCGGGCCCACCCACACGGACGGGGTTTTCCAGGGAGCCGAGCGGGTGCGCGGCAGCGGCGGCGGCGATCCGATCGGCCTCCGCCATCGGATCGAGCGGCTCCGCCTGCCCGAGCATCTGATCCGGGCTTGAGGTGCGGGCGCCGAGCTTTTGGGCGGCGGCGGGAGCAGCCAGCATGGCGGTCGCGGCGAGGACGAGGAGGATGCGCATGATTCTCCGCTAAGGCCCTACGTTCGAAAAGGAAAGTGAGACGGGATCATTCCAGCTCGAACGACACCGACAGGCTGATCGCGACGCTCTGTTCGCCCGGATCGACGGAGGTCGAATCGGCGGCTTCGCCGCGCGCGGCCTGGCGCATCATCACCACGGGGGGCGCGTAATTGCCGCCGGCTTCGCTGATCGAGAGGATCCGGCCGACCCTCTTGCCGAGCGCCCGGGCGTAGAGCTCGGCCCGGGCGCGGGCGTTGGCGAGCGCCAGGGTGCGCGCCTCGTCGAGCGCCGCCTCGGGCTTGTCGATGGACAGCATCGGCCCGTTGATCTGGTTGGCGCCCTGCGCGACGAGGGCGTCGAGGATCCGGCCGGCATTGGCGATGTCGCGGAACCTGACGGAGACCTCGTTGCTGGCGCGGTAGCCGGTGATCTGCGGGTTGCCGCCCTGGGCGTCGTGCCGATAATCGGGGTGGAGGTTGATCGAGCTGGTCTGGATGTCGCGGTCGGCGACCCCCGCGCGCTTCAGGGCGGCGCGGACCGAGGTCATCCGGGTCGCATTCTGGGCGAGGGCGGCGGTCGCGGTGGGCGCGACGGTGACGACTCCGGCGCTGATCCGGGCGACGTCGGGCACTCGGGTCACCTCGCCGGTGGCGACGACGTCCAGCCGGGTACCGTCGAGGAGGATCCCGACCGGAACGGGCTGAGGCTGGGCCGCGGCCGGAGCGAGCGGGAGGGCCGATGCGGCGAGGGCGGCGGCGAGGATCAGGGTACGCATGAATTGGCTCCGAAGTTACGGTTGCGTACCTTTCAACGCGATGGCGGCTGCATCGTTGCTGAACATTGGTCAGGGAAGGCTCGTCGCCCCGGCGCAGGCTGGGGCCCAGCGAGAACTTGTACCGACCTTTTCACCCGCCGGGCCCCAGCCTTCGCTGGGGCGACGCGAGAATATACGGTTGACTTGCAGGGCTCTAGCTGGGAGTTGAGGCCGCGATGACGACCCGCTCGACCCGCACCGGCTCCATTTGCGCCTTCTCGGCGCCGGCCGCTGCGCACGCCTGGCATTGGTGGTGGGACATTTCCTCCGCCGCGGCGCGCGACCATCGATGGTGAAACGGATCCTCTAGGCATCCGAAGTCTCCAGAAAAAGGCCCGCCGCTCCCGGCGGGCCTTTTCTTTTGCGCCCCGTTTCCAGGAACAAAGCCATGTCCACCCAGCCGAAATACGTCCTCCCCGCGCCCGGAGCCGCCACCGCCGAGGCTCCGCTCGCCCGGCTCTACACCGGCGAATCGCTCTCCGAAGCCGAAGCGGAGGCCTTGTTCGCGGAGCTGGTCGCCGGCCGGTTGCCGGAGCCCGCGATCGCCGCGATGCTCGTCGCGCTCCGGCTCAAGGGCGAGACGGCCGAGGAACTGACCGGCGCCGCCCGGGCGCTCCGCGCCGCCGATGCGGACTTCCCGAGGCCCGATTACCTCTTCGCCGACAGTTGCGGCACCGGCGGCGACGGCTCCGCCTCGATCAACGTCTCCACCGCCGTCGCCTTCACCGCGGCCGCGGCGGGCCTTCCGATCGCCAAGCACGGCAACCGCTCGGTCACCTCGCGCTGCGGCTCGGCCGATGTGCTCGAGCAGCTCGGAGCGAAGCTCGACGTGAGCGCGGAGGTTTCCCGAAGGGCCCTGGACGAGACCGGAATCTGCTTCCTGTTCGCACCGCTCTATCATCCGGGCCTTCGCCATGCCGGACCTGTGCGGCGGATGCTCAAGGTCAGGACGATCATGAACATGCTCGGGCCATGCCTCAATCCGGCGGAGCCGCAGGTGCAATTGCTTGGAGTCGCCGATCCGGCGCTGCTCGAGCCGGTGGCGAAGACCCTGGCCGCCCTGGGCGTCCTCCGGGCCCTGGTGGTCCACGGTTCCGGGCTCGACGAGATCGCTCTCCACGGCGAGACAAGGGCGGTTCGGCTGGACGGCGGGATGCTCGCTCCGCTCACGATCCGTCCCGAGGATGCCGGGCTCGAGCGGCGGCCGGTGCAGGTGCTTCGGGGCGGCGGCCCGGAGGAGAATGCCGAGCGGCTGAAGGCTCTGCTGATGGGCTACGGGCTGGCTGCGGAAACCGAGGTGGTGGCGCTCAACACCGGCGCCCTGCTGATGACCGCAGGCCTCGCGCCGGACCTTCGCGACGGCGTCGGAATGGCGTTGCAGGCGCTGGCCTCGGGCGAGGCCTGTCGCCGGCTGAAGCTTTTCATCGAGGCGACCAATGGCTGAGACGGGCGGGATCCTCGGCGAGATCGTCGCGAGGAAGCGGGTCGACGTGGCGGCGCGTCTCGGCGGCATCGCCCTCGATTCGGCCGAGCCGACCCGGCGCAGCCTCAAGGCGGCGCTGGCTCGGCCGGGCGCGCGTTTCATCCTGGAGGTGAAGCGCGGCTCCCCGTCCGGCGGGGCGATCCGTCCCCAGGCCGACGCCGGCGCGCTGGCCAGGGCGTATCGAGGCGCGGCGGACGCGATCAGCGTGCTCACCGACGCGCCCTATTTCGGCGGATCCCTGGAGGATCTGCGCGCGGTCCGGCGCGAGTTCCCCGGGCCGATCCTGGCCAAGGACTTCGTCGTCGATCCGAGGCAGGTGGCGGAAGCGAGGCTTCACGGCGCCGACGCCGTGCTCGTCATCCTGGCCGTGCTCGCCGACGAAGAAGCGGCGGCGGTGATGGCGGCGGCCCGGCGGCTCGGAATGGACGTCCTCGTCGAGGCGCACACGGCCGGGGAGGTGGGCCGGGCGGTACGGCTCGGCGCGGACATTATCGGGATCAACAACCGCGACCTCGATACGATGGAGATCGACCTGGCGACGACCGAAAGGCTGGCAGTGCTGGTCCCGGCGGGAACCCTGGTGGTCGCCGAATCCGGGATATCGAGCCGGACGGACGTCGAGCGGCTGGCGCCCTTCGCGGACGCCTTCCTGGTCGGCTCCTCGCTGATGCGCGCCCCGGACCCCGGCGAGGCGGCGCGGGCGCTCGCCTTCGGGCGGGTGAAGGTGTGCGGAATTACCGACGGCCACGATGCGGCGATGGCGGCCGACCATGGCGCGGCCTATGCGGGCGTGGTCATGGTGCCGAACACGCCCCGCGCGGTCACCTGCTCGCAGGCGGAGGCGATCGCCGAGGCCTCCTCGATACCGCTCGTCGGGGTGTTTCGAAACGAGAAGCCGATGCAGGTCGCTTATGGCGCCCGGGCGCTCGGGCTGCGGGCGGTGCAGCTCCATGGCGACGAGGATGCGCTCTACATAAGGGCGCTTCGAGGCCTTCTCCCCGACAAGACGGAGATCTGGGCGGCGGCCCCGGTCGGCCGGGACGTGCCGAGGCCGAGGCTCGGCTCGGACCGGACCCTGTTCGACAGCCAGATCGGCGGTCGCTCGGGAGGCACCGGGATCGCCTTCGACTGGTCGCGGCTCGAGGATCGGGCGGACCTCGGCCGCTCGGTGCTCGCCGGCGGCCTCAGGCCCTCCAACGCCCGAGCGGCTGCCCGGGTCGGCGCCTTCGCCCTCGACGTCGGTTCGGGGGTGGAGATGGCGCCGGGCCGAAAGGATTCCGGCCGGCTCTTCGCCTTCTTCGAGGCGCTTCGGCCCTCGGCGCGGGGGGAGGAGAGGCCGTGAACAATCGTCATGCCAGCGAAGGCTGGCATCCATTCGGAGGTAGAGCCCGCCTCACAGTCAGCATGGACCCCAGCCTTCGCTGGGGTGACGGATTTGACGGCCGGCGTGACGGGGAAAACTCATGCGGCTGAGCGGACGCTTCGGCGATTATGGCGGCGCCTATGTGCCGGAGATACTCGTGCCGGCGATCGAGCAGCTCGAGGCCGCCTTTCTGGACGCCTCGGAGGATCCGGCCTTCCGGGTCGAGCTGGACGGACTGCTCGCCACATATGCGGGACGGCCCACCCCGCTCACCCGCTGCCGCAACCTCGGATCGGAGCGGGCTCGGATTTATCTGAAGCGCGAGGATCTGCTCCACGGCGGCGCCCACAAGACCAACCAGGTGCTCGGCCAGGCCCTTCTCGCCCGGAGGATGGGCAAGACCCGGCTGATCGCGGAGACCGGCGCCGGCCAGCACGGGGTCGCCACCGCCCTCGCGGGCGCCCTGTTCGGGCTGAAGACGAGGATCTACATGGGCGCGCACGACGTCGAGCGGCAGAAGCTCAACGTCTTCCGGATGGAGCTGATGGGCGCCGAGGTGGTCCCGGTCGAGAGCGGCGGCCGGACCCTGAAGGATGCAATCAACGAGGCGCTGAGGGACTGGGCGGCGAGCTTCGAGAACACCCATTACCTGCTCGGCACCGTTGCCGGGCCGCATCCTTTTCCGCTGATGGTCCGCGAATATCAGCGCGTGATCGGAAAGGAGGCGCGGGCTCAGATACTGGAGGAGGAAGGCCGGCTGCCCGACGCCTGCATCGCGGCGGTCGGCGGCGGCTCCAACGCCATCGGCCTGTTCGCCGACTTCATCGAGGACGAGGGCGTCCGGCTGATCGGGGTTGAGGCGGCCGGGCGCGGGCTGGACGGCAGGGAGCATGGCGCCACCCTTTTGCGCGGCCGGCCCGGAATCCTCCATGGGGCCGAGACCTATGTCCTCCAGGACGAGGACGGGCAGATAGACGAGAGCTGGTCGGTTTCGGCCGGGCTCGACTATCCGGCGGTGGGCCCGGAACATGCCCATCTCAAGGACAGCGGCCGGGCCGAATATGTCGGAGTGACGGACCGGGAGGCGCTTTCCGCCTTCGCCCTTCTGGCCCGCTCGGAGGGAATCATCTGCGCGTTCGAATCCGCCCATGCGCTGGCCCAGGCGCTGAAGATGGCCGAGGCGGCGAAGGAGGACATCGTGCTGGTGGTCAACCTCTCGGGCCGAGGCGACAAGGACATGGAGCAGGCCCGCAAGCTGCTCGGGGCGGCCGAATGACCCGCTATCCGGCGATGTTCGAGCGGCTCGCTGAGCGGCGCGAGGGGGCGTTCGGAGCCTTCGTCATGCTCGGCGACCCCGATCCGGCGCGCAGCGCCTCGATCCTCGACGCCCTGGTCGAAGGCGGGGCGGACATGCTCGAGGTCGGGATCCCCTTCTCCGATCCCGTCGCCGACGGCCCGGTCATCCAGGCGGCGGCGGTCCGGGCGCTGGCGGCCGGAACCCGGACGGCGGATTGCTTCCGGCTCCTCGGCGACTTCAGGGGCCGCCACCCGGGCGTCCCGGTCGGGATACTCACCTACGCCAATCTGGTGATGGCCCGGGGCCGGGAGGCCTTCTACGGCGCCGCGGCCGAAGCGGGCGTCGACAGCGTCCTCGTCGCCGACGTGCCGCTGATCGAGGCGGGTCCCTTCCTCGCCTCCGCGCGGGCCGCGGGCGTGGCCCCGGTGCTGATCGCGGCGCCCAATACCCCGCCGGAGCGGCTGCGGCGCATCGCCTCGGAAGGGGAGGGCTATACTTATTGCGTCGCCAGGGCCGGGGTTACCGGCGCCGGCGCCGAGGTGCGCTTCGCCGGCGAAGTGATCGCGGCGCTTCGGGCGGCGGAAGCGCCGCCGCCGGTGCTCGGCTTCGGGATTTCGGAGCCGGACCATGTGCGGCTGGCGCTGGAAGCGGGGGCGGCGGGCGTGATCTCGGGCTCCGCGATCGTCGAGCGGGTTGCTCGGGGCGAGGACGTTCGAAGCTTCGTCGCCGAGATGAAGGCGGCTTCCCGTCCCTGATCCTCCCTGTCGCCGGAGGCGATGGGGAGGGGGACCATGCGCAGCATGGTGGAGGGGTAGATGGCGCAGGTCTTGGCCGTCTCGCGTCCGATCCGCTGAATCCTCGCCCGTTACCCCTCCACCACACTTCGTGTGGTCCCCCTCCCCACCGCTTCGCGGCAGGGAGGCAAGGAAATTACCGCCGCCGGGCGATCAGGCGATAGATGAATAGGATGACGATCGCGCCGATGGTGGCGGCGATGAAGCCCGCGCCGCTATTGCCGCGGTCCCAGCCGAGCTGGTGGCTGATGAACCCGGCGAGCAAGGCTCCGCCGAACTCCCAGCAGGATGGTGACGATGCAGCCGCCCGGATCGCGGCCCGGCATGATGAGCTTGGCAAGGCCGCCCGCAAGCGCTCCGATCAGGATCCACCCGAAGAAGCCATAGTCCGCCAGCAGGTTCATTGAGTGCCTCCTTACCCTCGCTTGCTCGTTCGCGCCCGTACCGCTTTCGAGTGGCCAAACCTCAACAAAAAATGTAGAGGCCGGTTCCGCCGCGTCGGGGGGCGCACGGCGAATTAGACTTGAGGCAGGTGCTATATTCGGCTAACACAGTAGCCGAAACGGCCTTCCGCCCGTCCGGTGTGGGGAAAGATGAGAGCTATGAACTTCGAGTCGCGCAAATGGCGTAGCGGTGCCGCCGATAGCGAGGTGGTCGATAGCGAGGTGATCGTCGTCGACGACGAGACCGCCGCCCGCCGCCGCCGGCGGCGCAACATCATCCTCGCCGTCGTCGCGCTCGCGGTGGTCGCCCTGGTCGCGTTCCTCGTGCTCGGCCGCGGCGGCGAAGAGACGAAGGGAGCGGCGCCGGCAGGCGGCGGCAAGGCCGGAG
>JBAWCC010000174.1:0-16423 GCA_049590095.1 Allosphingosinicella sp. | reverse complement strand
GGGGGCCGGCGCCCTCAAAGCGCCGGCCCCGACCGGCCCCGGCGCAACCTTATCTTTACCGGCGAGCGCTAGAAGGCGGGTCCATCGCCACGCCTTGAAGGGGCCCGCCTTGTTCATCGACGCCGAGCTGTCCCGGATCCCGATCACCGACGGCCGCAAGGCCGAGCGCCGGATCGTCAACCTCGCCGCGGCGCTCCGCGAGAACGGCGCCAGGACGAGCAAGATCGTCGTCGTCGACATTTCGGTCGGAGGCTTCAAGGCCGAAGCGGAGGAGGCGCACCAGGAAGGCGACGAGGTCTGGCTGAAGCTGGTCGGGCTCGAGCCGAGGCGGAGTCGGGTGGTCTGGGCCCGCGGCAAGGAGTCGGGCTGGGAGATCGGCTGCGAGTTCGAATGGCCGCTCCACCCGCGCGAGCTCGAGATCATCGTCGCTCCGGCGCCGAGGAAGATCGTGAAGGGCGTGTTCCGCCGGGTCGAGCGTTAAGGCGGGTCGTCAAATAGCGTAGTGGACGATGTCGGCGAGGGCGACCTGGTCGACCCGGGTTCCGCATTCGTCGCAAATCTCGATCGCCTGCCGATCCCAGCGCGTGCCCGGAGCGAGCCCGCCGCGGATCAGCTCGCGGGCGCTTCGGACCGCCTGATACCAGGCGGCCTCGGCATCGGGCAGCTTCAAACCCTGTTCGTCCTCGAGGCGATCGCCTTCGCGGGCGAGGTGGAAATAATAATGGGGCATGGCGGGAGGAACGACCCAAGCCGTTGAAAGAGCCGCGTAAAGAGGGTGGGTAAGGGGTTAACCTTCTTTTTATTCGGGCGGAGCAATCGGAGTCTGCGGTCCGCGGTCCGCGGTCCGCGGACCACGGTTCCGGACATCCTTGCCTAGAAGACCTTTCGAAGACCGAGGCTGACGGACCGGCCGATGGGGTCGAGATAGGCCGGCTGATAGCTCAGCGGTGTCGATCCGCTCGAGTCCCGGACCTGTGGGCGTGAATTGAGCAGATTGGTGATCCCGAAAGTGACCCGGGCTCCCCTCAGCCATCGGGGCGCTTCGGAGCCGCCGAAGCGGTCGGCGAGGTTCGCGAACAGATGGACGTTCACGATCGCAAGGTCGGCGAAGGCCAGGTCGCCGGCGCCGCCGGCCGGATTGCGCACGGTGGTCCTACTTTGCCAATCGAGCGAGACTCGTCCCCCCAGGCCCTTCTTGAAGACGCCTGCCTGCAACTCAAGTCGATGGCGACGAGTGCCGCCGAGCAGGTCGATCGCCGTCCCGTCGAGCAGATCGAGCGAGGGCAGGCCCTGCCGGACGAGGATTTCGTCCCGCAGCTGCCAGCTGTGATAGACATTGAAGTACAGCCGGCTCGCCATATTCTCCAGTCGCCGCGCCATCGCGCTTCCCGGCTGGACCATCGAGACGAACGTGCCGGGCGCAGCGGCGGCCCGCGCCTCCGCCTCGTTCGAATAGGTGCGAACCGGGGCGCTTCGAAGCATTGGATCGACCTTCCCCAGGGGGCGGACGAAGCTGACGCCCCAGCGCAAATGTCTTCGACTGGATTTGTCGAAGTTGAGCGGTCTGGCGTCGACGCGAAGGAGCTCGCCATCGGCGCCGCGGGTGAAGCGCTCCGGGAAGGCGGCTTCGATCAGCGGGGTCACGATCGGGAAGGGCGCGATCGGGTCGTCGATCCGGGTCGAGACGTAATCGACGCTCACCACGAGGTCCGTGGCGGCCAACGGCCTGGCAATCAGGCCCAGTCTGACAACGTGGCGATCGTCCGGGCGCAGTTCCGGATTGCCGCCGAATATCCAGGTGGGATCGACCACTTCGCGCCGGGCGAAATCGAAGGTGCGAACATTCGGGGTCACCAGCAGCGGCCCCCCCAGTTGCTCGACCGTCGGCGCGACCTGCTCGGTCGTGACCGACGCGACGAGGCCGATCGCTTTCACCGGCGACCAGTTGATGCCGTAGCCGAAGGTGCGCAGCGTGCCGAAATCGGAAAGTCGCTCGAGCTCGAGGTTTGCGTTCACCGCCAGATCGCCCAGCCATGCCGCGTCCTTGGTGCGTCGGCTGGAAACCGGCACGTTCAGGTTCGCCCGGACCGTGCCGATGTCACGGGAGATATCCGCTTGCTGGTATAGGCCGCCGCGCAGCGAGGTGGCGCTGAAATCCCGAAATTCCACGTTGCCGCCGACGGTCGTCGTCACCGGACCGGCCGGAAGCTTCAGCAGCGCGCCGCTCAGCAACAGATTGGCGTTGGCGAATGCGTTCGCCGATCGGGCTCGATCCCGCCTACCGGTCGCCTCGGCCGGATCGGTCAGGACCCGGGTGCGGACATGGTCGTAAATGCCGGTGAAGGTCCAAAGCCAATTGCCTATCCGGCCGTGCGACGTGGTTCCCAGACGGGCGGCGCGCGTGTCGGTGTCTCGGGTCAACGCACTATTGCCGCGCCGTCCCAGGAGGTCCTCGACGCTGCTCAACTCGATGCGGGCGCTCAGCGTGGACGATATGTCGTCGAGCAGAGTCCCGCTGACCAGGCCGTTGACCGTCAGCCGCTCGGTCTCGGGTAGAAGCGTCCGGAATCTGCCAGCTTCCGGCGAAGCGTCAGGCTGCGCCAGATTCCGATCGCTTTCGAGCAGCGACCTGGCTCCGTTATATTCCGCGCCGAAGTCGAACCGCGTGTCGCCTCGGATTGCGAAGTAATTGGCCTGAACCCGGCCGGTACCGTATCCGCCCTCCGTCGGCAGGATGGAGGCAAGCTCGCCGAGCCGGGAACTGAACTTCTCGAAGGTGATGATATTCACCACCTTCTGGTTGGCCCGATAGCCATATCTGAGCGCCAGCTCCTCCGGGAACACCTCCATGCGCTCGATCGCTTCGGTGGGTATTTCCGCGATCTCGGAAAAGCTCGACACGCGTCGTCCGTTCAGCAGAGTGACGGGGCTGCCGTCCTCCCGCCCGCCGCTGCTTCCCACCTGCGGCCCGAGCGCGTCTATGAGCTCCCCGATATTGCTGACGCCATAGGCATCGATTTCGAGCGCGCCGAAGGCCCGCTCCGGCTCTATGTCGCTGATCACCGAACCCCGAGGCCGCCGCCCCGATACGAGAATTTCTCCGTCGCGAGCGGGCGGCGGAGCGGCGGTCGACGGCGCGGCCGGCCGAACCGCCTCGGGCTCCTTGACCGGAGGCAGGCCGTCCCTGAATTGCTCCTGCAGATCCCGCTGGACGTCCGGGGGCAGGGGATTGCCGTCGGCGTCCAGAAACCCGGTCGGAGAAGGCGCCTTCTCGACCGGGTCGGCAGGGGCCTCATCGGTTGCAGTCGATGGCTGGGTCGGAGGATGGGCCTGGTAAGCAAGAGCCGTCACCATCGCCACCCCGGACATCAGACTCGCGATCACTTATGCCTCGCTTTCATCGAATTCCTCACAAGTTCCGAAGCTGATTCGCCCAGGCGATCATAGGATAGGTCCGTAAATACTTCGGGCATGCATTTCTACCCAAGTCCAAACCGCATATAAATTTCGGGTATGCTGTATCTTAATTTGAGTTTGCTTGCCTCGTGAAGTGGCGATCCTCCCGCAGAAATTCACTTCACGACGATTTTCAATGACCGGATCCGCCGCCATAGCGCGCATCCGTCGCCACCCAGGCCTGGAAATCGGCGTTCAAGGCCTGGATGCCGCCCTTGTTCCCGGTCCGGGCAAGTATCCATCGTTCAAGGGGCTGACCCTTGCGAAAAGCCGCCGCCAGTTCGGCCACGATCGCCGGATTCTTCGTGCGGGCGACCAGGAAGTCGTAGAATGCGGACGCCATGACGTAAAAGCGAGGCGTGTCGTCCGACGCCGGTTCGAAGGGTCTCACCAGTCGATCGGACGGATCGGGAATCGATCCCGCCTCCATTTCGGGATGGGTCATCGCCAAAAATCTTTGCAACGGAATCAGCTTTCCCTCTTGGGCGTAACGCACAGCCCCGCGGCGACGGGTCGACCGCAGCGCTTCTCCCTCGAAGGCCACGGCCGCCATTTCATCCAGCCAGTCGGGGGCGTCTCCGCCATATTGATCGGCCTTCGTGCTGGGCGCGAGGTGGCGTATAAACAGATCATGACCTATTTCATGACGCAATAAGTAAGCAGGCGGTATCTGCCGCTGATCGTCCGGACCCTTATTAAACTGCCAAACATAAACGAAGGTGCCGTCAGAGGCGCGGTCCCCCCAATTGTGAGAAGTGTAATCCAGCTCAACGATCGAAAAGCGCGGTTTACGAAGGCCCAGAACAGTCTTTGCTGCTGAATAGGCGGCCTCTCCTTCCTCGGTCGCGGCCTGGAGATGAGCGCCATCAACTCGTACATGCCCGAATGTCGTGCTCATGCTTGACCCCCGCTCCAGGCTGCCATCCGCGGCGGAAGCCATCAGCGACGTCAGGAGCAACATCGCAGCACTGAAGGAAATCGGCATGTATCAGGGTTTCCGAGCCGCGGAAAATGGGACCGTCGCCAGCCCATCGATCGCAACGGTGCCCGACATATTCCGCACCGGAGCGTCGACCTCGAGCGAGAAGCTGACTTTCGGCTTGGATTTTATGTTGAATGAAACTGAACGACCGGAAATGACGATTTCATGCAGCGATTGCCAATTGGTCCCACCGGATGTCAAATACCTCCCCCGGAGCGCTCCGTCTTCGTTTCTGAATTCGAAGGTCCAGTCCTTCTGAAGAAACTGTCCCGTCCATGTTCCCCCGACAATACTTTGCTCAGCGCTCTGGACGGCAGGCGATGCACCCAAGTAAGCATAGGTAATAAGGGCTGGCGCGGGGGTGGCTGCAGCAGTCGCCATTATAACTTGTATGATAAACATGACTTCTTCCAACCGTTAACCGACACAAGTCGTGCCAATGTCGATGAAAATATCTATTGCGATTGAGGAGAGTGGCACATGATGCGGCACCCCCCTCAATGCATTCGTCAGACCGCTAAGTTATACTCGGCCGCCCTGGGGATAGCAGATGGCACCCTCGACCTGCGTACCGTCTTCGAGCGTAACGATCGCAGGCACGCAAACCGCTTGCTTCGACACCGTCGTAACAGGTGCGGAATGAGCAGCAAAGGGCAGAGTCGCAGCAAACAGTGCAGCCGACGAGATCAGAACGCGCTTCATGTTTTTCTCTCCTATAGTCGTGAACTGAGACTTAGGCGGCACCGCTACCTAGTCCCAACCCGGGGCTATCATGAGCCCGTGAGATTGCACCACGTAAATCCCACAACTTCGTCGAAGTGTTTTTTAAACGCGACAAAACGACGGAAAATCAAGCCTATACCAGTAAATCAACAGTCAACCCAAGCTATCTTGCAAGTCTTCCCGCAATAGAACCGTAATGGATATACTTTGGTCCGGAACGAGAGCGATTCGCGGGCGAGCCAGTGCGCGGAGTGAGGAACGGGCCACGTAGGCCGGAGCAGCATTCGGGGACGCAAGAATATGTGTCCCCATTTGCGCCCGGGCGCGTTGTCGGGGCGCGACCGCGCGGCACCGGCCGGTCTGCGGCCGACTTCGGACCGTGGCGAGCCGGCGGCATCCGCCGGGCACGGTACAAAGCCCGTAGGAACCCCCACGCCGCTCAGCCGCTTGGGTTCTCGTTCAGTCCGAACCGGGCGAAGCGGAGAGCGCGCATGGCTGAAGAGGCGAGCATAAGGATGGTGGACGAGCCTGTGCATCCCGCCGCCGCCGCTTCCCTGGACTGACGCGGTCCCGGCGTGGCGGCTCCTTCCATTCTCTGGCTTCGGCAGGACCTTCGTCTTCACGACCAGCCCGCTTTGACCGCGGCGGTTAGGGAGGGGGCGGTGATCCCCGTCTATGTCCTCGACGACGAAACGCCGGGGCGGTGGAAGATCGGGGGGGCACAGCGCTGGTGGCTACATCACAGCCTTGGCCGGCTGGACGAGAGCTTCCGGAAGCTGGGCTCCAGGCTGATCCTTCGCCGGGGCAGGGCCGAGGCCGAGCTGGCCCGGCTCGCCGAGGAGGCGGGCGCCGGGCGGGTCCATGCCACGAGCCATTACGAGCCCTGGTGGCGGGAGTCGGAACGGCGGGTGGGCGAGGCTCTGGATCTGGAGCTTCACGCCGGAAACACTCTGGTTCCGCCCGGGCAGGTACGGACGGGGGCCGGCACGCCCTTCAAGATCTACACGCCCTGGTGGCGCGCGCTGCAGGAGCGGCTGCCGCCGGACGAGCCCGTCGAGGCTCCGCGGGAGCTCGCCCCGCCGGATCGATGGCCGCCGAGCGACGATCTTGCCTCGTGGGGGCTGCTCCCGACCGGTCCGAACTGGGCCGGCGGGTTCGAGGACGAATGGATTCCGGGCGAAGCGGCGGCGCTGGAGCGATTGCACGATTTCGCCGGCCGGGCGGAGGATTATGCCGCGCAGCGCGACCGGCCCGCTTCGGAAGGGACCAGCCGCTTCTCGCCTCACCTGCATTTCGGCGAGCTTTCGCCGAGGCGCGTCTGGCATTCCGTGCCGAAGGAGGCCGGGGAGAAGTTCCGCAAGGAGCTGGCGTGGCGCGACTTTTCGCAGAACGTCATGCTTGCCCAGCCCGCGGTCGGGGAGAAGGCCGGCCGGCCCGCCTTCGCCGATTTCCCCTGGCGCACAGGCCCGGCGGCGGATTCGGATTTCGAGGCCTGGAGCCGAGGGCGGACCGGCTATCCGATCGTCGACGCCGGGATGCGGCAATTGTGGGCGACGGGGTGGATGCACAACAGGGTGCGGATGATCGCGGCCTCGTTCCTGGTGAAGCATCTGCTGATCGACTGGAGGCGGGGCGCGGAGTGGTTCTGGGATACCCTCGTCGACGCCGATTACGGCAATAACAGCCAGAACTGGCAGTGGATCGCCGGCACCGGGATCGACAGCCAGCCGTTCGGCCGGATCATGGCGCCGATCGTTCAGTCCGCCAAGTTCGGAGCTGGAGCTTATATCCGGCGGTGGGTGCCGGAGCTCGCGAGGCTCGGCGACGAACAGGTCCACGAGCCCGATGCGCGACCGGCGGGCTATCCCGAAGCCATCGTCGGCCACCGGGCCGGCCGCGAACGCGCGCTCGCGGCGCTGCGCACGCTCTCGCCGTCGGCCGAGGCCTAAGGCGCGTGACCGCGCCGGCGACCCCGGACGGGCGCTACATCGTGGTCGACGGGCGACTCTGGCGGGCGAGCAATCCCGCCATCGCCGAGGAGGCGAGGAAGCGGCTCGTCGACGAGCTGATGAGCGCCAGGCGGGCGGTCAAGGCGGCTCTGAGCGCGGAGGATCGGGAAGTGCTCGCCTCGGCGCGGTCGAGGGTGCAATCCGCAAAGGAGGGGCTGGGCGAACGCGGAGCCGTCTGGTGGGACGACGGGTCGCCGGATCTCAACCGGCGAAAGATCGAGGACACGCCTTACGCGGCATGGTGGCGGCAGCGGCAAAGCGGGACCGCAGATCGGCGGTGAGCCTGTCGGTCCGGCCGTCCGAGCGGCATGGCGTTACGGCGGGTCTCAAATTCAGCCGTCCAGTCGTCGGCACTTTCGATAGGCTCGTGCCGCGGGGCAGCGGCCTTTACCGGAAGGCTTCCCCGAGCGGTTCGATTGGATGTGTTTAGTATAGAGGCGTAACGACTTAGGCGAGCAGAGTCCTGATCAAGTGATACGAGGATTACTGCGGTTTATACCGCATCCGGAAGAGTCCAGCGCACCAACTACATCCACTCCGGACTTTAATTGCAGCATCATAGACTCACTAAGCACTTGAATCCATATTGACTCCCTGAGGAGCAGGCGTAACCTGATCGAGCCAGTGCTGTCTGGTTTAATCAAACCGTGAAACAGGAGGGGATCAATTATGAAGGCCTTAAAAATGGCGCTCGCGCTTGCGTGTGCCGTCGCTTCGACCACCGCCATTCCGGCCGCAGCAAATGCGAACGTTGCGGCGGGTGATACGATATGCTTCTATCGGGGCTATGTCGTTATAAATGGGCTCGCCTATCCCGTTTATGAATGCTACCCAAAAGTCATTGAGATGTGATCGTTTGACGACATGCGTCGGCTGTGGTCGCGGGAGTGAATCTCCCGTGGCCATGGCCTGACGAATTGTCTGGATATTCAGAAGACACGGTTTCCATCGGTTTCGACCCGCTTTAATAGGATGGCGACCCGGTGGTTCAGGAGACCAGAATGCGCGTTCCACCTTTAGTTCTTAAACTGGCCCTCGCGGCGGTCGTCTCGACGGCGACGTTCAGCCCGGCCTCTGTCGCCTTCGCCGCGTCCGAGCGGTCAATTGCCGGGTCTTGGAAGGGGCCATTTGTCGGCTCCAATTTCATCTTTGAATTCAGGCAGGCCGGAACCGGCTGGACGGGGCGTTACTGGTCAGACCGCTCCAAGAAGTGGAACGACCTTCAAAATGTCAGAGTCAGCGACAATGTCGTGCGCTTCAGCTTCGATTCGACGCCGCCGTCGAGCCTGACGCTCAAGATCGATCGGGTGGGCAAGGTCTTGCAGGGGTCGGCCAATTTGGGCCCGCTCGGGGCAGTGCCCTTGACGCTCAGCCGCGCTTCCTGAGCAGTGCTGCGTCGACACGGCGCGGATTTGACGCGCCGACGGATCGGAGTCGGCTCAGGATCGATAAAATGAAGCCCGGACTGCGGTTGATTGCCGGGTTGCTCGCCGGGTCGGCGTCGGCGGGTCTGCAGGCGCAGGAAACGGCGCCGTCCGCCTTCCCGGATCCCCCCCCGCCGGCTCAAGCGGCGCCCGCGGGCACGGAGCCCGCCGAAAATGTGCCTCCGGAGGAGGTGGAGTTCACGGATCGCGAAGGCAACCCGCTACCGCCCGAGCAGCAGCGTGAGTTGCGGGAGAGGCTCAAGGACAAGCTCCCGACCCTCGTCACTCGGCCGCAAGCGCCGGACCCGCCGGCCGACCGACAGGCCAAAGGCGGGGAGGTCATCGTTACCGGGCAACGGCCGCGCGGATCGGTGATCGGCGACATCCCGCCGGAGCGGTCATTCGATCTGCTGGACATCAGAGCCTTCGGCGCGAACGATATCGCGGGGCTTCTGGACGTCCTTGGGCCCCAGGTTGCCAGCGGCCGGGGACGGGGGGATTCCGGACCGGTCGTCTTGCTCAACGGCAAGCGCGTGTCGAGCTTCGCCGAGATCGCCAAGTTCCCGACGGAAGCGATCGAGCGAATGGAGGTGTTCCCCGAGGAGCTCGCTCTCAAATACGGATATCGCGCCGACCAGAAGGTGGTGAACATCATCACCCGCGAACGGTTCAGCTCTCGGATCGGCCAACTGGCCTACACGGTGCCCACGGATGGCGGCCGCGATACCGTCGGCCTCAACGCTAATTACCTGCATATTGCCGGCGACAACCGGATCACCCTCGACGCGGAATATGGCCGATCGAGCCCGCTCCGGGAAAGTGAGCGGACCATAGTGCGGGCTCCAGGACCGCCGGGCTCGAGCCGCTTTCGGACCCTGCTTCCGGAAACCCGGCGTCTCGCGCTCAACGGCACCGTCAGCGGCGACTGGCTGAGCGGCGTGTCTTCCACGCTGAACGGCCGCTTCGAGGCGACCGAGAGCGAGAGCCTGTTCGGGCTCGGCGCCGATGGGCCGCTGCAACGTGAAGTCGATACGCGCTCCGCGCATCTCGGAACCACGCTTGGCGGGCGGGCAGGAAAATGGCTTTGGTCCTTCACCGGCAATTACGACCGAGCGACACTTACGACCTTCACGGACATCGGAGTCGCGCCCGGAGCCAAGGACGAGGCGCGATCGGTGAATGCGGTCGCCGACGCCGATCTTCTGCTGAGTGGAACGCTGTTCAACCTGCCCGCCGGCCCGATCACGACGAGCCTGAACACCACTGCAGAAACCCGCGACTTCAGCAGCCGGTCGCTGCGCGGCGGAGTCCGGCAAAGCGCGGCGCTGTCGCGGGATTCGATCGGGGCGCGGGCGAGCTTCGACCTGCCCATTGCAAGCCGAAGCAAGAAGAAACTGCGGCAGCTGGGCGATCTCTCGGCGAATCTGAGTCTCGCCTTTGACTCGCTTTCCGATTTCGGAACGTTGCGGACCTTCAGCTACGGCCTCAACTGGAGGCCGGTCGAGGGCGTGAACCTCAACGCCTCCGCCACGAACGAGGAAGGCGCCCCGACGGCGGAGCAGCTCGCATCGCCGCTGGTGGTGACCCCGAACGTGCGCACCTTCGACTTCACCCGGCGCGAGGTGGTCGACATTACCCGGATCTTCGGCGGCAATCCGGGCCTTCGCTCGGACGATCGGCATGTCCTGGCGCTTGGGCTGAACGCAAGGCCGTTCTCCGAGACCGACTTCATCCTCAGCTTCAATTATATCAAGACCCGGATCGACGATCCGATCGCTCCCTTTCCGATCGCTACTCCGGAAATCGAGGCGGCATTTCCCCAGCGTTTCGAGCGCGACCCCAATGGCCGATTGCTTCGGATCGACAGCAGTCCACTCAATTTCAGGCGGTCCGACCAGGAGCAGCTGCGCTTCGGCATCGACTTCACCAAGCCGCTGGGACCGGTGCCCGCGCACATGCGCAAATCGCAAATGCGGATCATCCCGAGCGGGCAGGACCCGCAAAGCGCGCTTCCTCCCGGAGCCGTGATCGTCACGGCTCAGCCGGGAAGCGCGGCGATGAAGCAATTCGAGAACGCCTCGAGCCGGCTGACGCTGAGCCTATATTATACGGCGCACCTGGTTGACGAGATATTGGTCCGCGAGGGCGGGCCCGTCCTCGACCTGCTGGACGGCTCGGCCACCGACGCCCGTGGCGGGAGGCCGCGTCATCAGCTCGAATTCCAAGCCACCGTCTTCAAAAAGGGGCTCGGCGCGCGCGTGAAGGTCCATTGGCAAAGCGGGAGCCTGTTGCGCGGCCTTTCCGCGGGCCCGGCCGCCGGCTCGGGAGACCTGACCTTTTCCAGTCATGCC
This sequence comes from Allosphingosinicella sp., assembly GCA_049590095.1. Classification (GTDB taxonomy): domain Bacteria; phylum Pseudomonadota; class Alphaproteobacteria; order Sphingomonadales; family Sphingomonadaceae; genus Allosphingosinicella. The sequence goes on along the minus strand of JBAWCC010000174.1, from coordinate 5,478 downwards.
AATGTGAGCGTCAATATCTTTGCGAACCTCGGCGAACGTTTCGGTGCAGGCAAGTCGTCCGCCTTGCTGGGGAAGACCCGGGCCAGTCTCAGCATCGAGAATCTGTTCAATCGCCGCCCGCAGGTGCGGGACTCCATGGGCTTGACGCCGTTCAGCTATCAGCCGGCGTTTCTGGATCCGCTAGGCCGGCTCGTCAGCTTTACCTTGCGCAAGGTCTTTTAGACCGAAATCGCCCGTCATCGGACCGGGCGTCCGGCCCCAAATTGATCAGCGCGCGTCGACCAGGACGACCTCGGCTTCCTCAAGCGCCTCGATCGTCAGCTTCTCTTCGCCGGTCACCGCGATTCCGTCGCGGGGCTCGGCGCGGCGGCCGTTCACTTCGATCGCTCCGCCGACCGCGACGAGATAGACGTGGCGGGACGGGTCGAGCCTGAGCTCGGCGGTCTCGCCCGCCTTGAGGGTCGCGCCCAGTACCCGGGCGGCGGCGTTGATCTTCAGCGCGTCGGCATCCTCCCCGAAGCCGCTGGCGAGGGTGACGAAAGTGCCGGCGCGATCGTCCTTCGGAAACTGGCGGGCGCCCCAGCCGGGCTCGGCTCCGGGCCTGTCGGTCTGAACCCAGATCTGGAAGAGCGTCGTCTTCTCGTCCTCCAGATTATATTCGGCGTGGCGGACCCCGGTGCCGGCCGACATCACCTGGACGTCACCCGCTCCGGTTCGGCCCTTGTTGCCCATCGAATCCTCGTGGGTGATCGCGCCCTCGCGGACGTAGGTGATGATCTCCATGTCGGAATGCGGATGCGGCGGGAAGCCGGAGCGCGGGGCAATCGCGTCGTCGTTCCAGACCCTGATCGCGCCCCAGCCCATCCGGGCCGGGGCGTGATAATCGGCGAAGGAAAAATGGTGGCGGGCGTTGAGCCAGCCATGGTCGGCATGGCCGAGGGTGGCGAAGGGGCGGATGTCGATCATTGGTTGGGTTCCTTTTGGAAGGAATGGCGGGCGGCAAACTGCCTCCCCGCCGCGAAGCGGCGGGGAGGGGGACCACCGAAGGTGGTGGAGGGGTGATCTGGCTCGGAAGCGGAGGTTCGCGCAGGAACCCGCTTCGTCTGCGCCCAGTCACCCCTCCACCACACTTCGTGTGGTCCCCCTCCCCATCTGGCGATGGGGAGGCAAGGTCAGATCAGGCCCTCGGCCTTCAGGGTTTCCTGCACGGCCGGGCGTTCGGCCACTCGCTCGAGATAGGCGGCGAGGCCGGGCCAGCGGGCGATGTCGATCGAATGGATATTCGTCCAGTTGAGCACCGCAAAGGCGTAGGCGTCGAGGATCGAGAAGCGCTCGCCCAGGATGTACGGTCCGTCTCCGATCTTCTCCTGGAGATAGTCGAACTTCTTGCCGAGCGCTTCGCGGGTCGCCTGCTTGAACTCGTCCGGGGTGGCGGGGTTCCACAGCGGTCCGAAGCCCTTGTGAAGCTCGGTGGCGATATAGTTCAGCCATTCGAGAAGGCGCCAGCGCTCGATTCCCGAGGCCGGGATGGCCAGCTCGGAGCCGGTCGCCCGGTCAGCGAGATACTGGAGGATGACGGCGTTCTCGGTCAGGACCTCGCCGCCTTCGAGCCTGAGCGTCGGAACAGCGCCCTTCGGGTTGACGTCGGTCAGCTTCTCGCCGTCGTCGGTGACCTTGTCGGGGAAGCGGACGTTGGCGAGATCGATGTCGAGGCCGGCTTCACGGGCGACGATGTGAGGGGCCTGCGAGCAGGCGCCGGGGGCGTAATAGAGCTTCATGTCTGTTCTCCTTCAGTGCGGATATGGTTTCAGGCGGCCAGAGGCAGCTCTTCGGCGGCGAGGGCGCGCAGCGCGTCGATCGCCTCCGCGATCGAGGCGGCGGCCTGGTCTGGCCCGAAGGCGAGCTTCTCGGCTCGGACGAAAACGACGTCGTCCAGGCCCATGAAGCCGAGCAGGGTGCGCAAATGGGGCTCCTGGCCGTCCATCGGCGCCGACGGACCGGAGCTGTAGAGGCCGGCGCGGCTCTCGATCACGATCGCCTTTCTGCCCTTGAGCAGCCCCTCCGGACCGGCTTCCGAATAGCGGAAGGTAATTCCGGCGCGAAGGACGTGGTCGAACCAGGCCTTGAGGGTCGAGGCGATGCCGAAATTGTACATCGGGGCGCCGATGACGATCAGGTCGGCGGACTTCAGCTCAGCGATGAGCGCGTCGGAAAGGGCAAGGGCGGCGCGGGCGGAGTCGGTCGAGGCCTCGGCGCCGCGGATGGCGGGCGTGGTATCGGCGGTGAGGTGGGGGACGGGGTCCGAGCCGACGTCGCGATGAACGATATGGACGGGGCCGCGGCCGCGAAGGATCGTCTCGAGCTCGCCGGTCAGGCGGCGCGAGACGGACCGGTCGCCGGTGGCGGCGCTGTCGACGATGAGGACGTTGGTCATTGGGTGCCTCCTGAGCTTGCACAGGGACATGTAAGCCGATAGCGTCGTTGCTTGTAGCCGCTGTCAGCGCATCATGGTGTTGCATATTATGGAACGCTCTTCGGTCGACCTTCTCGATGTCCTCGCCTTCGTCCGGGTGGTGGAAACGGGCGCGTTCAGCCGCGCGGGCGAGCGGATGGGGATGTCGAAGTCGGTCCTCAGCCGGCGGGTGGCCCGGCTCGAGGAGGGCCTGGGCGCGCGTCTGTTGACCCGGACGTCGCAGGGTGCGGCTCCGACCGAGGTCGGCCAGGCCTATTTCGAGCGGGCGTCCAACATCCTCGCCGATCTCGAGGCGGCGGAGGAGGTGGTGGCGGAGGCCGTGACTCAGGTGGCCGGGCCGATCCGGCTGTCGGCGCCCCTGTCCTTCGGGGTCGAGCATCTGGCGCCGGCTTTGGCCGAGTTCGCCGAGGCGCATCCGCGGGTCGAGCTCGACATCTCGTTCGATGACCGCACGGTCGATCTGGCCGCGGGCGGCTTCGATCTGGCGGTTCGGATCGGCTCCCTCAGGGACAGCGCGCTGGTGGCTCGGCGGATCGCCCCGGTGAGGGCGGTGCCGGTGGCGAGCCCGGCCTATCTGAACGCCCGCGGCCGGCCCGAGCATCCGCGCGACCTCTCGGCGCACGACATATTGCTCTACGCCAACGAGCAGTGGCGATTCCGGGTCGGCGGCAAATGGGAATATGCCCGCGGCCGGCCGAGGCTGAGGGCCGACAATGGCGAGATGCTGAGGGCGGCGGCGGAAGCGGGGCTGGGCATCTGCATCCTTCCAAGCTTCATCGCCGCGCCCGGCTTCGAGCGCGGCACGCTCGAGCCTTTGCTTCGCGATTATCCGATGGAGGAAGCCGCGCTCCACGCGGTGATGCCGCCGGGGCGGTCGACGACGGCGCGGGTTCGGGCGCTTGTCGAGTTCCTGGTAGAGCGGTTCGGGCCGGAGCCGGAATGGGACCCGTGCTGGCTGCACGGGAAAGAGGAAAGGGACGAATCCGTCACCCCGGCGGAAGCCGAAGCCCTGGGGAGACCCGCCGTGACTTCTCGTCCCGAGGTCCCGGCTTTTGCCGGGATGACGGCGGGCAAGGGTGGACGCATCCCCGCTAAACGCTAAAGCTTGCCCAATGAAACACGCCCTCCCGCTTCTCGCCCTTCTCCTCACCGGCGCCTGTGCGGCGTCCTCCTCGGTCCCGGAGCAAGTCGTCGCGCCGGGCCTTCCGTCGGCCCACGATCCCGCCGCCGAGGACGCCCGGCTGCTCGCCTTCCTCGACTCCGCGTTCGACGAGGCGATCGCCTTGTCGCCCCAGACCCAGACCGCGCTCGGCAGCAAGACCGGCTACGACCGGCTCGACGATTATACCGACGCCCAGGCGGAACGGCAGCAGGCGCTGGCGGATGCCCAGGCCGCGCGGATGAAGGCCCAGTTCGACTATTCGAAGCTGAGCCCGGCCGGGCAGCTCAACTACCGGCTGTTCGACTATAACGCCAAGCGCAGCCGCGAGAATTACCGCTGGCGCGACTACGGCTTCCCGATGTCGACCAACGGCAGCCCGGCGGGCGCTTTTCCGGTCTTCCTGATCAACCAGCACCGGGTCGACAATGTCGCCGACGCCGAAGCCTATATCGCCCGGATCCGCGACACCGAGCGGGCGATGCGCGAGATCGGCGTCCGGGCCCGGGCTCAGGCGGAGAAGGGCATCGTGCCGCCGAAGTTCAACTTCGCTCCGGTGCGCGCCGACGCGAAGCGGGCCATCGCCGGGGCTCCGTTCGGGGCGGGCGCGGATTCGCCGGTGCTGGCCGACTTCAGGAAGAAGGTGGACGCGCTCGACGCCCCGGCCGACGTCAAGGCGCGGCTGATCGCCGACGCCTCGGCGGCGCTTTCCGGCCCGTTCCGCCGGGCGATCGGCGACATGCTCTCGACCCTGGATTCGATCGAGCCGAAATCGGCCGGCAACAGCGGCGCCTGGAGCCTTCCGAACGGGGCGGAATATTACGCCTCGCGGCTTCGGGCGCAGACCACCACCGACCTCTCGGCCGACCGGATCCACCAGATCGGGCTCGACGAGGTGGCTCGGATCCACCGCGAGATGGAGGCGGTCAAGGACCAGGTCGGGTTCAAGGGCACGCTCCAGCAATTCTTCCAGCACATCAAGACCGGCCCGCAGTTCAAATATCCGAACAGCGAGGCGGGGCGGCAGCAATATCTGAAGGACGCCAACGCCTTCATCGCCCAGGTGATGGCGGTGGCTCCCAAATGGTTCAGGCGGCTGCCCAAGGCGCCGCTCGAGGTGAGGGCGGTCGAGACCTGGCGGCAGGAGACGGCCTCGGTCGCTTTCTACAACCGGCCCTCGCCCGACGGGTCCAGGCCGGGCATCTATTACGTCAATCTCGCCGACATGAATCAGGTGCTCAAGCCCCAGATCGAGGGCATCAGCTATCACGAGGGCGCGCCCGGCCATCACTTCCAGATCGCGCTCCAGCAGGAGCTTGACGGGGTCCCCAAGTTTCGGCGCTTCGGCGGCTACGGCGCCTATAGCGAAGGCTGGGGGCTTTATGCGGAGCGGCTGGGCCGGGAGATGGGCTTCTACGAGGATCCCTATTCCCTGTTCGGGCATCTTTCGCTGGAGCTTTGGCGGGCGGTCCGGCTGGTCACCGACACCGGGCTTCATTCCAAGCGCTGGACGCGCGAGCGGGCGATCGAATATTTCCAGGAGAATTCGCTCCTGTCCGAGCGCGACATCGTCAAGGAGGTGGAGCGCTACATCAACAATCCCGGCCAGGCGACGAGCTACAAGATCGGCCAATTGAAGATCGTCGAGCTTCGCGAGCGGGCGAACCGGGAATTGGGCGACCGCTTCGACATCCGCGATTTCCACGCGGCGGTCCTCGAGAACGGGGCCCTGCCGCTCGACATATTGGAGCAGCAGGTCGAGGCGTATATCGCGGCGAAGAAGGGGTAAGCCGGCGCCGTGGCGTTCCCCGGCGAAGGCCGGGGCCCAGCGGCTCCGACTTCGGAC
>JBAWCC010000173.1:0-2974 GCA_049590095.1 Allosphingosinicella sp. | reverse complement strand
CCCGAGCACCGCTCCCGCCGCCGCCGCGGCGGCGCCGCCGGCGATGGCGGCCGCCGTCAGCGGGCGTCGCTTGATGTCCTCGGCCAGCTTCAAGGCCGCCGATTTGCCTTCCCGATTGCCGGGTTTGTCGGAATTGGCGGCCATCGATGATTTCCCCGCGGTCGGAATTCGAAAACCCTTCAACGCACACGCGCCGAAGGCGTTGCCTGACGGTTCTACAGCCGCTCCATCATGTAGTCTGCGCTGCTGACGTTGAAGGCGCCGGGCTCCTCGACGTTGAGCTGCTCGACCACTCCATCGTTGACGATCGCCGACCAGCGGGAGCCGCGCTCGCCGAGGCCGAATTTCGAGCCGTCCATGGTAAGGCCGAGCGCCCGGGCGAAATCACCATTGCCGTCGGCCAGCATCGTCACCTTGCCGACTGCGTCGGCGGATTCGGCCCAGGCCTGGAGGACGAAGGCGTCGTTGACGGCGACGCAGACGACCTCGTCGACTCCCTTCGACTTGAGCTCGCCGGCGCGCTCGACGAAGCCGGGGAGATGGCGGGCCGAGCAGGTGGGGGTGAAGGCGCCCGGAACCGAGAACAGGGCGATCTTGCGCCCGCTGAAAAACGCCTCGCTGTCGACCGGCTCGGGGCCCTCCGCGTTCGCCTTCGTCAGAACGGCCTTGGGAAGGCGCTCGCCTACGCTGATGCTCATCTCGGCTTCCTTTCGCTTCGTCGTCAAGATCGCCGTCGCCCTAGCAGCGCCCAGTCTCACCGCCTATAGCTTTGCCGATGGACCAGCCGCCTTTCCTCTCGGGTCAGCTCCTCCTCGCCATGCCCGGCATCGGCGATCCGCGCTTCGAGAAGGCGGTCATCGCCATGTGCGTCCATGACGAGAATGGAGCGCTCGGCATCGGCCTGGGACGAATCGTGCCCCGGATCAGCTTCCACGAATTGCTCCGACAGCTCGACATCGAGCCGGGAGTGGCGCCCGACGTCGCCATCCATGCCGGCGGCCCGGTCCAGCCGCAGCGCGGATTCATTCTCCACTCGAGCGACTGGGGCGGGGAGGAGACGGTGGGGGTCGCCGGACACTGGAGCCTTACCGCGACCCTCGACATCCTCCGCGCCATCGCCGAGGGGCGCGGCCCGGCCCGCTGGCTCGCGGCGCTCGGCTATGCCGGCTGGGGCGCCGGTCAGCTCGAGGAGGAATTGCGCGGCAACGGCTGGTTCGCAACCCCGGGCAGCGACGAACTCCTCTTCACCTGCGACGTCGACAACCGCTGGTGCGCGGCCTTCCGAAGCGCGGGAGTGGACACGAGGATGCTGACGGCGGATTTCGGCACGGCGTAAGCGCCATCCCATCGTCACCCCAGCCAAGGCTGGGGTCCATGTTGAGGCCGATTGGATGCCAGCCTTCGCTGGCATGACGGTGTTCCACCTGTCACATATAAAGATATCTTTATATTTGCATTACAGCTCGGCTGCAGCTAGAGCGCAACCCTGCGACCGCCCCTTCGTGCCGGCGGTTTTTCTTTGCGACAGGAGACCTAAGTGGCGACCCAGGCCCAGACCCGTTTTGACGATTATGTAGTTCGCGACATCGGCCTCGCTGACTATGGCCGCAAGGAAATCGAGATTGCCGAGACCGAGATGCCGGGCCTGATGTCCTTGCGCGAGGAGTTCGGCGAGTCGCAGCCGCTCAAGGGCGCGCGAATCACCGGCTCGCTCCACATGACGATCCAGACCGCCGTGCTCATCGAAACCCTGACGGCGCTCGGAGCGACCGTCCGCTGGGCCTCGTGCAACATCTTCTCGACCCAGGACCATGCCGCCGCGGCGATCGCCGCCAGCGGAGTCCCCGTCTTCGCCGTCAAGGGCGAGACGCTCGAGGAATATTGGGATTATGTCGAGAAGATCTTCGACTGGGGAAATGGCGAAACCTGCAACTTGATCCTCGACGACGGCGGCGACGCCACCATGTTCGCGCTCTGGGGCGCGCGCATCGAGGCGGGGGAGGAATTCCCGGCCCCCGAGAATGAGGAGGAGGAGGTCTTCCAGGCCACCGTCCGCCGGGTCATCGCCAAGTCGCCGGGCTTCCTCACCAAGACCGTCGAGGCGATCAAGGGCGTCTCCGAGGAGACCACCACGGGCGTCCACCGCCTCTACGAGCTTTCGAAGCAGGGCAAGCTTCCCTTCCCGGCGATCAACGTCAACGACAGCGTCACTAAGTCGAAGTTCGACAATCTCTACGGCTGCAAGGAATCGCTGGTCGACGCCATTCGCCGCGGCACCGACGTCATGCTCGCCGGCAAGGTCGCGACCGTCGCCGGCTTCGGCGACGTCGGCAAGGGCTCGGCCGCCTCGCTTCGCAACGGCGGCGCCCGGGTCCTCGTCACCGAGGTCGATCCCATCTGCGCCCTTCAGGCGGCGATGGAGGGCTATGAGGTCGTGACGATGGAGGAAGCGGTGAAGCGCGCCGACATCTTCGTCACCGCCACCGGCAATGCCGACGTCATCACCGTCGACCATATGCGGGCGATGAAGAACATGGCGATCGTCTGCAACATCGGCCATTTCGACAGCGAGATCCAGATCGGCGCCCTTCAGAACATGAAGTGGACCGAGATCAAGCCGCAGGTCGACGAGGTCGAATTCCCGGACGGCAAGAAGATCATCGTCCTCTCGAAGGGCCGCCTGGTCAATCTCGGCAACGCCACCGGCCACCCGAGCTTCGTCATGTCGGCGAGCTTCACCAACCAGACGCTCGCGCAGATCGAGCTCTGGACGAAGGCGGAGACGTACAAGAACGACGTCTACGTCCTCCCCAAGCACCTCGACGAAAAGGTCGCCGCGCTCCACCTCGACAAGCTTGGCGTCAAGCTGACCAAGCTGACCGACAAGCAGGCGAGCTACATCGGCGTCCCGACCGAAGGCCCGTTCAAGCCTGATCACTACCGCTACTGATGGAGCCGGGCCCGGGCGCAAGCC
>JBAWCC010000172.1:0-1526 GCA_049590095.1 Allosphingosinicella sp. | reverse complement strand
GTCATCAGCCGGTTGCCGGCCCCCGAGGACGCCGTCCGGTTGTGGGACCACGTGGTCGGGCTCGCGGGGTTCCCCGGGTTCGCCGAGCTCAAGCGCAGCCTGCGCGAGCGGCCGCAGCTGCCGGGGCTCGGGGTCGCGGTCGACCAGGTCGGGACCACCGAGGACTGGCACGGCGGCAGCCGGCGGCAGCACCGCTGAGGCTTGCGCGGCTCTGCCAGGGTGGGGCACGTGAGCACCTCGCCGCCGCTGCACCACCAGCAGACCATCGTCGTCCACGCTTCCGCCGAGGAGGTGTACGACCTGGTCAGCGACGTCACGCGCACCGGCGAGTGGAGCCCGGTGTGCGCCGCCTGCTGGTGGGAGGAGGGCTCCGAGCCCGGCACCGTCGGGGCGTGGTTCGGCGGTCGCAACCAGACCCCCGACCGCACCTGGGAGACCCGCTCGCAGGTGGTCGCCGCCTCGCGCGGCCGCGAGTTCGCGTGGCTCGTGGGCGGCAGCCTGGTCCGGTGGGGCTACACGATGGAGCGCGGCGACGACGGCACCCACCTGACCGAGTCGTGGGACTTCCTGCCCGCGGGCATCGAGTACTTCCACGACACGTACGGCGACGACGCCGACGCGCAGGTCGCCGAGCGGTCGCGGGCCGCGCTGAGCGGCGTACCCGAGACGCTGGCCGCGATCAAACGCATCGCCGAGGCCGGCACCGCCGCGCGATGATGGGCCGGTGAAGCGGCAGGAGCAGGAGCTGGTCGTCGCGCGCAACCGCAAGGCGCGTCACGACTACCACCTCGAGGACACCTGGGAGGCCGGCATCGTGCTGGTCGGCACCGAGGTCAAGGCGCTGCGCGCCGGCCGCGCCTCGCTCGTCGACGGCTTCGCCGAGGTCGAGGACGGCGAGGTGTGGCTCCAGCAGGTCCACATCCCGCAGTACGCCCAGGGCACCTGGACCAACCACACGGTCCGCCGCAAGCGCAAGCTGCTGCTGCACCGCACCGAGATCGACCGGATCGAGCGCCGCCTGGCCGAGAAGGGCCTGACCCTGATCCCGATCGCGCTCTACTTCTCCGACGGCCGCGCCAAGGTCGAGATCGCGCTGGCCCGTGGCAAGAAGACCTGGGACAAGCGCCACGCCCTCGCCGAGCGCCAGGCCACCCGTGAGGTCGAGGCGGAGTTCTCGCGGCGGTTGAAGGGGCGGCGGGAGTAGGTCGGCTCGGGGGCAGTTTCACCGGTTAGCCGGTGAAACTGCCCAAGAGAACGGGCATTCCGGGCACGCGCGGGCAGTTTTGCCCGCCAAGGCCCGCACGCGGCCTACGACGTGACCGGCGCTTACGTGGGACTCATCTGGTGCGGTGCTGTGGTGCCCGAGTGCGGCGTGCGCGCCTTGTTCAGAATCAATAACTCCGCGTTACATGGGTGACGCCCGCATGGGTGATGCCCGGCATAGGTGACGCCGGCGCCGCCGGCGGCTACCCGAGCTCCCGGTCGAGGTTCATCGCGGCGGAGATGAGCGAGAGGTGGGTGAAGGC
>JBAWCC010000171.1:0-3794 GCA_049590095.1 Allosphingosinicella sp. | reverse complement strand
GATCGGTGCCCCCGCCCCCGCCGCCCGTGGCGTCCGCCTGCTCGCTCGGCTCCCGCCAGAATTGGGCGCTGGCGCAGCTTCGCGAATGGTATCTGTTCCCGGAAACCCTTCCCGCCAGCATCAACGCCGCCGCTTATTCGAACGTCGACGATTATATCGACGCCCTGACGGCGACCGCCCGGGCGCAGGGCCGGGACCGCTATTTCACCTATCTGACCTCGATCAAGGAGGAGAATGCGTTCTTCAACTCGGGGTCGAGCGCCGGCTTCGGAATCCGTTTCTCCTACGACACCGCCCAGAACCGGGTCTTCGTCGCCGAAGCCTATGAGGGCGCGCCCGCGCTCGCGGCCGGGATCGACCGCGGCACCGAGCTCCTGGCGATCGGCACCAGCGCCGGCAATCTGCAGCTGGTCAGCACTCTCATGGCTTCGGGCGGCCCCCAGGCCGTCAGCAACGCCCTCGGGCCGCCCGATCCGGGCGTGACCCGGATCCTGCGCATCGGCGATTCTTCCGGCACCCGCGAGGTCAGCGTCGCGAAGACCGATTACGAGCTGACTCCCGTCTCGAGCCGCTACGGCGCAAGGATCATCGACGACAACGGCCGCAAGGCCGGCTACGTCAATTTGCGAACTTTCATCAACACCGCCGATCCGGCGCTTCGGAGCGCCTTCGCAGGCTTCAAGGCGGCGGGGGTCACCGACATCATCGTCGACGTTCGCTACAATGGCGGCGGCCTGGTCTCGATCGCCGAGCTGATCGGCGACCTGATGGGCGCCAATCGCTCGACCAGCGACGTGTTCAGCTTCACCACCTTCCGGCCGGAAAAATCGTCCTACAACGAGACCCGCTTCTTCCAGCCGCAGCCCCAGTCGATCGCTCCGACGCGGATCGCCTTCATCGGCACCGGCGGCTCGGCCTCGGCGAGCGAGATGATCATCAACGCGTTCATCCCTTATTACGGCAACAAGGAGGCGCTGGTCGGGACCAACACCTACGGCAAGCCGGTCGGCCAGATCGCCCTCGACCAGACGGCCTGCGACGACCGGCTTCGGGTCGTCGCCTTCAAGGTCGAGAATGCGGACCGCCAGGGCGATTATTATAACGGCCTGGCAAGCACGGTGAAGGCGAGCTGCGCAGCGGGCGACGATATCACGCGCCCGCTCGGCGATCCGCAGGAAGCCTCGACCCGGGCGGCGCTGGACTTCCTCGCCGGCAAGGTCTGCACTCCGATCAGCGCAGCCGCCGGCGGAATCACCGCCAAGGCGGCGGGCGGCAGGCGCGAGCTTCTTCAGCCGGAGCGGCCGAGCGTCGTTCAGCGCGAGGCACCGGGCACCTACTGAGCCGGAAGTGTCGAAGTTTCGGCTTTTCCGGGAGTGAGAAGCTTCCGGGGGCGCCGGGTGATTCCGTTCGCCGTGGCCGCTTCGAAGGGAAGCAGGTCGATTCGCAAAGCCGTTCATCCGGCGATTGGAACATAAACGGAACCGGTAATCTCCTTCAATCTGCGATGAACCTTAGCTGTGGAGGCCGTTCAGCCTGACCTCACGGCAAGGGGCGCCGGGTGACGGGCAAGCGTTGGGGAGCGCCCAAACAGGAGCACCGACATGAACAAGCTTATCATCGCACTCGCCGCCACGACGGCCTTCGCCGGAGCGGCTCCGGCCGCCGCCCAATATGCCGGAAGCAGTTTCCAGCCGCGCATCGGCGAGCTTCAGACCCAGCTTCAGGCCGGAGTCCGAAGCGGTGGGATCACCCGTGCCGAAGCCGTGCCGTTGCGCCAGCAGCTGCGCCAGCTCACCGATCTGGAGCGCCGCTATGCCTCGGGCGGATTCAGCGCCGGCGAGCGCAACGACCTGCAGAGCCGGATGGCCAGCCTTCGCCACTCGATCAGGATGGCCGCCCGCTCCGGCAACGACCGCTACGGCAACGACGGGCGCGACGGTCGCTGGCAGGACCGCGACGGCCGCTGGCACGACGGCGACGGCCGCAATGACGACGCACGCCCCTGCCCCCCGGGCCTCGCCAGGAAGAATAACGGCTGCCTGCCCCCCGGCCAGGTCGGCCGCGACGACCGCGACGACCGTTACGACCGCGACGACGATCGCTACGACCGCGACGACGACCGCTGGGACGACCGCGACTATGATCGCGACGACCGTCGGGACAATGACGACGACTACCGGCAGAATGACGGCCGCGGAGTCGTCGGCCAGATCATGGACCGGGTCACCGGCAATGACGGCCTTCGGGTCGGCCAGCGCGCTTCGTCCAATCTCGGCGGCGTGCCTTCCGCCTATCGCAGCCGGTATCGGGACGGAAACGGCGTTTATTACCGCTCGGACGGCCGCAACATCTATCAGATCGACGCCCGCACCCAGACGGTAGCCCGAATCTACCCGATGACCAGATAGCAGCGCCGGACATTAGGCATTGAAGGGGCGTCCCGGTCGATCGGGGCGCCCTTTCGCTATCGGCCCGGTCGGCGCGAGCGCTGAACCTTTGGCTCCGCGGTCGGTTGGTTGGAAAACTCAATAAGGAGATTTGCACCATGGCCGACAAGAGCCTCGCCGACCTTGCCGAGAAGATGAAGGACATCGATTTCACGATCCTGTCCACCAGGACCAGCGACGGGGCGATCGCCGCCCGGCCGATGAGCAACAACCGACAGGTCGACTTCGACGGCGACAGCTACTTCTTCACCTGCGACGAGACCGGCACCGTCGCCGACATCGAGAGCGATCCGCAGGTCGGCTTGGCCTACCAGGCAAAATCGGGGATGCTTGGGATGCGCCCCTTCTTCCTCACCATCCAGGGCCGGGCCGAGCTGATCCGCGACAAGAGCCGATTCGCGGAGCATTGGACCAAGGATCTCGACCGCTGGTTCGAGCAGGGCGTAGACACGCCGGGGCTGACCCTGATCAAGGTCGAGGCGCAGCGCCTCCATTATTGGGACGGCTATGACGAAGGCGAGCTCAAGCTCGAAGCCCAGGCGGCGGAGCGCGCCGAGGCCTGATCGGGGAGCATGATGACTTCGCCCTTTCGAGCCGCCGCTCTGGCGCTGGCCGCCCTCGCCGGTCTGGCCGGGATCGCCGGAGCTCCGCTTCCCTCCGCCGCTCCGGCCCAGGCCGCTCCCGCTGCGCAGCGCATCGGCGGCACGTGGGATCTGACCTGGAAGAACAAGCGGGGCGAGATCCGGAGAGGATCGATGACCGTCGAGCAGCGCGGCTCGCAACTCTTCGCGACCGTCTACGACCGCGGCGGAGCGACCGCGACCGGCGCCATCTCCGGCTCGGCCTTCACGCTCGAGGGGCGGCGGCTGCTTCTGCCCTTCACCGTCAACGGCAGGGTGAAGGGCCGGAAGATGACCGGCACCCTGCTGGCGCCCGGAGTCGAGCGCCGCTTCACCGGAGTCCGCCGCGGTCGCCGCTGAGGCCTATAGCCGCTCGGCGCAGCCCCGGCGTCGCTCTCCGCCGACGAGAAGCTCGGCCTCGAGCGGGTAGCGCCGGTCGGACATTCCGTCGGAGCAGCCCCGCTGCGGCCGGACCCTGAGCTCGAACCGGTTTCCGCGCAGCGATCCGGACCAGGTGCCGCCGCCCGGCCCCGGAGTGAACCGGGTCCAGACCCTCGTTCCCTTCTGATCCTCCGGATTCGAATAAGTGACGCAGCGGCCTTCGACGCGCGCATTCCAGAAGGGCTCGGTACCGAGCGCCCGGACCGGGGCGACGCTCAGCGCCTTGCCGTCCTGGATCACGCAGGGGCTCGCCGAGTCGGCCGGGCTCGCGGGCGGAGCCGAGGGC
>JBAWCC010000170.1:0-11319 GCA_049590095.1 Allosphingosinicella sp. | reverse complement strand
CGGGGCCAGAGCGCTGGCGCGGCGCAACGGGGCCCGCGAGGGCAAGCCGGTCAACCAGGTCCTGGCTGCGGCGATCACCGCGACCGAAGCGAAGGCGGCATGCGAGCAGCCTCCGGAGCCCGCCACGGCGCTCGAGCCAGGCTCCGGCGAGGCCGAGGGTCACCCGAGCTGAGCGCAGCCGTCATGCCAGCGGAGGGTGGCATCCCGGTGGGTGAAATGCTCAGTCGCTCTTCACCCACCGGGGTCCCAGCCTTCGCTGGGACTACGCCGTCATCGCTTTCCCGTTGCCGTCAGGCCTGCCAGCCGCATTTGCGCCCGCGGTTCTGCTCCTGCAGCCAGCCCATCAGCGGCCGGAAATAGTCGAGCATCGGCTGGCCCGACATCTCGCGGGTGCCGGTGAAGGCTTCGAGCGCGTCCGGCCAGGGCCTTGAAGCGCCCATCGCCAGCATCGCGTTCAGCTTCTGGCCGACTTCCTTGTTGCCGTAGAAGGAGCAGCGGTGAAGCGGCCCGGTCCAACCGGCCTGCTTGCACGCGGCCTGGTAGAATTGGAACTGGAGGATCCGGGCGAGGAAGTAGCGCGTGTAGGGGACGCTCGCCGGGACGTGATATTTGGCGCCCGGATCGAAATCCGCCTCGGTGCGGGCGACGGGCGGAGCGATGCCCTGATATTGAAGGCGAAGGTCGTTCCAGCCCTGATTGTAGGCGGTGGGAGCGATCTCGCCGCTGAACACCTTCCAGCGCCATTTGTCGACGAGCAGTCCGAAGGGCAGGAAGGCGACCTTGTCCATCGCCTGGCGAAGCAGAAGGCCGATATCCTTGTCCGCCGACGGCACCTTGTCGCGCGGCAGAAGGCCGACCTGGACGAGATATTCCGGAGTGACGGAAAGCGCGATCATGTCGCCGATCGCCTCGTGGAAACCGTCGTTGGCACTGTCGAGATAGAGCAAGGACTGCTTGTTGTAGGCGCGCTGGTAATAATTGTGGCCGAGCTCGTGGTGGACGGTGACGAAATCGTCGGCATTGACCTTGGTGCACATCTTGATGCGCAGATCCTCGACATTGTCGACGTCCCAGGCGGAGGCGTGGCATATCACCTCGCGGTCTCTCGGCGCGGTGATCATCGAGCGGGTCCAGAAGGTCTCGGGGAGCGGCGCGAAGCCAAGCGAGCTGAAGAATTGCTCGCCGGTGCGGACGATCTTCTCGGGCGTATATTTCTTGGCGACGAGCAGTTCGGTCAGGTCGTAGCCGACGTCGCCGGCGCCCTTGGGCGCGACCACGTCGTAGATATTGCCCCATTCCTGGGCCCACATGTTTCCCAGCAAATCGGCGCGAATGGGGCCGGTATCGGACTGGACCTGGTCGCCATATTTGTCGTTCAGCTTGGCTCGGGTGTAGCAATGAAGCTCGTCGTAAAGCGGCTTCACCTCGTTCCACAGGCGATCGGTCATCGCCGCGAACTCGTCCGGCGGCATGTCGTAGCGCGAGCGCCACATCGCCCCGGTGTCGCTGAAGCCGAGCTCCTTGGCGCCTTCGTTGGCGATCTGCGTCAGCCGGATATAATCGGGGCGCATCGGCCGGCCGACATTGGTGTGCCAGCTCGTCCACATCTCCTGGAGCTGGGCCGGATTGCGGACCGTCCCCATCTTCTCCTCGAGGTCGTTGCCGGTCATCGGCTTGCCGTCGAGCGTGCCGCGGCCCTTTCCGTAGGTGGAGTTCAGCCGGGTCGAGATGGTATTGAGCTCGGCCGCGGCGCCGTCCGTCGTCGGCGCGGGGAGGACGAGCGCGCTTCGAAGAACGTTGAGCTTGCGCTGGGTGTCGTAGTCGAGCCCTTCGACGTTCGCATATTTCGCCGCCTCGTTGGCGAAGCGGACCGACATCTCGGTGCCGATGGTTCCGAAATGCGCCGCGAGCGCATCGGTGTCGTCGGTGATGTAGGTTGAATTGACCCACTGGGCGCGGCTGTTGATGACCGCGAACTCGGACAGCTCCTTCTCGGCGCGGGCGACGAAGGCGCGGGCGTCTTCCACGGTCGGGGCGGCACCGGCGGGCGCTTCCGCCGGAGTCGTGGACGCAGTGTCGACGGACGTGTCGGCCGAGGCATTGGTGCAGGCGGCGAGGCAGATTGCGAGGGCGAGAACGGAGACATTGGCTTTCATCGGGTTGAGCATCCTCGTTTCTGGTCCGGTGCCCGGCTATTGCGCCTCGGGCGGTGCTGAATCAAGCGAGAGGAAATCTGCGATGGCTCGGCCCAGCTCGGGCCTGGTTACCGAATTCATGTGATTGCCCGGAACCTCGACGAAGCGGGCATCGGGAAGCAGCCTGGCGAGATCTTCGGCGGGGCCGTTGTCCTGATCCTCTATTCCGGACACGACCAGGGTCGGCATGGCGATCGTTCGGAGCTCGGCGTCGGTCGAATCGACGAAGGTTGCGAGCAGGGGCAGAAGCGCCTTCGGATCGCCGCCGGTGGTCTTGAGGAAAGCTTCGGCCATCCACTCGTTCGAGCCCCGCTCATGCGTCCCCATGCCGGTCAGCACCTTGCGGAAATGGTCCGAGCGGCGGCCGGTCTCGAGCATTCCGCGAAGGCCCATTCCGGCGATCACCAGCCGGCGCGGCCGGGCGCCCTCGATCACCATCCGGGCGGAGGTCCGGGCGCCGAGCGAATAGCCGCCGAGATCGTAATCGGCGAGGCCGAGATGCGCGATCAGCTCGAGCCCGTCGCGGGCCAGCACGTCCGGCGGATAGGATTCCTCGTCATGAGGCGCAGTGCTTTCGCCGTGGGCGCGCAGGTCCGGCATGATCACTCTGAACCCGCGCGAAGCGATTTCGGCGGCATGGCCGAAGCGGATCCAGTTCATGTCGGCGCTGGAGAAGAGGCCGTGAAGGAGCAGGACCGCCCTGCCCTCGCCCAGCTCGTGCCAGGCAAGCTCGACACCGTCGGAGGCGGTGAAGCGGTGGGTTTCCACGGAGCTCAATCCGGCACCTTCCCGGTGGCTTTCATCCAGCGGTCGACCAGGGGCTTGTATTCATCGGTTCGATATTCCGTCAGTCCTTCGGTGTTCAGCCAGGCGCGGTGCATGCTCTCCGCGCCGAAATGGTGCCTGGGCTTGAAACGCGAGGGATCGTCGAAAGAGCCGACGGTGAGATCCATATTCTCGCTGTCAGGAAAGGCGAAGCCGAGCGAGGTGCCGCATTCGCGGCAATAAGGACGCCGGGCAATGGGCGAAGAGACATACCAGTCCGGCTCATGCTCCCAGGCCAAGTCGGACTTCTTCATGTTCTTGAAGGCGATCGACACCCCTCCAGTGGCGCGCTGGCACATCCGGCAATGGCAGAGGTAAGCCTCATCATTCTCGACCTTTGCCGTGTAGCGGATCCGGCCGCAGGCGCAGCCGCCTTTCATCTCGTCAGTCATCGGGGATCTCCTCACCCAGAAGGTAAACGAGAGCGGCCCGGCTCGTCGTCCGCACCTTCGCTGCGAACACTGTGTCGGCCGTCACCAGGACCAGCCCCTCCGCTTCGGCGGCTGCCAGAAAATAGCAGTCGTAAACAGAGTGAGCGAGGGACGAGGACAGGTCGAAAGCGGCCGAGCCGAACGGCGCACTCGCTAGAAGCTCGACGCGGGAGAGAATCCGGTCGAAGGCTAGCCGAGCCTGTCCCACCGACAATTCCCGGCCCCGAGCCTTCTTTGTCAGCACGTTGGCCACTTCTGCTTGGAACAGGTCCGGAGCGACCAGCGAACAAGGGAGGAGTTCAGCCGCTTCCTCCGAACCCGGCTCGTTGACTGCCCATTTGATGGCCACGCTCGTGTCGATGACGAGCATCAATGGCCATGGTCTCGATCTTCCCGGACCAGGATCTCGCTCGGCGTTTGAGGAACGTCCGGAGTCATCGCACGAATGCGGGCGAACTCGTCCAGCACCTCTTGACGCCTTCTGGGACTCAACGGCCGTGCGCGGCGGAGCGCTTCACGGAGCTCCGCCTCAAGCGAGCGTTTGTTCGCTTCGGCGGCTTCGCGGTAATCCGCCAGGAGATCGTCGTCGATGTTGCGGATCAGTGCTTGTGCCATGCCACAGTGATAGCAAAATGCTATCACATGCTCAAGCCGCCTTGCGGAGATGCTTCCTGCCGAGCAGCTCGGCGATCTGCACCGCGTTCAGCGCCGCGCCTTTCCTGAGATTGTCCGAGACGCACCAGAGGTTAAGCCCGTTCTCTACGGTAGGGTCTTCGCGCACCCGGCTGATATAGGTGGCATATTCGCCGACCGCTTCGACGGGCGTCACGTATCCGCCGTCCTCGCGCTTGTCGACGAGCATCACTCCGGGCGCCTCGCGCAGGATCCTCTGCGCCTCCTCGGCGGAGATTTCGCGCTCGAATTCGATGTTGATCGACTCCGAATGGCCGACGAAAACGGGCACCCGGACGCAGGTCGCGGTCACCTTGATCTTCGGGTCGAGGATCTTCTTGGTCTCGACCACCATCTTCCATTCCTCCTTCGTCGAGCCGTCGTCGAGAAATTCGTCGATATGGGGGATGACATTGAAGGCGATCTGCTTGGTGAAGACGGCGGCCTCGTTGGTGTCGCCGACGAAGATGTTGCGGCTCTGCTCAAACAGCTCGTCCATGCCTTTCTTGCCGGCGCCCGAGACCGACTGGTAGGTCGAGACGACGACGCGCCTGATCCCGGCGGCGTCGTGCAGCGGCTTCAGGGCCACCACCATCTGCGCGGTCGAGCAATTGGGATTGGCGATGATATTCTTTCGTCGATAGCCGTCGATGGCGTGGGCGTTCACCTCCGGCACGATCAGCGGAACATCCGGGTCCATCCGGTACAGGGAGCTGTTGTCGATCACGGTGCAACCGGCCGCGGCGGCCTTGTGCGCATATTCCTTCGACACGGCCGAGCCCGCCGCGAACAGAGCCATGTCCCAGCCGGCAAAGTCGAAATGCTCGATGTTGCGGACCTTGAGCTCGGTGCCGCTGTCGCCGAAATCGATGATGTCGCCCGTGGAGCGGGGCGAGGCGAGGGCGGCGATCTCGTCGAGCGGGAATTCGCGCTCGGCGAGGATGTTCAGCATCTCGCGCCCGACATTGCCGGTCGCTCCGACGACGACCACCCGATAACCCATGTCCGATACTCCTGGAGGCAAGGGCCTCAGTTAGGCATCCTTCCGAGCTTTACAACGTAGATGTCCGCCATTCCCTCCGCCTGGCCGGGCCGCGCGCGGGTGCTTGCGAAGCGAAGGCTGAGTCCATCGCGGGCGAAGGCGGGCGTGAAGTTGAAGGGGCCGATGTTGACCCAATCCGGAAGCGAAGCGGGCTCGGACCAGCCGGCGGCGGTTCGGCTGGCTGCGTGAAGAACGCCTTTGTCGCCGACCATCCGCCAGAAGATCGCTCGGCGACCGTCGGCGCTCAGGGTGAAGTCGCTCTCGCTCGTCGCGCTGTTGAAAGGCCCCTCGATCAGCGCGGGGGCGCCGAAGATGCCGCCTTTTTCGCGCGAAACGTAAATGTCGAGTCCGCCCTTCCCCGCCTTGCGGACGGCGCTGAAATAGAGGGCGCCGCCGTGAAGTTCGGGGCCAAGCTCCGGCCCCGCGCCGTTGACCGCCTCCCCGAGATGCTCGGGCGCCGACCAGATTCCGGAGCGGTCTCGCCGGGAGCGCCACAGGACCAGATCCTTCTTGTCCGGGCGGACGGCGGTAGGGCGATCGGAGGCGAAGTAGAGGGTTGAGCCGTCCGGGGTCAGCCAGGGGTCGGAATCGCTGTAGCGGGGATCGGAGAAGCGGATCGGCGTCGGATCCGACCAGCGGCCGCGGCGCCTTTCCGAAATGTATATTTTTGCGTCGGCGAAGTCGGCCTCCGAGCGGGCGAACACGCGAACGCGCTCGGTCCGGTCGAAGCTCGGATTATAGTCGTTGCGAGGCGACGAGACGTCGCTCATCATCTGTGCGGCTCCTGCACCGCCGATCGCCGCCAAGGCCGCGAGCCACTGCCACATCGCCGTCATTCTCCCGCCCGGTTGCCACCCTCGGGGCGTCTGTTATCAGGAGCGCCGGGCGCCGCAAGGGAAAGCGATGAAACGGACCGGCCTGATCGTCGCATTGCTGCTTCTGGCGCTGCTCGGGGTGATGGGCGCGAAGAGCGCTCTGGTGCCGATCCCTTCGGCCGCGCAGGCGGGAGCGGGAGGCTTCGATAGCCCCCGAGCCATGGCCCGGCTGCAGCGGATACTGGGGGACCAGCGGCCCCATCCGGTCGACAGCGCCGCCAATGACGAAGTGCGCGACCGGCTCGTCGTCGAATTGCGCGCGCTGGGGCTGAGCCCTCGAATCGCCGACACATTCACCTGCAACGGCGCCTCGATCGGACAGACCGTCTCATGCGCGCGGATCCGCAACGTCGTCGCCACCATCGGGCCGGCCCAGGGGCGGCACGTGCTTCTCGTCTCTCACTACGATTCCACGCCCACCGGTCCCGGCGCCGCCGATGACGGAATCGGGGTCGCGTCGATGCTGGAGGTCGCCGCGCTGTTGAAGGACCGGCCGCTCGCGCGTCCGGTGAGCCTGTTGTTCAATGAAGGCGAGGAGACCGGCCTGATCGGAGCCCGAGCCTTCCTCGACGAGGACCCGCTCGCGGCCCAGGTCGACAGCCTCGTGAACCTGGAGTCGCGAGGCACGACCGGCCCGGCGATCATGTTCGAGACCAGCCGGCCCAACGGCCGGGCGATCCGCCATTACGCCCGTTCGGTCGATCGACCCGCGGCCAATTCAATGACCACGGACTTCTCGCGCCTCATTCCGAACCAGACTGACGTCGTCGTCTTCAAGGACCGCCCCTGGACGATCCTCAACTTCGCGATCATCGGCAACGAGACCCGCTACCACAGCCCTGACGACACGCTCGCCAATCTCGACCCACGAAGCCTTCGCCACATGGGCGAGCAGGCCCTTCGGGTGACCGTGGACCTGGCGGGCGGCGGCGCCGCGCCGGTGGGCGGGGAGCTGCTCTATGCGGACGTGCTGGGGACGGTGCTCGTCACGCTGCCGGTCTGGTTGGGGCTGACAGCGCTCGCACTGCTCCTGATCGGATTCGCGTGGCTCGCCTGGTCCCGGCGCGGGGTCGGACGCGGCGCGGCGGCCCTGGCTGTCGCGATGGCGGACGCGGCTTTGACCGCATTCCTTCTCCACTGGCTGATCGGGCGGCTTCGCCCGGGCGAATATTGGCGCGCCCATCCCGAGTGGCTCTCGCTGGCGATCGACGCCACGGCGATGGCCTCTGCGGCGGTCGCCTTGCTGTGGATCGCCCGGCCGGTGGCACGCGATCGGCTTCGGCTCGCCTTCTGGCTGGTCTTCGTCGCCTTGGGCGCGGTTATCTGTCTGCTCGCTCCGGGCGCCGCCATCTACTTCCTGCTGCCGCCCCTGCTCGCGGGCGTCGGACTGCTCTGGCCCCGGTTGGAGCGGATCGCCACGGGCCTCGCCCTACTCGCCCTCGCCGTCCACTGGATCCCGCTGCTCCACCTCAGCCAGGTGCTGCTCGATTTCGACTCCGGCTGGGTGTTCGCGCCGGTGTCCGTGCTGATCCTTTTCCCCTTCCTGATCGAGTTGAAATGCGCGCTGGCGCGGCTGGGGCGGGAGCGGGTGACGGCCGTCATTGCGGCGGCGGCGGCGCTTGCCTGGCTTCCGGCCGCCTTTGCGCCCGCTTATTCGGTCGAGCGCAAGCAGCGGCTCAGCCTCGAATATGTCTGGGACGAGGCGCAGGGCAAGGCACGGTGGATGGCCTATCACGACCGGGGCCCTCTCCCGGCGGAGATCGGCGGGATGGAGCGGGGCGTCGAGGTCCCCTGGTCGAGCTACAAGCGCTGGGCGGTCGATGCGCGCGGCCCGGCGGTGGCGCCGCCGGCGCTGGAGGGGCTTCAGGCCCGAGTAGAGCGCGGCAAGCGGGTCATTTCCTTCCGGCTGCGAATGCGGGGCTCCGACGTGGCTCGGCTGGTCGGCCCCGAGGGCGCCCGCTTCCTGGCGGTGAGAGCCGGCGGCGCGTTCCGGCGTTTCGGCGAGGGGAAGGCGAAGGAGGAGCCGGTCTTTCGCTGCCACGGCCGAGGCTGCGACGGGTTGGAGGTGACCTTGCTGGTCGAGGGGACGGCGCCGCTCGAGGCGACCATCGTCGGCACCCGGAGCGGGCTTCCCCCCGAGGGGGCGGCGCTGGTTAAGGGGCGGCCGGAGACGGCCCAGCCGCAATATGTGCCGGACACGACGGTGGCGGTGGGAAAGGTACGGCTCTAGCGGCCCCGTCACCCCGGCGAAGGGTGGGGTCCATTCGGACTCGGCATGGATGCCGGCCTGCGCCGGCATGACGAAGGGGCGAGAAAGGCCCTGCCCTTCTCGCCCCTTCAGATCGCGTTGTCAGGAAGCCTCAGCCTTCGGCGGTCTCGGTCTCGGGCGCCGAGGCCTTGGCGGCGGCGGCCGCCTTGTCCGGACGGGTGTCGCGACGCTCGGCGATCCGGGCGGCCTTGCCGGTGCGGCCGCGCAGATAATAGAGCTTGGCCCGGCGAACGGCGCCGCGGCGGACGACCTCGATCGTCTCGATGTTCGGCGAATAAAGCGGGAAGACCCGTTCGACGCCCTCGCCGAAGCTGATCTTGCGGACGGTGAAGGAGGAGCCGAGGCCCCGATTGGCTCGGGCGATGCAGACGCCCTCGAAATTCTGGACCCGGGTGCGCTCGCCTTCGACGACCCGGACTCCGATACGAACGGTGTCGCCGGGGCGGAATTCTGGGACTGGACGGGTCTGGACGGCCTGCTCGATGGCCTCGGCCTCGAGCTGCTGGATGAGATTCATGACTCTTCGCTCTCTTCTTCGCGCTGCGCGCCAGAGGGCGGTGGCCTTCGAGCGTCCCTGCGACGCTCGATCAGGTCCGGCCGCCTTGACCGTGTGTCGGACGTCGCCTGGGCTTGGCGCCAGGCGGCTATCCTCGCATGATCCCCCGATCGCAGCACTTCAGGGATCCTGCGCCCTTCCCATTCGACAGGTCGGGTATAATGCGGATATTCGAGAAGGCCGCTTTCGAAGCTCTCTTCCTCTCCGCTGGAGGCCGCGCCCATTACCCCGGGCAAAAGCCGAACGCAAGCGTCGAGGAGGACGAGAGCGCCGATCTCCCCGCCCGAGAGGACGTAGTCGCCGACGGAGACCGGAACGATGGGCCGGGCCTCGAACAGGCGCTCGTCAATTCCCTCGAACCGACCGCACAGGATGGAGACCCCGGGGCCGTCGGCGAGCTCGCGGACGAAGGCCTGGGTGAGAGGACGCCCGCGGGGGGTCATGGCGAGGAGGGGGACTTCGGAGCTCTCGCCGAGCACATGATCCACCGCCGCGCCGAGTACGTCGGCGCGCATCACCATTCCTGCCCCTCCGCCGGCCGGAGTGTCGTCGACGGAACGGTGCTTGTCGGTGGCGAAGTCGCGGATCTGGACTGGGTCGAGCGACCAGATCCCTTGGTTAAGTGCTCGACCGGCCAAGCTGATACCAAGTGGCCCCGGAAACATCTCGGGATAGAGGGTGAGAGCGACCGCCCGCCAGGTCACGCGACCGTCCAATCTTCGACATCAAGGCCGTCGATCCCGGCGAAGTGGCGGACATTTCGAGTGATCACCGCCAGTCCTTTCGAAAGGGCATGAGCAGCCAGCAGCCGGTCGAAATTGCCGCGGTCGAACGGCAGCTTGGCATAGGCCTGGCCGGCGAGCTGGTCGAACGGCACAATTGGAAACTCTTTCACAAACTGCTCAAGCGCGGCAGGCGGTGGTACAAGACCTCGCTCACTTCCATGGGCGACCTCGGCGAACGTCACCGCCGAAAGCCCGATCTCACCTGTAGCCGTCGCCTTCACTCGTCGATTCAGGTTCGGATGCTCGCGGGTGAACAGGTAGATGCAGCAGTTGGCATCCAAGAGATAGCGCACTACCGAGCACCGTCGCGACTGGGCCGCTCCAGCAGGTGCCAGTCACGTGGCAAATCTTCGAAATCGTAGGTTTCAACGGGCTTCAGCCAAGGAGCGGTGCCTTCAATTCCGCTAAGATCAATCTTTCTGGGTTCCGCGTCGACCGGCTCGATGATGTAGCGACCGCGATCTTCGCGCACCGTCATCTCGACACCCGGCCCTACGCCGAGCGACTTTGGAAGGCGGACAGCCACCGAATTGCCCGACTTGAAGGTTCTGGTTTTTTTCATGCGATTTCCGTATATACTTTGAGTATATACATTGTGATCGCCGACTTCAAGCGGAACCGCCCCCGCCGCGGTGCGCTTCGCCGCGCATGACCGAGCCCATTTTCGACTGCCTGATCGTCGGCGGCGGCCCCGCCGGGCTGACCGCGGCAATCTACCTCACCCGCTTTCACCTCACCGCCAAGCTGGTCGACGCCGGGAAGAGCCGTGCCGGGCTGATCCCCTGCACCCACAACCACGCCGGCTATCCCGACGGAATCTCCGGCAAGGAACTGATCGCCCGGATGAAGGAACAGGCTCAGAAATACGGGACCTCGATCGTCACCGGCCGGGTCACGCGCCTCGACATCGTTGAAAGCGGCTTCAAGGCGGAATGGGGCGAAGGCTCGGTGGTGGCGCGCAAGGTGCTGCTCGCCACGGGAGTAACCAACCGCAGGCCGCCGATGGACGAGGAGCTTCACGACGAGGCGCTCGCCCGCGGCCTTATCCGCTACTGCCCGGTCTGCGACGGCTACGAGGTGACGGACAAGGCGGTCGGCGTGATCGGCGACGACAGCCACGGAGTCGCCGAAGCCGTATTCCTGCGCGGATTCACCACTGACATCACCTTGATCGCGCCCGACGCCGCGCACGATTTCAGCGCCGAGGACCAGGCGCGGCTCGAGGAGTTCGGAATCCGGACCGTCGACGGCCCCTGCTCGGCCGTGGCGGCGCATGAGGACTGTATCGTCGTCGACACGGCGGATGGCCATTTCACGTTCGACAGCGTCTACCCGGCGCTCGGCTCGGACGCGCATACGGAGCTCGCCGGACAGGTCGGGGCGGAGCTTTCGGGCGACACCGGCTGCATCCTCGTCGACGACCATCAGCGGACCAACGTCGCTGGCCTCTACGCCGCCGGCGACGTCGTCCTCGGCCTCGACCAGATCAGCCACGCCATGGGCGAAGGCGGAGTGGCCGCGACGACGATCCGCAACGATCTGGCCAAGGAACGGCCGATCAAGCGCGAGGCGCTGAGCGGGTCGGTCCGGGCGAAAGGCGGGTAGGCTGCTCCCCGGCGAAGGCCGTGGCCCAGTCCTTTCACCGGTGCCGCTGGGCCCCGGCCTTCGC
>JBAWCC010000169.1:0-3124 GCA_049590095.1 Allosphingosinicella sp. | reverse complement strand
CCGTAATATTTCACTCTTCTACCCCGGCCCCAAGCCGGTTAGGGTGGAGCGCATTCGAAGGGCGGGGATTTTGTCATGCGTTTTCATCTTGTTGCGATGCTATTGATGGCGAGCGTGGCGGCTCCGGCTGCCGCCCAGCGAAACGAGAGCCCCGAGCGGAGGATCGAACGGCTCGAGCAGGAGCTTCGCGCCGTTCAGCGCCGGGTCTTCCCCAACGGCGCCCAGGTCGCGCCCGAGATCGAGCGGCAGCAGCCGTCGGACACCCAGGCCGGGGTCCCCGCGTCGAGCGCGGTGGCCGACCTCACCGCCCGGGTCGACTCGCTCGAGCGGCAGCTTCGCGAGCTTACCGGCCAGAGCGAGCAGAACGGCAACCGCCTTCGCCAGCTCGAGGAGGGACTGACCCGACTTCGCGACAGCACCGGCGCCCGGCTCGACGTTCTGGAGCGCAGCGGGGCGCCGGCGGCCGAGCCGAGCCGTCCGTCGACATCCTCCTCTTCCTCAGCGCAGCCGTCGGGGCCGGCCGAAGACGAGTTCGAGGCGGAAGAGCCCGCGGCCCGTCCCGCCGTCGCGGCCACCGGCGAGGCGGCCCCCGAGCAGGCATACAATGCCGGATTCCGGCTGTGGGAGGCGAAGCGCTATACCGAAGCCCAGAAGGCGCTCGAGGCGACCGCCAAGCGCTATCCCAAGAGCAAATGGGCGAGCTGGGCGAGCAATCTCGCCGGCCGCGCCTATCTCGACGCCGGCAAGCCGGCCACCGCCGCCAAGGCCTTCCTCGCCAATTATCAGTCCAATCCGAAGGGCGAGCGCGCCGCCGACAGCCTCTATTTCCTCGGCCAGTCGCTGGTCGCGCTCGACAAGCCCGCCGACGCCTGCAAGGCCTATGACGAGCTTCAGGACGTCTACGGGGCGACCATGCGAGACTGGATCAGGACTCGGCTGCCGGCGGCGAGGACCCAGGCGAAGTGCCGCTGAAGTCCTCCCCATCGCTGGTCGGCAGGGAGGATTGGGTCCCCCTCTTCTCTATCTCCTCAGCGCGCGCGTCGTAATCGCTCGCCATCTGGTTGAGAGTCGCCGCCACGTCGGGGGTGGCGATTCCGCGGGCAAGTCGGCGACAGCGGCGGGCCTGCTCCCTCAGGAATGCGGCGTCATCGCTCATGCCGCGTTCAGCGAAAAAACCGTTGCCGACGTTCCATTTCGAGCGGCAGGAGGTTCCTGACGGCGGACCTTGCGCAACCGATACGGTTCGCCCGCGCCATTCCGCCTGCCGGGCCGCAGGGGGTGGCCGTCTCGTTCGTTCGGACACGATTGAAACACTTCTTCCGCGAATGCGACATCGGCCGGAAATACGGCCGACGCAAATGCCGTCCAACCGCAGGGCCGGTCCGGCCGGCGGTCCGGCATTCGCGGGAATGACGGATCGGAAAATCGAGAGGGGTGAGCCATGAAGATGAAGATGGTCTGGGCGGGGGCGGGAATCGTCGCGCTCGCGGCGGGGGGAACCGCGCTGAGCCAGGGGCGGGGCGGCGGCACGACCGTCTACTGGATGAGCGCGGACACCTCGTCGGGCCTGGCCGCCATGGCGGCCGGCCTCGGCGGCCGCGCCTCCCAGGTCCAGACCCTCACCCTCCAGCTCGGCAGCCCGCGCCGGGCGGCCGGAGCGCCGCAGGCCGAGCATCTCCCGCCGACGGGCCTTCGGGCGGGGCCGAGCCTGCCGCTGGTCACTCCGCAGGCAGCGCCGCGCACCGCCGCGCCCGCCCAGCCTTGGGGCCAGATGCAGCGGCCCAGGGGGCGCATGCTGATCTATTGGGGCTGCGGCGAGACCGCCCGCCCGGGCCAGCCGGCGGTGATCGACTTCGCCTCGATGGCGGCGGGCAAGATGCCGCCGGCTTTCGCCAACTCGGCACTGAAGCCGATGACTCCGCCTTCGGCCGCGACCTCCGCCACCTACGGTGAATGGCCCAACGAGCGCTCCCAGGCGCGGGTGCCCGCGGGAGGATCGCTGCTCGGCGAGCATGTCGTTCGCGGTAATTATTCGCCCGAGATCCGCTTCGCCCTCGGCGCCGGCCAGGATTTCCTGGCTCCGGTGACCCTCACGTCCAACAGCGCGGGCGCTTCCGGCTCGATCCCGCTCGTCTGGCGGCCGGTGCCCGGCGCTCGGGCCTGGTTCGGCTCGGTCATGGGCGCGGCGCAGAATGGCGACTTCGTCATCTGGACCTCCTCGGAAACCCAGGCGGCGATGATGGCGTTCGATTTTGTCGCCGAGGCCGACATCGCCCGGCTCGTCCAGAGCCGGGTGTTGATGCCGGCGACGGCCGACCGCTGCACGGTGCCCGCCGAGGTGGCACGGGCAGCACCGCAATCCATGCTGAGCCTGATCGCGTTCGGCGGCGAGAGCAATATCGTCCAGCCGAGGCCGGCGGGCGCGGCTCGGACCTGGCGGCCGGAATGGACGGTGAAGCTCAGGACCAAGTCGACCCATATGGGCATGCTGGGGATGAATATGCCTGGCATGGGGGAGGACGGGGACGAGGGCGCCTCGGAGCAGTCGCAGTCGCGGCCCAGGACGAAGAAAGAGAAGCTGCGTCAAGGGCTCGGCAGGATTTTGGGGCAGTAATGTGCCTCCCCATGCTGCGCATGGGGAGGCAAGGCTAGAAGAACAATTTCCTGACGCTCAGCCGCACCGATCTTCCAAGCGGGTCCAGATAGCCGGGCTGGTAGCTCAGCGGCACCGTCCCGAACCGGTCGCGAACCTGCTGGCGGGAGTCGAGCAGATTGTCGATCGACAGGCTCACCCGCATTCCGCGAAGGAAAGGGCGCTCGCGGGCGAAGGATTGCATTCCGAGGTCGGCGAACAGGCGCAGGTTGACCGTCGCGAAATCGTCGAAGAAGAGGTCGTCGCCGGTGCCGCCGCCCGGGGCCGGGCCGCCGCGGACGAAGGTCGCGCTCTGCCAATTGGCGGTGAGGCGTGCACCGAGGCCGTTCTTGAACAGCCCGCCCTGGAATTGGAGCTCGTGGCGCGGCTTGCCGCCGCGGCTTCCGCCGGCGGAGCCGTCGAGGAAGTCGAGCTCCGGAACGCCCGGGCGGATCAGCACCGAATCGGTGAAATGCCAGGTGTGGTAGAGGG
>JBAWCC010000168.1:0-12072 GCA_049590095.1 Allosphingosinicella sp. | reverse complement strand
CCGTTGTCCCCGCCTTCGCCCGATTTGTCGCCGCCCGACCCGCAGGCCGCCAAAGCCAGCGCCGCGGCGCCGAGGATCAGTCGAGTCTTCATTCTCTTTCCCCTTCCAGTGGATCAGTTTGCGGCAGGGCTCGCGCCGGGCCCGAGCAGGTCGAGCACCGCCACCGTCATCGCTTCCGTGCCGAGCCGGATCGAAGGCTCCGGGTCGATCTTGAACAGGGGCGAATGATGCGAAGGCACCGGCGGTCCTCCCGAGCGGGCGGCGTCGAACGCCGATTGCGGAGTGCCTCCGACCGAGAAGTAGAATCCGGACACTCCGAGCTCGGGCTGGACGAAATAGGTGAAGTCCTCGGCGCCCATGCTTTCCTGGACGAACGGAATCACCGTCCCGGCCGGCAGCGCCCGGGTCCAGGCCGCGCGGACCCGCTGGGCGAGCGCGGGCGTGTTGGCGGTCGTCGGAGTGCCTTCCGACACCTTGACCTCGGGAAGCCGGTTCTCGGCGACCCCGTGAGCCCGGGCGATCCCCTTTGCAATCCGGTCGATCGCGACGAGCAGCTGCTTCCTCGTCTTCTCGTCATTGGCCCGGACCGTGATCTGGAGGTCGGCCCGGTCGGAGATGATGTTGTGCTTGGTCCCGGCATGGAAGGAGCCGACGGTGACCACCGCCGGCGAAAGCGGACCGATCTCGCGGCTGACGATCGACTGCAATGCGGTGACGATCTGGGCGCCGATATAGACCGGGTCCTTGCCCGTGTGCGGCGCGGCGCCGTGCGCGCCCACTCCGTGGATGGTGACATCGACGCTGTCGGCCGAGCTGTACATCAGCGAGTCCGCGCCGGTCACGGTTCCGGTGCGCAATCCCGAATTGACGTGGAAGGCGAGCGCGTAATCCGGCTTGGGAAAGCGCGTGTAGAGGCCGTCGGCGAGCATCGCCATGGCGCCGCCCACCCTTTCCTCGGCGGGCTGGGCGACGAAGACGATCGTCCCGCGCCACCTGTCCTTCGCAGCCGCCAGCTGGCGGGCGGTGCCGATCAGCGACGTGATATGCACGTCGTGGCCGCAGGCGTGCATCACCGGCATATCGAGCCCGTCGACCCCGGCCTGGCGGGCCGTCGAGGCATAAGCGAGGCCGCTCTTCTCCTCGACCGGAAGCCCGTCCATGTCGGCGCGGATCAGAACGGTCGGCCCCTCGCCGTTCCTCATCACTCCGACCACGCCGGTCCCGCCCACATTTTCGGTCACCGTCGCTCCCTCGGCGCGCAGCGCCCTGGCGAGTATCCTGGCGGTCCGGCTCTCCTTGAAGCTGAGCTCCGGATTGCGATGGAAATCGACGAACATCGCTCCGAGCCGTTTGTCGTAATCGGCCTTGATCGAATCGGCGAAATCGGCCGCCGCGGCGGGGGCCGCGACGAGAGAGCAGGCAAGCAACAGATATTTCAGGCGCATTCTAAACCTCCGGGCGGCGATATCTTCGCGGGCGAGCCGGGCGGCCCTTCCTCGATTTCGAAGAAGCGGCGCCGGCAGGGAATGAAGGGCGTCAGCCCTTGGCCTTGTCCTTCCCGTCCTCCCCCGCCGGGGCGGTGCAGGTCGGGCCCGTCCGCCGCCCGCTGATCTTGCTGTTCATCACGAAATCGCCGTCGCCGGGAAGGAAGGAAGTGGCGGTGGACGTGGCCTCGAAGCTGTCGCCCTTGTACGTCCCCTGGACCGACACCATCACCTGGCCTTCGAGCGCCTCGCGTCCGCATTCGAGCGACAGGTTGATCCGCCCGCCGCGGATGTAGCGATCCTTATAGTCGCATTCGTAGCCGGCTCCCGCGAACATCTCGGACGGCGGCTCGTCCTCCTTGCCCGCCTCGATGCACGCCTGCGCGGCCGCCTTGTCGCCCGCACTCGCCTTGAGCGCCGGAGTCGCGGTGTCGGTCGAACGGAAGTCGCTGACCTCGGAGCTGATTTCCCACTGGCCTGGCTGCAACGAGTCGGCCGCCGGTTCGGCCTTTTGCTCTTCGCCGCCGCCCGAGCAGGCCGCGGCCAGGCACAAAGGTATCGCGATCAGTGCACGCATCTTCTTTGTCTCCCCCTTTTATCAGGGGGCAAAGCTAGCGCTCCCGAGCCCCAATAGCCATATGTCGGCGATGTCGATCATGATCAGGACCGGCCTCGAAGAGCCGGACACCGGGCAGTCCTTCGTCCCGCACCGCCCGAAACGACCCGAGAAGGCCGAAGGCGGACGGAAGCTCAGGATCGTCTCCGACTACGAGCCGGCGGGAGACCAGCCCGCGGCCATCGCCGAATTGGTCGAGGCCGCGCGCCAGGAGGAGCAGACCCAGGTTCTGCTCGGGGTCACCGGCTCGGGCAAGACCTTCACCATGGCCAAGGTGATCGAGGCGCTGCAGCGCCCCGCCCTCGTCCTCGCACCCAACAAGATCCTCGCCGCCCAGCTCTACGGTGAGTTCAAGAGCTTCTTCCCCGACAACGCGGTCGAATATTTCGTTTCTTATTACGATTATTACCAGCCCGAGGCCTACGTCCCCCGCTCCGACACCTACATCGAGAAGGAAAGCTCGGTGAACGAGGCGATCGACCGGATGCGCCATTCGGCGACCCGGGCGCTTCTGGAGCGCGACGACGTCATCATCGTCGCTTCCGTCTCCTGCCTCTACGGAATCGGCTCGGTCGAGACCTACAGCGCGATGACCTTCACCCTGAAGAAGGGCGACACGGTCGACCAGCGCGAGATCGTCAGGAAGCTCGTCGCCCTCCAGTACAAGCGCAACGACCAGGCTTTCGCCCGCGGCAACTTCCGGGTTCGCGGCGACAGCCTGGAGGTCTTCCCGTCCCATTATGAGGATATGGCGTGGCGGATCGCCTTCTTCGGCGACGAGATCGAGGAGATCGTCGAGTTCGATCCGCTGACCGGAAAGAAGATCGCCGCTCTCGATTACGTCAAGGTCTATGCCAACAGCCACTATGTCACCCCCGGCCCGACCCTGAAGCAGGCGATGGGCGCGATCCGGCACGAGCTGACCGAGCGGCTCAAGGAGCTGGTGGCGGAGGGCAAGCTCCTGGAAGCCCAGCGGCTCGAGCAGCGCACCAATTTCGACCTCGAGATGATCGCCGCCACCGGCAGTTGCGCGGGAATCGAGAATTACAGCCGCTTCCTGACCGGCCGCCTCCCCGGCGAGCCGCCTCCGACCCTGTTCGAATATCTTCCCGAGAACGCGCTTCTCTTCGTCGACGAGAGCCACCAGACCGTGCCTCAGATCGGGGCGATGGCGCGGGGCGATCACCGGCGGAAGATCACGCTCGCCGAATATGGCTTCCGCTTGCCCTCCTGCATCGACAACCGCCCGCTCCGCTTCAACGAATGGGACGCGATGCGCCCGCAGACCATCGCCGTCTCCGCGACCCCCGGCGGCTGGGAGATGGAGCAGACCGGCGGAGTCTTCGCCGAGCAGGTCATCCGCCCGACCGGGCTGATCGACCCGCCGGTCGAGATCAAGCCGGTCGAGGACCAAGTCGACGACCTCATCAACGAGGCCCGCATCACCGCCCGCAACGGCTACCGGACGCTCGTCACCACGCTCACCAAGCGAATGGCCGAGGACCTTACCGAGTTCATGCACGAGGCCGGGCTCAAGGTCCGCTACATGCATTCGGACGTCGAGACCCTGGAGCGTATCGAGCTGATCCGCGACCTCCGGCTCGGAGTCTATGACGTGCTGGTCGGAATCAACCTGCTTCGCGAGGGCCTCGACATCCCCGAATGCGGCCTCGTTGCAATCCTCGACGCCGACAAGGAAGGTTTCCTTCGCTCCGAAACCTCGCTCATCCAGACCATCGGCCGGGCCGCCCGCAACGTCGAAGGCCGGGTCATCCTCTACGCCGACCGGACCACAGGCTCGATGGAGCGCGCGCTCCGCGAGACCGACCGCCGCCGGAGCAAGCAGCTCGAATATAACGAAGAGCACGGAATCACCCCGACCACGATCAAGCGCGACATCCAGGACATCCTCAGCCACGTCTCGAACCGCGACTCGGTCATGGTCGACACCGGCGACGAGGACCGCCCCCATCTCGTCGGCCACAACCTCAAGGCCTATATCGCCGACCTCGAGGCGCGAATGCGCAAGGCGGCGGGCGACCTCGAGTTCGAGGAAGCCGGACGCCTGCGCGATGAGATCCGGCGGCTGGAAGCGGACGAGCTCGGAATCCCCGACCACGAGAAGAAGGCGCCGCTGCTGGGGCATTCGACGGAGGGTAAGCCTGGCACGAGGAAGACTCGGTTTGGAAAGCAGCAGGCCATCAGGCTGGGGAAGAGGATGGGCGGGGGGCGGTAATTTCCGTCGCTTTTCTGAGGCACTTGGCAGGCACTGGCCTGACTCACCGAAAATCATAATAATAACTGTTGATTTCAACGGAAGTGATTGATCTATGGGCGGCTGCGTTTTGAGGAGCAGCCGTCGTGAAACCGTTAAAGATTTATGAGAATGTGCAGCGATATCCCCGCCGCGTCATATCCTTCCGTGATTTCGAGAGGCTTCTTGCCGCCTTCGGCTTCGTACTTCAACGGACTCGTGGAAGTCACCGAGCCTATAAGCGCCCAGGCATTCCGGAGTTGCTCACGATCCAGCCCAAGGGCAATGATGCCCGACCCTACCAAGTCCGGAAGTTTCTGGATATGATAGAGCAATTCCAACTGGAGTTGGATGAGTGACCGAGCCCCACTACCACATCAACGTGTTTTGGTCCGATGAGGACGACTGCTGGATCGCGGACGTTCCCGACCTGCGCTATTGCTCTGCGCACGGCGAGAGTCCTCGCGAGGCGGCGGCGGAGGCGGAGGTGGCGGTCGCCCTTTGGCTGGAAGTCGCTAGAGAGACGGGGATGCCGATCCCCGAGGCCACATATCGACCGAGCTCTCGCACAGATAAAGAGGCGGCCTGACGATCACGCGCCCGCAACCTCCCGTCATGCCGAGCTTGTCTCAGTATCCAGCTTCACCTTCCGGACGGTGACCGGCAGGACCTTAACGAGGTCAGGTGACTGACGCGAACCTTTAGCGCCGCTATCTCCTCACCTGTCCGCCGGATGCGGCCGGCCGATGAGATGCCGGTCCATTCCGCTCCACCCCGCGCCATGGTCCCCCGTCCAGCTCGCCTCCGAATGGATCGACCAGTCGTCGAAGCAGAGCAGGCGCAGGATCGCGGCCGGGCGCAGGTGCAGGCTCGCCCAGCTCAGCGGCGAGTCGCCATGGGCGTCGACGGCCGAGCGCGACGCGCCCGCCTCGATCAGCTTTCGGATCGCCGCTTCGCTTCCGAACGCCGCCGCCCGGTGGAGCGGATATTCGCCCCTGGTCCTGACGTCGCGCATGAAGCTGCCGGTCTCGACTCCCGGCCGGGTCGCGGCTCTCGGATCGGCGCCGGAGTCGAGCAACACGGCGACGACATGCTCGGCGGTCCCGGAGCCGGGACGGCACAGTGCGGCGTGCAGTGCCGTCTCGCCCGTGTCCTGGAGGCGGTAATTCGGGTCCGCGCCCTGCTCGATCAGGAACTGGCAGAGCTGCCAATGGCCGTGAAACGCGGCTCCGTTGAGGTCGAGATTCGCCCCGAGCGTTTCGAGGGTTTCGCCCTGTTCGAGCAAATGACGGATTGCGCTCACATCGCCGTAATAAGCGCACCACCGGATGACGGGCACGCCGTTCGAGTCGCACGCCGAAGCTGCGGTGCCGCTCGCCGGGAGATCGAACACCAGGTCGCAGCGGCCGTCACGGATTCGCTCGATCAATCCCACTCGCCGTCTCCTTCTTCAACGCTTCGCCGGCAGCACCTTGGGATTGCGCAGCAGCGCCGCCGAGACCAGAGCCGCCAGCATGCCGATCGGGAAGATTTCCGTGAAGGTGAGCGGGATCCGGATCAGCGGATTGGGGTAATTGACCCTCATCCACTCATATGCGGCCATTTCCCGGCTCACCTCCGCGGCGCTCATGCCCTGGGCCCGCAGGTCGCCGGCGATCCCGGCCAGATAATCGTCCATGAATCGATAGCCGGTGACCGCCAGATAGACTTCCCAGACGAATATGTAGGCGAGCGCCGCGACCGCCGCGATTCCCAGCCCCATCAGGAAAGCGGGCTTGAACCGGATGACACCGCCATGCTCGACGTCGCGATAGCGCTTTACCCCGACGAACATGAAGATCATCGCCACCATCATGACCAGGAAGCCGAACCACATCGACGCGAAGAAGCTGTCCCGGTCCGCGGCCAGGATCCCGGTAAGCATCACCGAGATGATGACCAGCCCGGCCAGCGATCCGTAGACGAGTGCATATTTCATGATCGGCGACTCCCCGTTCGAATGACGCCCCGGGCATAAAGCGGACGAAGGCCGGCATGATATCGCCCGAACGGGTGATTTAGCCGATTTCGCCTCATGGAATGAGCGCCAGCCACCGCGCCTTCTCGATCGCCCCGATCCGGTTCGCCACTTCCAGTTTCTCGTAGAGACGCGCCAGGTGGGTCTTCACCGTGTTGGGCGAGATACCGAGGGTCCGGGCCAGCTCCTTGTTCGACTGGCCGGAGGCGAGCAGCTCCAATATCTCGCATTCGCGCGGCGTCAGGCCGACCGACCGGATCGCCGCTTCGTTGCGCTCGAAGCCGGATGCCGCCGGCCGCGGAGTCAGCCGAAGCCCCGCCCAAAGGCCGAGCGCGACGAATCCGGCGGCGACGACGGCGACATAAATCTCGGTCGAGAAGGCCCGCATCACGTAGCGATGCTCGAGCCACTGGAGCGCGGCCACCGCAAGGGCCAACGCCAGGGCATAGGGGATGATCGTCCTCGCCATCGGCGGCAAAGTGCCAGAAGCGACTCTTTCCGTCATGCTGAACTTGTTCGGCATCCAGCGACGAGCCGCTCTGCGGGCGGACGACTGGACCCAAACCAAGTTCAGGGTGACGGAGGGAACGGGGTGACGAATCCTCTCGCGCCCCCTATCTCGCCCGGACCATGGCAGCTCCCGTCCTCGCTTATGAAAATCTCGGCCTGATCCAGGGCTCCGGCTGGCTGTTCCGCGGCCTCGACCTGTTCGTCGGCGCCCGGGACCGGCTGGCCCTGATCGGCCGCAACGGCGCCGGCAAGACGACCCTGCTCAAATGCCTCGCCGGACTGATCGAGACCGACGAGGGCCGGCGCACCATCCAGCCCGGAACCCGGGTCGTCCTGCTCGAGCAGGACCCGCAAGTCGCCCGCTTCGCCACCCTTCGCGAGTTCGCTCTCCACGGCGCGGATGGCCCGGCGGCCCATGAGGTCGACGCCATCGCCGACCAGCTCGGGATCGATCTCGACCGCCCGGCCGAGACCGCCAGCGGCGGCGAGCGGCGGCGGGCGGCGATCGCCCGGGCGCTGGCTTTGGATCCGGACGTGCTCCTGCTCGACGAGCCGACCAACCATCTCGACCTGGGCGCGATCGAATGGCTTGAGGAGTGGCTCGGCCGCTATACCGGCGCCTTCATCGCGATCAGCCACGACCGGACCTTCCTGAAACGCCTCACCCGCTCGTCGCTGTGGCTCGACCGGGGGGCTTTGCGGCGGGCCGAGATCGGCTTCGGCGGCTTCGACTCCTGGACCGAGCAGGTCTATGCGGAGGAAGCGCGCAACGCGGAAAGGCTCGACGCCAAGCTGAAGCTCGAGCTTCACTGGCTCCAGCGCGGGGTCACCGCCCGGCGCAAGCGCAACCAGGGCCGGCTGGCGAAGCTTGGCGAGATGCGCGCCGCCCGGGCCGCGATGCTCGGGCCGGCCGGAGCGGCCAGGCTCGGCCTCGAGAATGACGACGTGAAGACCAAGATGGTCATCGACGCCCAGAAGGTCGCCAAGAGCTTCGGGGAGCGCGCCATCATCCGCGACTTCACGTTGCGCGTCCAGCGCGGCGACCGGATCGGGGTCGTCGGAGCCAACGGCGCCGGCAAGACCACCTTGCTGAAGCTTCTGACCGGCGAGCTGGAGCCCGACGAAGGCACGATCGCCCGCGCCAAGACCCTTCGGGGCATCATGATCGACCAGCAGCGCCGCCTTCTCGATCCCGACAAGAAGGTCCGCGACATCCTCGCCGACGGCGGCGACTGGGTCGAGGTCAGGGGCGTCAAGAAGCACGTCCAGGGCTATCTCAAGGAATTCCTGTTCGAGCCCAATCTGGTCGACGCCCGGATCGGAAGCCTTTCCGGCGGCGAGCGGTCGCGCCTGCTCCTCGCCCGCGAGTTCGCCCGCCGCTCCAACCTGCTGGTCCTCGACGAGCCGACCAACGATCTCGACCTCGAGACGCTCGACCTGCTCCAGGAGGTGATTGCCGATTATGACGGCACCGTCCTCATCGTCAGCCACGACCGCGACTTCCTCGACCGCACGGTGACCATCACCCTCGGCCTCGACGGCTCGGGCAAGGTCGACATCGTCGCCGGCGGCTATGAGGATTGGCAGAAGAGGCGAACTGCCCTCCCGGGCTCCCCGGCGAAGGCCGGGGCCCAGTCGAGATCCGTTGCCGGGCCCCGGCCTGCGCCGGGGAGCAAGAAGCTCACTTACAGGGACCAGCGCGACTTCGATCTCCTCCCCGACCGGATCCAGGCGATCGAGGCCCAGATCGCCCGCGACGAGGAAGCGCTTCACGATCCGGACCTCTACACGAGGGACCCGAAGCGCTTCGCCGAGCTGACCGCGGCGATCGAAGCGGCCCGGGCGGAGCGGGACTCGGCGGAGGAGCGCTGGCTGGAGCTGGCGGAGAAAGCGGAAGCGCTGGGAGCCTGACGATTCACTCCGTCATGCCAGCGAAGGCTGGCATCCATGCCGAGTCGGAATGGACCCCAGCCTTCGCTGGGGTGACGGTGACCAACGCTATCGAATGCACGTACTCCCCGGCCCCTCGTCCAGGTCGAGGCAGCGCCCGTCGATGCTGCCCGTCGGGATCGTCACCCCGATCGTCGCCGCGAGCGTCGGCAAGATGTCGGCCGTCTCCACCGCCAGGGGCTGCTCGAACGGCACCGCTCCCTTGCGCCAGAACAGGATCGGCACCTTGCGGTCGTAATCCCACGGGCTGCCATGAGTGGAGACATAGCCTCGGCTGGTGTCGAATATGGGGGTCACTCGCGGCTTCAGGAGCACGATGAAGTCGCCCGACCGCTCGGCGTCGAAGCTCGCCCTGGCGCGCTCGATCAGGCTCCAATTGTCGGGCGAGCCAGAAGGGCTCGCAACCGCCGCCACCTGGGCCCTGGTGAACACCGCCGCCACCTGCGGGTGGCGCCGGTAGGTGGCAACCGCCTCGCGAAGCACCCGCGCCCGCTGAGCGGCGGTCAGCTTGCGGTCGACATACATGTCGCCGAACGCCCCGTCGCCATAGAGGACGTCGCCGCTCAGCTTGAGCCGTGCGGCGAGCGACTTGGCCATGTTGCCGGCGTTGAGCGCCGGATCGACCCTCATCGCATCCCCGGCGGCATGATCGCGGTGACGTTCCGGAATGTCGTGGCCGCCATGATCGGCGGTGAGCATGACCAGATAGTCGATCCCGGTCGAATCGAGGCTCCGGAAAAAGTCGCCCAGCGCCTCGTCGAGCGCCATCAGGTTGACGCACATCTCGCTGCCCTGGGTTCCGAAGCTGTGGCCAACATAGTCGGTCGCCGACAGGCCGAGGATGAGGAGATCGGTGGCGGGCCCCTCGCCGAGCTTCATCTCGCGCCGAAGCGCTTCGCCGACGTGAAGCGCCGCGCGGTCGAAATCGGGCGAGGCGCGAAAGCCGTTCCTGTCGTCCGCCTCGCGGGCGAACCGCCCCGATCCCACCGGCTTGCCGCCGCCGGCGACCGGCACGGCCCGACTGTGCGGCTCGCAGATCCGGGGAAGGTCGCGGGCGGACCGGGACCGGGACAGGGCCTCCTTAATCTCTTCATTGGCCAGGGCGATCGCCCTGGGAGTGGCGGGAGCGCCGGGATTGACGAAGGCCCTGGCATCGTGATCCCACCACCAGCGCTCGTCCGGCCGGTAGCCGCCCATCATGATCGCCGCCCGGTCCTTGCCCGAGACGACGGCGACCCGGCTGCGCGGATCGGCGCGCTTCATATGGTCGCCCAGCGCCGGCACCCTCAGATGGTAGGACGAGACCGTATATTTGCCGCCCCTTGAGCTGCTGCCCGGGACCCTCGGATCCTCAGAGCAGTAAACCCCCTTGTCCTCACGGGTCGCGCCCGGGTTGAACCAGTTGTTGGCGATGATCCCGGTCCGCGACGGCCTCGATCCGGTGAGGATGGTCGAGTGGCCGGGGCAGGTCTCGGTGGCGT
The DNA here is from genome assembly GCA_049590095.1 of Allosphingosinicella sp. Taxonomy (GTDB): domain Bacteria; phylum Pseudomonadota; class Alphaproteobacteria; order Sphingomonadales; family Sphingomonadaceae; genus Allosphingosinicella. The sequence continues at coordinate 1,760 of JBAWCC010000168.1, read as the reverse complement.
TATGGCCCTGATAGCCGTTGGGAAAGACGATCCCCTGCGACAGGCGCCGGAGGCCGCCGTCGAAATGCTGTCGATACTGGCCGAACAGATCGGCGGACAATTGATCGACGGAGATTGCGACGATCAGCTCGGGTCGTTCCGCGGCCGTCGCATGCGTGGCCGGGAGAGCCATAAGCGGCGCGAACAGTGCGGCGAGCCGGGCCATGTTCATGAGCATTCCCCCTGTGTCGTTTCGGGTCCCGCCTCTACATCAAGCGGCTCGACTTGCACCGGAAAATTTGCGAGCCAACACGAAAATTCCGGGGGGAAACGAGAATGGATTCGACCGACGCCGCGGACCTGATCGCCGAGATCCACGAGGATCGGGCCGAGAATCAGGCCGCCGAAAGCTTCCGTAACCGCGCCGCCCTGATGATCGCGGTTCTGGCCGCGACGCTCGCCGTCGGCGGGCTCGGCGGCGGCAACGCCACCGACGACATGATCGAGAACAATATCAAGGCGAGCGACACCTGGGCCTTCTACCAGGCCAAGAACGTGCGCCAGACGATGTATCGGATCGAGGCGGAGAAGCTGAAGACGTCGCTGGCCGGAGGCCTCGTTCCCCCCGACCAGCGCCCTTCGGCCGAGGCCCGGCTCGCGGATTATGAATCGACGATCGCCCGCTACGACAGCGAGCCCGATCCGAACGATCCCTCCAAAGGCGAAGGCAAGAAGGAGCTCTCGGCGACGGCGAAAGGCTTTGAGGCGGCTTTCGAGGAGGCGGCCCGGCGCGACAATGCTTTCGACTTCGCCGAAGTGCTCCTCCAGCTCGCCCTTGTCCTCGGATCGGTCGCCATCCTCGCGGTCAACCGATGGATATTGATCGTCTCCGCCGTCCTGGGAACGCTCGGGGCGCTGCTGACGCTGAACGGCTTCCTGCTGCTTGTGTAATTCCTCCCCGCGATTTCGCGGGGAGGGGGACCGCGCGAAGCGCGGTGGAGGGGTTCTTCCGACTCAGCAAGACCCCTCCACCAGCCTTCGGCTGTTCCCCCTCCCCAGGAAACCCCGGGGAGGAATTGCTCACCCGCTCCGCGCCTCCCTCAAATGCGCCCTTATTTCCTCGTCGGTCGGCGCTCCCCGGGCCGCCTGATCGAGCAATGCGACGCCCCGCATCCGGTCCTTGCCGCTCCTGAACAGCAACCAGCCCAGGGTGTCCGCGGTCACCGGATTGCGCGGCTCCAATTCCCAGGCGCGGCGGGCCAGCGGGAGAGCCCGGTCATAGTCGCCGGTTTCCGCATAGGCCCAGGCGAGGTTGTTGAGCAGGGTCGAGTCGTTATTGCCCAGGCGCTTGCGGACCCCTTCATAGGCCGCGATCGCCTCGGGCCAGCGCTTCGCCTGCAGATAGGCGTTCGCGGCCATGGTCAAGGCGGAGACGTTCTGCGGGTTCTGCTGGAGGAACAGGGTCAGCACTTTCGTCGCGCCCCCGTCGTCGCCCGAATTGCGAAGCGCCTCGATCAGCCGGAGCGCCACCGGCTCGTTGAAGGCGAGGTTCGCCGCCCGTCGGTAGGCGCCGGCGGCGCCCGCATGATCGCCCTGGATCGCCAGCGCGTCGCCGACCAGGACATGGGCGTCGGGAGCGCCGGGGGCGGCGGCCTGGAGCTGCCGCGCCCTCTGCAGCGCTTCCGGTCCGAGTCCGCGGCCGAGCAGCGCCCGGATAAGGACGACCTGGGGGGCCGCCACGTCCGGCCAGGCGGCGGCGTCGCGGCGGATGGCCGCAAGCT